>JANOFR010000087.1:0-60604 GCA_031413755.1 Chitinophagaceae bacterium
CTTGCAGCCTGAAACTCCTCTGCTTGCAGCTTGCGGCTAATGAAATGGAGCTACAAGGAATTAGCCACAAGGGAAAAGCATGCTGGTTAAAAGCTGGTATATAAATAAAAAACTCTTTTATACGAAAATTTGCCCCCTTGCAGCTTGTAGCTTGAAACTCCTCTGCTTGCGGCTTGTAGCTTCTATCCGATCTTACTTCCGTTTTTAACGGGGAGAGACGGCTCTAACAAAACCACATCATTGTTTTCATTATAAACGCCTAATACCAGGCATTCGCTGAAAAAATTCCCTATTTGTTTTACATCGAAATTTAAAACGGCAATAACCTGTTTCCCCATCAATGCTTCTTTGCTGTACAGGGTTGTTATCTGGGCCGAAGATCTTTTGATACCTGATTCACCAAAATCGATAAGGAGTTGATAAGCAGGTTTCCGGGCACCTGGAAAATCATTTACTTCAAGGACCGTTCCTGTGCGGATATCAATTTTTTCGAAATCTTCCCATGTAATCATAAGGCTTCAACATTAATTACTGCATCTAAATTCAACCTGCCAAAAATATGTGGAAACTCATCATTAACTGATGTAGAGAAGACATAAGTAAACGGCGATGTTAATTTGTGCTCATCAATATGCAGGACCAGCAGATCCTGCTGATCCTTATAATAACGTTCCAAAACACCTGCTACCTGCTGTATTTTACTGGCATGTATAAAACCTTCTGCTGCCAGTGATGCAGCCTCATAAAATCCTTCCTGCACCGCTTTTTGCCAGTTTATCTTATTAACTATATGATAGATCATACATCCAGTAAATTTGCCAGTAAAAGTAATTCATTCATTTTATACCTGTTTCGGTCGTTATCAAAACATTTGCTTAGCTCTTCGAGTAAATACTGAATGATCCGTTTATTATTCAGTTGCCGGAAATAGGAAGCAACCGGCGGAACAGAGATACGTTTAAAATATCCTTCCACATCAGTATGGCTGTACATCTGTCCGTTTAACGGGTCAATAAAAAAATTAATTTTTTCCGATGCATGACCAACAGGATTTAATAAATCATGTTGCGGATCAAAATAAGCCATGATAAATTGCCGGGGTATATTGATCGCTTTAACCGGAATATCCAGTAGTTCGCACAAAACAATATAAATGATACCATTGCTTAAGGCATTTCCTTTTTTACTCTCCAGTGTTTTATTAATTAAATAATCATCAGGATTGTTATAGGCAAATTCAACCCCTTTTTGTTTATAATAATTATATAAAATGCTGGTTACAATATTTATCTGTTCAATAGGGGTGAGGTAATTATTCAGTTCCAGCCAAACATTGCGACGTAACTTTTCGATCTCCTGGTGAATAACAGTAGTATCCATTTCCGGATAATGGTACCGTGCAACCAATAAGGCGCCTTCCAGTAAATCTGAATCATTTGTTGCCCATTCCGTGAAATCATCGGTAAGGTCCCTGAAATGCAAACGATGAATTAATAACTCGATCCTTTCCTGAATATCCTCATTACCTGTATTTTCCCAAAGATTTTCGAGATTTGGGATAATATTCTTTCCTAAAGAAATAATTTTTTCGCTTACTGTTTTATAAACGTCTTCATCCGGATCATCAATTAAATGCAACAGTGCCGTTATTTCTTTATTTGCTTTCAAACTTTAAAATATTTTAGTTGAATGTCGTATAATGTGAGTTAACAGAGAAGTTAAAATTTTCCACAGATGTGACAAAATAAAAAGCACAGTTGAGTCTGTGCTTTGGTTTTTTAATGTTAAAGAATTATTTATTTTTTCCTGGTCACCACTTTCTTCTTTTTAACCGCTGTCTTTTTATCAAATGCCTTTGGCTCTACAGCCATAATCAGTTTTTTTACATCTTCCAGTTCAAGGCCCGCTAATTCTTCGGGCGTAAATTTTCCGTTGGCACCACCGCCGGTTAATTTGATCATTTTTTTACCAAAGCGTATAAATGGCCCCCAGCGGCCGTTTTCAAGTGCGATCTTTTCTCCGGGCCATTGTTTTATATAACGGTTGGATTCTTTTTCAATTTTCTTTTCAATCAATTCATTACAATCAGATTGGGTCAGGCTGTCAAAATGATAGGCTCTTGGAATATTGATAAACATATCATTCCATTTAATAAACGGGCCAAACCTTCCTTTACCTTTTGTAATCGGCTTCTCCTCATAAAAACCAATGGGGGCATCTTCTATTTTTTTAGCATTGATGATCTCAAGGGCTCTTCCAAAGTCAACAGTTGAAGGTTCCTCACCCTTGGGTATTGAAATAAACTGATCGCCAAACTTTACATAAGGGCCAAAGCGGCCAATATTAACAGATATTTCCAACCCTTCATGCTCGCCCAGCGGAGTCCCTAATTTAAAAAGTTCATGTGCCTCTTCAAGTGTAATGGTTTCAATACTTTGAGAGGGTTTTAGTTTTGCATAACGTGGCTTTTCTTCATCATCAGGTAAACCGATCTGCACCATTGGCCCATAGCGGCCCATTCTTGCCATAATAGTTTTACCTGATTCATCTTTACCTAAAATTCTTTCTCCAACAGCACGATCGGCATTTTCCAAAGTATGTTCAACACCATTGTGAAACGGGGTGTAAAAATCACCTACCATCTTATTCCACTTAATTTTGCCATCAGCTATTTCATCAAATTCCTTTTCAATTTCAGCCGTAAAAGAGTAGTCCATTACTTTATCAAAATGCAGACTTAAAAAATCGGTAACCACCAATCCCAGGTCGGTAGGAAATAATTTTGATTTTTCGGCACCGGTATTTTCCTGTTCTGTTATTTTTTTAATCTCATCTTTCTGCAGTCTTAAAATGCGAAAATCTCTTTTCACGGCATCTTTATCTTTTTTCTCAACATAATTCCGCTTTACAATAGTTGAAATAGTAGGGGCGTAGGTACTCGGACGGCCTATGCCCAGTTCTTCCAGTTTCTTTACCAGCGAAGCTTCTGTGTAGCGGGCAGCATGTTTGGTAAATCTTTCTGTGGCGGTCATTTTTTCAAATTCCAAAACCTGTCCAACCGTTAAATTGGGTAAACGGCTTTCATCGCCAAGATCACTTTCTTCATCTTCATCAGTACTTTCCAGATAAACTTTTAAGAAACCATCAAATTTTAGAACCTCACCGGTTGCGGTCAGCTCTTCATTATTGGTACTGATATTTATTTTTGCCGTGGTTTTTTCCAGTTCAGCATCACTCATCTGCGATGCAATGGTTCGTTTCCAGATCAGCTCGTATAACCTGTTTAGATCAAGGTCAGCCACTGACTTATTTTCCATATAAGTAGGCCGTATAGCTTCATGGGCCTCCTGTGCACTTTCATTTTTATTTTTGTATTTACGAACCTGCAGGTATTTATCACCAAAGCTGCTGTTTATTTCATTTGTAATGGCATTCATAGCTGTTTCACCCAAATTAACGCTATCGGTACGCATATAAGTTATCTGACCGCTTTCGTATAATTTTTGAGCAAGTAACATGGTTTTTGAAACGCCATAACCGAGTTTACGGCTTGCTTCCTGCTGCAGGGTAGAGGTGGTAAAAGGTGCTGCAGGTGTACGTTTGCCCGGCCTTACCTGGATATCTTTTACTGTGTATTGAGCACCTATGCAACTTTGTAAAAACTTTTCTGCATCTTCCTCTTTATTATATTTATTACCCTCTGCTTTAAAGGTTACACTTCTTTTATTCAGATCTGTTGCCGTAAATAAAGCTTCCAGCTTAAAACTGCTTACTGCTGTAAATTGATTAATCTCCCTTTCTTTTTCAACAATTAATTTTACAGCCACACTTTGAACCCTGCCCGCACTTAAACCTCCCTGCATACCGATCTTTCTCCATAAAACGGGACTCAGTTCAAAACCTACTATCCTGTCAACAATTCTTCTCGCCTGTTGTGCATCTACAAGGTTCATATCAATGGTACGTGGATTTTGAACAGCAGACAGAATAGCCGGTTTCGTAATTTCATGAAAGACTATCCGCTTGGTCGTTTTTGTATCCAATCCCAATACTTCTGCCAGATGCCAGCTGATACTTTCTCCTTCACGGTCCTCATCCGATGCCAGCCAAACCACTTCACTTTTTTTTGCAATGCTTTTTAATTCTTTAACTACTTTTTCCTTTTCAGGAGGTACAATGTATGTTGGCTTAAAATTATTGTTTACATCAATGCCCATATCATTCTTTTGCAGGTCACGGATATGACCGAAGCAACTCTTCACTTCAAAGTCTTTTCCCAAAATCGCTTCAATGGTTTTCGCTTTTGCAGGAGACTCAACTATTAACAGATTTTTAGCCATAATTAATCCTTAAATTTCTTTTGTAACTAGCTGTGGTACTGATTTACAACTTCGTTTTGCTGATTATTTAAACCCTGACATTTTATTGAAGATTACCCAAGAGATATAAGGCAACCCCTACTGCAATATTACTTTAAAATTGAAAAATCAAAATAAATCTTCTGCGCAATGGCTGCAAAATAACCAAATCAGAGGAAATCAATCACCCTGTTTTTTATCTCCGGATCATGATAAATTTTACGATGACCAAGCCCTTTTGTAAGTACGAAATTAATATTGGAATGGTTGTCTTCTTTTACTTTTAGTGCATCGGCCCAGGGGGTTATATCATCTTCTTCATCATGGATCCAAAGTATGGATGCATTAATATTATGCATAGCCCTGCGCATAGAAAACCATTCTGTTTTTTTGCCGCTGACTTCAAGCACAATCTTATCAAATTCATTTCTGACTGATTTACTTTTTAATTTAAGCATAGAAAATGCGCCGTCAACTGCCGAAGTAGTTTCTGTTGCAGGCGCTATAAACACAACTTTTGTAGTTTCATCATGCTCTGTTTCTTCCAATGCCAGGCTTAAGGAAATGCCGCCAAAAGAATGAGCTATAAAACTTTGAACATGCCCGTATTGTTCTATAACATTTTTAATCATTTGGCTGTATTCAATGGCATTTGTTGTTGTGCCATCACTTTCGCCATGGGCAGGTGCATCAAAGGCAAGTACCTCATATCCTTTTTCGGCCAGGCGTGTAGCATAATTTTCAAATTTATGTGCAGCCGATCCAAATCCATGAAGGATCAATGCTTTTTTAGATTGAGGATGGTTCCACCTGTAGCCGGTAACATTTTGGTTATTTAGAAAAAGATGAACCGTTTCAGCATTTTTCAAGGGCTCTTTACTTTTTGATTTTATAAAAGGGGTGCCAAAAATAATAAAAGCCTTTTCGGCAGCTTTTCGTTTGGAAATTACTGTTAACAACTTAAATTTTGTTTGTATGTAACCAATTCCTAATCTTTGCAAGAGTTTCATATTTTAACAGATATCTATGAGAGTTGTTCTAATTGGTTCTGGAAATGTTGCTTCAGTATTGGGCCGGATATTAAAAAATAATAATCACGAAATAATTCAGGTCGTCAGCCGCAATGCCTCGCATGCAAAGATATTGGCAAATGAACTGCATTGCAATTTTTCTGATGATTTAAATGATATCGATAAAAATGCATCCATATACCTGGTAGCCATCAACGATGGGGCACTTTATTCACTTGAAAAATCATTTAACCTTGGCAATAAACCCGTTTTACATACAGCAGGTTCGGTACCCAGGGAAGTATTAAAAGATATATCAACTAATTATGGTGTTCTCTATCCTATGCAGAGCCTTCTAAAGGAGATGGATTATCCGCATGATATTCCTTTTTTGGTAGATGGAAATTCGGAAGAGATAATTACGCTTACATCGGATTTTGCAAAAACAATTTCAGCAACTGTTATTAAAGCATCAGATGATGAAAGGCTGAAGTTTCATGTAGCTGCAGTAATTGTAAGCAATTTCACCAATCATTTATATGCGCTTACTGAAGAATTTTGTGAACAGGAACATGTGAATTTCAAATTGCTTATCCCTTTAATTAATGAGACCGCTGCCCGTTTAAAAAACCTTTCGCCGGGCAAAATGCAAACCGGGCCGGCTATCAGAAATGATATTTTTACCTTAGATAAACACTTAAGGATATTATCTGAACATCCCCGGCTGAAATATATGTATCTGAAGATTACTGACAGCATAATGAACGCCTGATATTATTTTACCGGGAAAATAATATCTGTCTGAATTTTATAAGGGTCAATTGGTTTTCCCTGTTTATCAACCGGATCTGTTACATACATCTCATAGGGAGGGCCCGCCGGAATTTTTTTATTCTCTTTCATCCATTCTCTGATGGCATCATAACCCTGCGGCACAAGTTCGTAAGGGCCATAAAAATGTGCCACAATAACATTGCCTGCCCTGATCTCCCTGATTTGAACACCAGCAGCAGATTTCGATGATTTTTTGTTGACCGGAATTCCTGCTTCAAAAAAATAGGGTGCTTTATGTTTTTTATACCACGCCATAGGGGCACCGGCCATTTTAATATTGCTCTTTTTAATATAGTCAGCAAGTTTTGAACCGTATATTTTTCCGAGTTTCAAACTTATCCGCTCAAAAGATGCCGCACTGTCTTTGCAGAAAACAATTATCCTTTTGGGGGCAACTGTATCTACAATATTAATTATTGGAGGTCGCTTATATTTTAGTTCGGGTTCAGGTTTTACGGGTTTCTTTACCACCGCTTTTCCGGTATCAGCTTTAACTGTATCTGTTTCTTTAACGGAACGCTCATTACATGAAAAAAATAAAATACTGAAAAGAATAAGCGTTTTACAGTATAAAAACGGGGGTAATTTTTTCATCAGTAATGGAATAATAATTATGAATTGAAGTGAAAATTAGTAAAACCTTTTTTACTTTACAAATATTCCTGTACGGATCCATATACATAATTCTGTAAAAAATCTTTATTTTCCTTAATTAGTAATTTAAAATAGGTTTGCAAACCGAAATTTGCGGTAATATGTATACAATCAATTTTAAGTTTGAACAAAAAGGTCTGGAACCGGTAACTTTAACCGGAATTGCCCCTGATCAGTCTATACTGGAGGTTGCTTTAAAAAATGATATTGAGTTGCACCATAATTGTGGGGGTGTATGTGCCTGCAGCACCTGTCATATTTATGTAGCACAGGGCGAACAGTTTTTAGAAGAATTAAGTGATAAGGAAGAGGATTTCATTGACAGGGCTGTTAACCCCCGCATAAATTCAAGATTAGGTTGCCAGTGTGTATTGCAGGCGGGTGAAGGAGAAATTACTGTTACTTTACCTGATCAAACTCAATTTTTGGGAGAATAAAATAAACCGAAGATCTGGTAATTTGTGAACTGGAATAGTCAATGCCCGTTTTATAAATCAGTTCATCAATCAAACACCAAATCTCAAAAACAATAAATTAATACATTATGACTTTTGAACCTCCCATTCATTGGAACAATTATGAAGATATTGCAATGAAACTTTATGAAAGGTTTGGCAATGATTTCGGCGAAAGTAAAATTTACCGCATCAGGTTCACTGATCTTCACAAATGGGTTTTGGAAATCCCCGGATTTGATGGTAAAGCGGATGAAAGTACTGAAGGCCATTTAGAGATGATACAAAGTTCCTGGGTTTATGAATGGCGTGATAACCAACCCCCATCCCCTAAAGGAGGGTAAACACAAAGAATTATGAAGATGTTGCTTAATTTTAAAGTAATTATCCTGCTTAAATTAAATTTTAAACACTAAATCTAAGTTCCCCCTCAGGGGACAGGGGCATGAACATTCTAGAAAAATTTAAGATTATTAAAACATTTGTTTTTGATGTTGACGGGGTATTAACCGACAGTAACCTGTTAATTTTGAATGATGGACAAATGGCAAGGCAGATGAATATTAAGGATGGATATGCCCTTCAGCTGGCGGTAAAGAAAGGGTACAGGGTTGTTATCATTTCCGGGGGAACATCCGATGCTGTTAAAGTCAGGCTTGAAAAGCTGGGTGTAAAAGATTGCTTTTTGAAAATAGAAAACAAAAAAGAAAAACTGCTGGGATATGTTACAGAACATGAGCTGAACTGGAACGAGGTTTTATTTATGGGAGATGATATTCCCGATTATACCTCGATGCAATTGACAGGTTTGGCCTGTTGTCCGGCAGATGCTGTTGCAGAAATAAAACAGCTGTCTCATTATATTTCTCCAATGGGGGGAGGTAAGGGTTGTGCCAGGGATGTTATTGAAAAAGTTTTAAAATTAAATAACCATTGGGATCTGGATACCATGCTAAGTTCCAGGTAATTTCTCCGGATTACATTTTCTATGCTTATTTTCGTTGCTGAAACATTTCATGAAATTACTAGCTGCATTTTTTCGTCTGGTTCGATGGCCAAACCTGGTTTTTATAGTAATAACCCAGGTCTTATTTTATTTTTCCCTGGTACAACCTTTATTCAGTAAGGGCATCTACACACAATTTGAAAGAATAAATTTTCTTTTGCTCATCGCGGCATCTGTATTAATTGCTGCTGCCGGGTATATCATCAACGATTATTTTGATCTGAATATTGACCTGGTCAATAAGCCTGAAAAAATGGTTATTGATAAGGTTATTAAAAGAAGATGGGCAATAGTTCAGCATATTGTATTTTCTCTTGCCGGGATAGTAATCAGTTTTTATATAGATTTTAATTCGAAAACATTTTGGATCGGTTTTTCAAATGCCCTCTGCGTTTTTTTATTGTTTGGTTATTCCATCACCCTGAAAAAGAAATTAATTATAGGCAATGTGCTCATTTCAGCTTTAACCGCCTGGGTGATCCTGGTTGTCTTTTTCTGTTATTATAATTCTTTGTACTGCAGTTCATGTGACGCTGCTTATTTTGATGCTTATAATTACCGCTTTATCCGTATCTCCCTGCTTTATGCAGGCTTTGCATTTGTTATATCACTTATCCGGGAAGTAGTAAAAGACCTGGAAGATATGGAAGGCGATGCCAGGCATCAATGTAAAACAATACCCATCGTTTGGGGTGTTCCTGCAAGCAAAGTATTTGTTGCAGTATGGCTTATTGTTTTAATGGGTACATTAAGTGTAGTACAGGTATATGCTTTGCAATTGGGCTGGTTCTGGAGTGCTGTATACTGTATACTCCTGATCATTGTTCCATTAATATGGATATTACTGAATCTTTTTAAAGCACAGGTGGCTTCCGATTATCACAAATTAAGTTCAGCCATTAAATATGTTATGTTTGCGGGTATTTTATCCATGCTGTTTTTTAAAATTTATTCATAATATTTTTCTGTATTCTTACTGATGCAAAAAATAATTTTAGCTTCTCAATCACCCCGCCGCAAACAATTACTGGAATGGGCGGAAATACCTTTTGAGGTCTTGGTAAAAGAAACCGACGAGTCTTATCCCGAAAATTTACCGATTGAGGAAATAGCCATTCATATTGCCAGGAATAAAGCTTTGGCAATTATTAAAGCCGGCAAAACACCTATCCCCATTCTTGCAGCGGATACCATGGTTGTTTTACAGGATCAAATTATTGGTAAGCCTAAGGACAGAAATGAGGCTATTGAGATCTTATCAAAACTTTCCGGTAAGCAACATCATGTGATCACAGGGGTTGTCATTTTACATAATGAAAATGAGTTTGCATTTACAGAAACAACAGAAGTACAGTTTCATGAACTGAGTTTGGCACAGATTGAATTTTATGTAGATCAATATAAACCTTTCGACAAAGCCGGGGCTTATGCTATCCAGGAATGGATCGGCGTTGTAGGCATTAAGTGGGTAAAAGGCGATTTTTACAATGTAATGGGTTTGCCGGTGAGCCGGGTAGTGCAGGCTTTGCAAAATTTGTAAACCTGAATTAACTGTTGTATTTTAGTTGTAATTAATCAACTTCCCTGTGACTGAACGGCTGCTTCAATATATATGGCAATTTCAATACTTTAATACCAAAGATCTGCTGACAGATGAAGAAGAGTTCTTGCAGATCATTCATCCCGGCACCTGCAATAACAACCAGGGCCCCGATTTTACTGATGCTAAAATTAAAATAGGAACTACAACCTGGGCAGGCAGTATTGAACTCCATATAAATTCATCCGAATGGAAAAATCATAAACACAGCAGTGATAAGAATTATAAAAATGTCATCCTGCATGTAGTTTGGCAAAAGGATACAGATTTGAAATTACCCTTCTCCACTTTGATCCTGCAGGATAAGGTTTCTAAAATACTGTTAAACAAATATGATGAGTTAATGAATGCAGATTCTTTCATTCCCTGCGAAAAAAATATTCACCTGGTTCATGAAATAACCTGGCAATCCTGGAAAGAGAGATTACTGGTAGAACGGTTACAAACAAAAACATGTTTAATTTTTGAATACCTGAAAAAAAACAATGATCATTGGGAAGAAACATTATGGTGGTTAATGGCCGGCAACTTCGGTATTAAACTGAATAGTATTGCTTTTGAAAAAATAGCCCGGTCCATCCCGGTTAATATCCTGGCAAAGCATAAAGATCAGATCCATCAGACCGAAGCTTTACTATTTGGTCAGGCAGGATTACTGGATGGGAATTTTACTGAGGATTATCCAGAATTATTGCAACGGGAATACCGGTTTCTAAAAAATAAATACAAACTGCAAAAGATTCAGGGTTCAATTATTTTCTTAAGGATGCGGCCTTCTAATTTTCCAACGGTGCGGCTTGCACAACTAGCCATGCTGGTTCATAAAAGTGTACACCTCTTTTCAAAAATAAAAGATAGCACAGATATAAAAACAGTGAAAGAGCTGCTGCAGGTTACTTCAAATGATTACTGGCATTACCATTATGTATTTGATGAAACAACTGCTTATAAAAAGAAAACACTTGGCAGCCAGATGATCGAAAACGTACTTATCAACACGGTCATTCCACTGCTTTTTGCCTATGGGCATTATCACAACGAAAATAAGTACAAGGATAAAGCACTGGCCTGGATGGAACAGATCGGGGCTGAAAAAAATAACATTACGAATGGATTTAAACGGTTACAGGTTATTAATAAAACGGCATTTGATTCGCAGGCATTTATTCAGTTAAAAAATGAATACTGTAATAAAAAGCGATGCCTGGATTGCAGTATTGGCAATAAGTTATTAAAAAGAACAGCCGCTACAGACCTGCCGATGGTTTAAAGAAATAAAAAAATTGATGCACAGGATGACCGTGAAGTTGGCAATAATTTAAAAATATCAGGGTATTGCCTTCCTGTTGAATAGAGTTATTAACGTGGGCCCCAATGATATTCAATTGTTACTTCTAAATCCGGATGAAGGCTTTTAGCAACAGGGCAGTTATCACCTACCCGTTTTAAAATGATCCTGTCTTTATCGCTGATTGGTATGGATGATGGAAATGTTAATATAATAGCAACTTTGCCAATCCTTCTGGGATCGCTCAGCATAAATTTGGTAACGGCAATTGAGGTACCTGCTAATGCAATCTGCATATCATCGGCTTTTAAGGCCATGGTAGTTACTATACAGGTTGCCAGGGCAACACATAAGGTATCAGTAGGACTAAACCGCTCACCCTTTCCCCTGTTATCAGTTGGTGCATCGGTTTCTATAACCGTACCACTTTGAATATGAGTACAAACACAGCGGAGGTGCCCTTTATAAACAATTGATGCAGTCATTTGTTAAAATTTAAAGTTTTTATGGTTAATACAGCATAAATATGCAGCAGTTATTACGGCAAATGTATCATCTTTAAACTCCAGATAGTATTTTTGCATAAATTTACGATAGTAAACAGTTTACATGAAGCAAACATTAATTCTTTTAGCCGCAGTACTATTTTGTATGGCTGCCTTTGCACAGGAAACAACAAAACCAGTTAAGAAAACCCGTAAGGAAGTAAAACGCGAACGTATTAATGCCCTGATCAAAGCAGAAGAAGAAGGTGTAATTGCCTACAAAAAACATTTTCTTTTTGGAATTAAACTGCAATCAGACGGATATGGTTTTTTCTTTGAAAAAGGATATACAAAATCAATAAGAAAAGCTACCCTGTATCAGTTGGAGATCGGTGAACGCAAACATCAGAAAGAGGAAAAGCAGAGCAATTTTATAGCGTCCAATATTCCTTTTATTTACGGTAAAATAAATTTCTTTTACCCCATAAAATTAGGTGTGCAGAAACAATTTTTGCTGGGTAATAAAAGTAATAAGAACGGAGTGATGATCACCGGGAACCTGGGTGGCGGTATCAGCCTTGGATTGCTCAGGGCTTACCAGATAGAAGTTAATGATTCAACGGGGCGAAGGTTCGTACGCTATGATTCACCGGATAAGTTATTGTTTATTAATGCTATAAACCTGCAGCCTTCGGGACCTGGTTTATTTAAAGGCTGGAACCATTTAAAATTGACCCCCGGCCTTTATGTAAAACCGGCTGTTCGGTTTGATTATGGACGTTATAATGAACTGGTATCTGCAATAGAAGTAGGCATAACGGCTGAATTTTATGCCAAAAAAATCCCACAAATGTTTGACAATAAACAGCATCAATTTTTTCTATCTGCATTTTTCGCTGTAGAATTCGGAAAAAGAAAATAAAACCTGAAATCAGAATTTCCTTGTATGACAGCATTACCCGTATTAGATGGAATTAGTGAACAGGCCGCGGTTGCTACCGGGACAAAGAAACCGGATTGGCTGCGGGTTAAATTGCCTATTGGTGAAGAATACCGGCATGTTCGGAAACTGGTTGATAACCATAAACTACATACTATTTGCGAAAGTGGCAATTGCCCTAACATGGGTGAATGCTGGGGTGAAGGCACAGCAACATTTATGATTCTTGGAAATATTTGTACACGGAGCTGTGGATTTTGTAATGTAGCTACCGGAAGGCCTTTGGAAGTGGATTGGGATGAGCCGCAACGTGTGGCCGAAGCCATTAACCTGATGAAAGTTAAGCATGCTGTAATTACATCGGTTGACCGGGATGAATTAAAAGATGCCGGCAGTATAATATGGTACAATACCATACAGGCGGTCAAAGCTTTAAATCCTGCAACAACATTAGAAACACTTATACCCGATTTTAAAGCTAACCGGGAAAATATAAAGCGGGTTATTGATGCTGCTCCTGAAGTAGTAAGCCATAATATTGAAACCACGGAACGATTAACCCGCCAGGTGCGTATACAGGCGAAATATTGGCAGAGCATGGAAACACTGAAGATCTTAAAGGAAGGCGGTATGCGTACCAAAAGCGGGATCATGCTGGGCCTTGGAGAAAAAAAAGAAGAAGTAATACAAACACTTAAAGACCTGTACGCAAATCAAGTTGATGTAGTTACTATTGGCCAATACCTGCAACCCACAAAAAAGCATTTGCCGGTTGCCCGGTTTGTACATCCTGATGAGTTTGCAGCTTTCAGGGAAATGGGTTACCAACTGGGTTTTGATTATGTAGAAAGCGGGCCATTGGTTCGTTCGTCCTATCATTCAGAAAAGCATGTGATACCGGGTTATGGAAAAAGTAAGTGGATGGTGGAGAAGAGTTAGGAGTCTTGAGTTAGGAGTTTAGAGGTATTAAATTCATGAGCTAATGCTGAAGAGCAAATCATATAAAAAATTTGTACCAGCCGGTTTATTACTGGCTGTTTGTATTTTAATAACTACCGTTTCTTTTGCTCAGGTTAAATGGATCAATGTTGATACTGCTTTTGGCCCCTTGCCTGCAACAGTGCAAATTTTTAAAACAACTGATTCTGTAGATGGCAAACCATTTATTGCTTTTTATGTAAAAGCAAAGCTGAAAGACAGAGCACTTGATTTTACAACTGATACAACGCTTGGCAGGCGGTTAACTCCTTTTCAGTTTTACCAAAAGAATGAAAAACCATTGCTGGTTGTGAATGGGACTTTTTTCAGTTTTTCCACCAACCAAAATTTGAATGTGGTAATAAAAGAGGGTAGGCAATTGGGATATAATGTACATACTATACCTATGAAGGGGAAGGATACTTTTCAGTACAGGCATCCATTTGGGAGCGCATTGGGCATTAGCAAAAAACGCAATGCAGATGTGGCATGGCTTTATACAGATTCTTCAAAAAATTCTCCTTATGCAAGTCAATGGGAATTGGCTGCCCTTAAAGATTCAGCAATCACTCATGACCTTGTTTATTACACTTATGCTACTTCAATCGGAACAGCTTCAATGTCAGCTTCTTTAAAAAAATGGAAAATAAGAACTGCCATTGGTGGTGGCCCGGTACTTGTTCAAAATGGTAAAGTAAAAATAACCAATGAAGAAGAATTAAAATTCACCGGTAAAGCCATCAACGATAAACATCCCCGAACAGGTATGGGTTATACAAATGATGGTTATCTCATAATAATGGTCATACAGGGGCGTTTCCCAGGCATTGCTGAAGGTGCCACACTAGGGCAACAGGCAAAATTGTTAATTGATGCAGGTTGTGTTGAGGCTTTGAACTTAGATGGAGGTGGCAGCAGTTGTATGCTTGTAAATGGGAAAGAAACAATTAAGCCAAGTGATAAGACAGGGGAGCGGCCGGTTCCGGCTGTTTTTATGATTAATAAAAAATAGATCATTCAAGATTTCGGAAATTGCACGGATTTTATCCACATAATATGTTACTTTTTCACATTTTAAAGTGTTGGCATGATTTTCATTACTTAAAATAATGTAATTGAAATGACTTTGAAAAAGATATTTTTTATTTTATCAATACTTGTTTGCTCCCTGGCTGTTGTTTTCATATCGTGCAGTAAAGATAACAGTACCGAAGCTGGAACTACGGCAATGTCGACGCTGCATGTTCGTTTAACCGATGCGCCAACAATTTTTGATGAAGTTAATGTTGATATAAGGGAAGTAAAAGTAAAATTTTCTGATGATTCAACTTTAACCAATGGGGGCTGGATCACCTTGATAACCTACCCGGGCATTTATGATTTACTGGCCCTTCAAAACGGTGTTGACACGTTATTGGCAACCGGGGCATTTCCCACCCAGATCATTAAAGAGATCCGTTTTATACTTGGACCAAACAATACCATTAAAGATGCAGGTATGGTTTATCCGCTGGTTATTCCAGGTGGTTCCGAATCGGGATTAAAGATTAAAGTAAATAAAAAGCTTCAGGAAACTTTAGAAACAATAATTATTGATTTTGATGCCGGATTATCAGTTAAGAAAGAAGGATCCGGGGATTATAAACTTAGGCCCGTTTTAAAAATCAAATAAAACCTACGAAAATTCTATATCCATTATAAAAGCCCTCGGCCGAGGGCTTTATTTTTTTATTTTTTTATTTTTTAAGTCAGCCTTTCATTTCCCAAACCAATGCACTGGCTCCCAAAATGGCTGCATCCGATTCTTTTAATTCACTAAATATCAATTTCACTTTGTTCTGAAAAATAGGCAGGAGGTTTGCTTCCATATGTTTTTTGGTTGGCGTTAACAACAAGCTACCGGCCTTTGTAAGTCCCCCAAACAATACAATAACAGCAGGTGAGGAGAACATCACAAAATTCGCCAGTGATTCTCCAAGTATCTGTCCTGTAAATTCAAAAATATCATTGGCAATATTATCTCCCTGCATGGCGCATTCATATACAGTTTCACTGGTAAGTTCATTAATTGTATAGTTGCGTAACAGGCTGGGTTCTTCAGGATGTTTGGTAAGCATTTCAATCGCTGTTTCACGCACTCCGGTTGCTGATGCATAAGATTCCAGGCTACCCAGCATGCCGGTACTTTTATGTAACCTGCCGCCGGGTCTGATGATGGTATGGCCTAATTCACCTGCAAATCCATCATGCCCTACCACAATCTTTCCATCAATTACAATTCCACTGCCAACACCGGTTCCCAGGGTGATGGTAATAAAATGTTTCATGTTTTTACAGGCACCATACATCATCTCACCAATAGCAGCTGCATTGGCATCATTGGTAAGTTTTGCTTTAAGTTTGAATTTCTTTTTTATAAGATCAGCAATCGGTATGATTCCCTTCCATTTTAAATTGGGTGCATATTCAATGGTACCGGTGTAAATATTCCCGTTTGGAGCGCCTATACCAATACCGGCAAATTGTTTAACGCCACCGGCCCTTTCAATCATGGGCATTAATTTAACATACAGGTCATCAATAAAATCTTCAACAACATCATGCTCATTGCTGGGAATACGATCCTGTTCCAGAATTTTTCCGGAACTGTTTACAATACCAAATTTGGTTGTAGTGCCGCCAATATCAATTCCTATTGCAAATTTATCTTTTTGACTCATAATTCTGTTTTAATGAGAACCTCCGATTTGTTCATCAAAATCCAATCCCTGTTTATGTAATATTGCTTTTAGTTTAATAGCAAGCCATGCAAGGAATAAAAAGCACACTGCTGCCAGTAAGTAAGAATTATGGAATCCTACAGAGCCAATATCTCCAATTGCCCCCTGTAATGGCGGAATTATGGCACCTCCTAAAATCATCATAATTAAAAATGCTGATCCCTGGGATGTATATTTACCAAGACCACCAACACTAAGAGAAAAAATGCAGGGCCACATTACAGAACAGAACAATCCTCCAGCCATAAATGCATAAACTGAAACAATGCCGTTTGTAAATACGCCTATCAGCATGGAAGCAGCGGCTAATAAAGAAACTGTGACAAGTGTTTTAACTGGTTTTTCCTGACCAAAATAAAATCCTGCAATTGCAACTGCAACACAAATGGCGTATAAATACAGATCACTTATATCACTTCCATTTAAATGATTTACAAACAAAATGATAGCTAATGCTATAAAAGGCACAATAAACATCAGGATTTGTTTAACTTTTTTGGATAAGTTAAAAACGCTTATAGCCCCTGTCCATCTACCTATCATTAAACTCCCCCAGTAAAGGGAAACGTATTTTGATATTTTACTTTCGTCTAAACCATCGATCGTAAGATAGCCAGGTGTTTTAAGAAGGGCTCCAAAATTGTTGTCAATGGTAACTTCCACACCTACATATACAAAAATTCCGATCATTCCATAAATCAATTGTTCATATTTCATGGCACCCCATCCATCTCCTGATTTATTTGCATGGGTATTGGAATAAAATAGAATGCCGATTACAATAAGGAATATGGCTAATAGTAAAACTGTTTTAGGGATTTCTGTAAATTGGCCAATTATAATAATTCCAATGATCACTGCTGTCATAATGGAAAGTGATGCAGCGGCTTTATTTGCTTTTTCAAATTTTTCATCGTTTTTACCATCGGGCAATTTTGAGATCGCAAAGAAAATGGCAACTGCAGCAAATACGCCGGCAACAATTAAGTACAAAGTATTAATATTAGTTACGGTAACAACTACATCTGTTGCCCCTACTTTTCCAAAAAGGAAAAAACTAACAATAATGGGGCCTAATGTTGTTCCTAAAGAGTTTATACTTCCGCCCAAATTCAAACGATGAGATCCTGTTGAAGGATCTCCCAGAGAAATAGCAAAGGGTTGTGCTGCCGTTTGTTGTAAAGAAAAACCTAATGCTACAACAAAAAATGATGCTAATATGGCTGGGAACGATTCGGCATTTGCAGAAGGTATTATTAAAAGGGCACCTACAACTGATATCAGTAATCCATAAATAATTCCTTTTTTGTAGCCAATCTTATTTAAAAGGTCTTTTCCTAAAAAATTAGATGAAATAAATAAAATAAGAGATCCAATAAAATAAGCGCCGTAAAACGCAGAGCCAATTAACTGTGATTGGAATTGATTTAAATTAAAATGAGTTTTACAAAACGGAATAAATATACTGTTAGAGGCTGCAATAAAACCCCAAAAGAAGAATACAATAACCAGATTGGTTAAGGCTCCATAATTAGTAGGCAATAAAGCCGGGGTTTTCAAATTGCTTGTTACATCGTTTTGTTCAGTTGGCATATAGTTGGTTTTAGGCTGATGAAAATAGAATAAAATAATCATTATGAAAAATATTAATTACAAATTGGTTAACAACAAAATGATTGGTAAATTTATCAGCGATAAAACTAATAAATGGAAATTTTACATGTTAGTGCAGAATGTTATCCATATGCAAAAGCGGGTGGGCTTGCTGATGTAGTAGGAACCTTGCCCAAATACCAGCAACAGCTTGGGCATATTGCTAAAGTAGTTGTGCCAATGCACCGTACTAAATTTTTGTATGAACATGAATGGACGGTGGAGCATAAAGGGGGTTTTATGATGGGTAACAGGCATTTTGAGTATACGATCATTAAAGAAAAAACAAATAAACTCAATTTTGATTTATACTGCGTAGATATTTATGGATTATTAGACCGTGAAAATATTTACAGTTATGATGATGATTCCGAAAGGTTCACTGCTTTTCAGATCGCAGTAGTAGACTGGCTGGCACATTGGGAACATAAACCGGATGTTGTGCATGTACACGATCATCATACCGGCCTTATTCCCTTTATGATGCGTTATTGTTATACATATCAGCATTTAGCATCCATTTCCACTGTACTAACCATCCACAACGGACAATACCAGGGATGGATGAGTTGGGATAAAAGTAATTATATACCTGACTGGGATACCTGGCAGGGGGGATTACTCGATTGGAATAATATGATCAATCCCCTGGCATGTGCTGTAAAATGTGCCGACCGGGTTACCACAGTGAGCCCCAGTTATATGGATGAGCTTTTTATTGATGCAAATGGTTTGGAACAGTTATTTGCCCTGGAATATAGAAAATGCACCGGAATATTAAATGGTATTGATACCATTGTCTGGAACCCTGAAACCGATACGTATATCCTGGATAATTTTTCAATAAAAGAAGCTGAAGCAGGCAAACTGCTGAATAAGAAAAAACTGTGTAAAGATTTTAAACTTGATGTAAAACAGCCTTTGTTTATTTATATCGGAAGATTGGTTGGCGAAAAAGCCGCAGACCTTTTACCACAGGCAATTTCAGATTCATTACATCAGCTGGGAAACAAAATGAATTTTTTAATTTTGGGAAGTGGTGATCCGGCTGTAGAAGAACAATTGGCCGGTTTAACGGGCAGCTTTGCAGGATATTATAATTCCAGGATCGGGTATAATGAAAAATTATCACACCAGATGTATGCCGGTGCCGATTTTATTCTGATGCCCAGCAGGGTAGAGCCATGTGGCCTGAACCAGATGTATGCCATGCGGTATGGCACCATACCCATTGTACGCAGCATTGGCGGCTTAAAAGACACCGTGATCGATTTTGGCGAACCCAATGGTTATGGGATACGATTTAATCATGCCAGTGTTTGGGATATAACTTATTCAATACACCGCGCCGTTGAATTATATGATGATAAAGAAAAACTGACAGCTATCAGAAAACAGATCATGATGATTGATAACAGTTGGGAAATCAGTGCAGAAAAATACATTAACTTGTATATCAGTATACCACAAACAATAACAACTATATGATCAGTAAATCAGTAATTGCCGTTATTCTGGGAGGCGGTGCAGGCAGCCGCTTATATCCATTAACATCCACACGAAGTAAACCCGCGGTACCTATTGGTGGAAAATACCGGTTGGTTGATATTCCCATTTCAAATTGTATCAATTCAAATATCAACCGGATGTTTGTATTAACCCAGTATAACTCAGCCTCTTTAAATAAGCATATTAAAAATGCATACCAGTTCAGTCAGTTCAGCAGCGGGTTTGTAGATATACTGGCTGCAGAGCAAACACCCGACAGCCTGGGATGGTTCCAGGGAACTGCTGATGCCGTAAGACAATCTTTAAAGCATATCCAGAATAATGATTTCGATTATGTTTTGATTTTAAGCGGCGATCAGTTATATCAAATGGACTTCGGAGATATGTTCAAAAACCATATTGATAAAGGGGCAGATATTTCAATTGCCACGATACCTGTTGGAGACAGGGAAGCGCCTGAGTTTGGCATTTTAAAAACAAATGAACAAAACCTCATTACTTCATTTATTGAAAAACCCTCAAAAGAATTACTGCCTGTTTGGGAAAGTGATACAGGAGATGTAATGAAATTGCAGGGACGTAAATATCTTGCATCAATGGGTATTTATATTTTTAACCGTGAGTTTTTGTTCAATCAATTGCTGGTAGATAAAAAAGAAGCCACAGATTTTGGCAAAGAGATCATTCCTGATTCCATTAATAACAAGAAGGTGGTTAGTTTCCAGTATGATGGTTATTGGACAGATATAGGAAACATTTATTCTTTTTATGAAGCAAACCTTGCATTAACATTAGAGATACCTCCATTTAATCTGTTTGATAATACAAAAGCCATTTTCAGCCGTGCACGTATGTTGCCTCCGTTAAAGATCGGTAATACACATATTGAAAACAGTATATTGGCCGAAGGTTCAATTATTGATGCATCAAGAATTATCAGCAGTGTCATTGGTATAAGAACCAGGATCGGAAAAGGCACTGAGATCACCAGTTCTTATATCATGGGCAGCGATTATTACGAAACAATTATGGAAATGGCACATGCAATAGAAAAAGGAGTCCCGAAATTGGGAATAGGCGAAAATTGTAAAATTGAAAATGCCATTGTAGATAAAGACTGTCATATTGGTAATAATGTAAGCATAACAGGCGGAGCTCATTTATCAGATACCGACCATGCATTATATACTGTTAAAGACGGGATTGTTGTCATTAAAAAAAGAGCGATCCTGCCGGATGGTTTTGTAATATAAGGCTGTTATAAAAAGATATTCCATACAGCCTGTTGCCCCCAACTGCCCCAGTCTTTTGTGGCTTTTACCACTGTTTCCTGTAATTCAGTTGCCTTTTTCTTTTTTCCTTTTGTTGGGGCAATTATTTTATTGTAATTAACACCGTTGATCTCTAACTTACTGGCTACCCAACTGCTGAACATGCGTGGGATGGTAATGCCCAAAATCATACCGGGTAAACCATGGAGGCTCATCGGGCCACCGCTCACTGCAATTTCATCGGTATAAAAAGCAAATACATACACACTGTCGAATAATATACCTACTGCTTTTCTGCAGTTGAAGCCTGCAATCATACGGCTCTCATTGGTGATCTTCCAGTTAATCTTTTTAAGGCTGTCAGTTAAAATATAGGTTTCGCCAAAAACCGATTTTTGCTGTACAAATTTATCATTGCTGTAATCGTTATACCAGGTATTGTCTTCACTGCCATCATTACCCCAGGGGGATTTTGTCTTTTCATCTTTCCGGTTAAACTGGTAAATACTTTTATCCGAATCAAATGTGAGCTGATAATAACTGGTTGATAATTTCGCAATTTTATCTTTGAACATATCTGCCCAGCTACCTTCACCCATGGCTTTATGATTATTAGTTACAACCTCGTATTCAATCATTCCTTTTTCAATAAATACCTGTGCCTGTATACACTGGCAGGAAAGTATAAGGAGTATAAAAAAAATATATTTCATAAGCTCTTTTTAGTTGAATTAAAAATCCCCTGTTGGTTTGCCGTTCTTTGAAAAATTCCAGGTTAACGTAACCATCCAGAACCGTTGTAATGTTTTATAAAAAGTTTCTGAATATCGGTAATCAGTAAAGGATCTTTCATAACCCCTGTTGTCATTTAGCAGATCATTAACCGATACAGATGCTTCCAGTTCTTCTTTAAATATATACCGTTTTAAAGAGGCATTCCATAACGTAAATTTATTTTTGGCAGGGAAACGGGGATCTACCTGCTTTGCCCTAAAATTAAGGTCAGTTTCAAACCTGAACTTTTTTAGAAAAGTTATTTCAAGATCTGCCCTTACACTGGCCTGCCAGTAATTGGCCGAGGCGTTGCTGTTTATTGAATTTTTTGCGTTAACCCAGCTTATTTCCGGGTTTATTGAAATCTCATATTTCTTCTCTTTTTGTTTACTTGCATCAAACCTGAAACCATAACTTGTATTGGTATTTACAGATTTTTGTGTATTTACAAAACTTATATACCTGGATGCATTCGCAAATGGTCCAAAGGAAACACGGATATTCGGTTTTTTCCATTTAAAATTGTAACCGGAATACAAGCCAAAATTATAATTACCATCTGCATTAACTGTTTTATATATAGTTTTTCCGGTATTATCTATAGTACTCTGGTTTACAAATGCATTTTGGGTAAAGCCTCCGTAAATGCCCGAGTAAAGTCCTTTTTCCTTTAGAACATTATAAAAATTATAGTTTGCATTTATCGAATGATTAAACGATTGATTTAGATCAGGGTTGCCAATATATTGGTATAAGGGGTCTGAGTTGTCAGTTATAGGTTGAAGCTGGTTAAGGGTTGGCGCCGTAGTGGATCCATTATAATTTAACCGGATACCGCCATAGCCACTTAATTTTTTATAGAATGATGCTGTTGGGAAAAAATTAGTAAAATTATATTTTCTTATAATACCTTTTGTAATATCCTCCTGTTTAAAATTGCTGTTTGATACAGAAATACCGGCACTGTAATTATATTTCTTTTTTACTACCCTGAAACTGATACCAGGTTTGTGCATGTTTTGCCTGAATAAAAAAGAATTACTTAAAGAATCAATTTGCGTTGTATACTTTCCACTGATATCTTTTGAAAAGCTTATCCAGTCATTTACAGTTGTAGAAGTACTGAATGCATACATCACCGACATGAAAAAATCTTTTGCCAGTGGTTCAGTATAGGTAATATTTGTTGTAAGTGAATTGGAATTATTATCTTTTATGCTTTCCTGGTCTGTTGTATCATTTTGATAAGGCACCCCATCGGTAAAATAATCATTTTCTGAATACAGGTAGTTGTCGGTTTTTGAATTAGTGAGGTTATAATTTAGATTAACGGTAAGGGTACGGGCAAGCTTTTTAAATTTATGTTTCCAGAGCAGTGTGCTGTTCAATGAAGAATTATCAACAATGCCACTTGTTTTCCTTGTGCTTGAATTTATTAATAAGGATTTTGCATTCAATGATTCAAGGTCGTAGTTACTGATCGATTTTGTTTGGTTGAGGTTTCCTTTCGCAGTAAATTTTAATGAGTTTGCCGAATCTATATTTGTTTCAAAACTTACGTTCAGGCTTTGTTTTACTTTTGAAGAAAATGCATTGCTTATTTTACTCGAAGTAAAAGATGAGTCCCCGATAAAATTTGTAGTATACGTTCTTTCTTCACCCGGGCTGTTCACTTTTGAATATTTATAACCACTGTTAAGTGTCTGCTTTCCATTGTTAAACTTATTACTGTAATGTAACCCGGCATTCCAGTTTGTTGGTATACCGCCCTGGCCATTGTAATAGCTGTCACCATCACCTTCAGAAGTTATCATTATTCCGCCCCCGTCCATCATCTCTGTTGTCATGCCGGAACTACCACCATAATTCTGGTTATCCTGCCAGTCTAAATTTGTCTGACCGGTATTACTCATTATACCGTATGCTGCTAATTTCCTTTTACCTTTAAAGGCATTGGCCATTATACTGTTGTTATAATAATTAGTAAAATCGGTACCGGCTTCTGCTTTACCAAAATATCCTTTTTTGGCATTGTCTTTCAGTTTAAGGTTAATTGTTTTATCCTTAACGCCATCATCTATACCCGTAAAAGCAGCCTGGTCACTTTTTTTATCAAACACTTCCACCTCTTTTACAATATCAGCCCTTAAATTTTTTGTTGCAATGCCGGGGTCATCACCAAAAAATTCTTCCCCATCAACCAAAACCTTTTTAACCTGTTCGCCCATGGCCGTAATTTTCCCATCTTTATCTACCTGTATACCGGGAAGTTTCTTTAATAACTCTTCCACATTGGCTCCGGCTCTTACTTTAAAGCTATCTGCCGTATAAACTGTAGTATCGCCTTTAATTTTAATCGGTGTTCCGCTTTTTATAATTACTTCAGAAAGTAATTTGCTTTTTGAGGTTAATGAAACTGAAGGAATTTCAGTTTGGGCATCTTTTAAATCAAGATTTAAAACCACATCTCCAAAATAAGGATGGGTAGTCATCAATATATACGTTCCGGCTTTAAGGTTTTTAAAAGTATATTTACCACTGGCATCAGTACGGGTAAATTTGTAAAGAATACTATCTTTAGAATAAAGTAAGGCTACTACGGCATTTTGAACGGCTTTATTTTCAGCTGTATCAGCTACAGAACCTGAAACAGCAATTGTTTGTGCCTGTAATTTTATAGAGAAAAGCAGTGTTATAATCAGCAGGGTGAAAAGTTTTGGCATATTGATGCAGTTGGGTATTTAAAACGATGTACGAAATACTTCTTAGGTAAAGATGAATATATTATATTGTAATAACTAAATTGGTATTCTTAAATTTACGTTAAAACAAAATTCAGTTATTCTGAGTATTATATATAATCAATTTCCACAAATGGTAACAACTAAAAGACAATCGGTAAAAGAAACAAATGCTTTGGAAAAAAAAGCAGCTGCTAAACCTGTATTGAAATATGAAGAAGTACACTTTGTTGATTCAACAAAACCAGTTTGGAATTACTCCCGTTTTACAGAAGAGGACGTTACTAATTTTAAAAACGGGACCTTATATAATGGATATGAAAAATTCGGAAGCCATGCTTTTATTGTTTTAAATACACCTGGTTTTTATTTTGCAGTTTGGGCACCCAATGCAACCAAAGTTTCGGTTATTGGTGAATTTAATGGATGGAAAAAAAAACTGCATCCGCTTTTTGTACGGCTGGATAAATCAGGTATCTGGGAAGGCTTTATACCCAATTTTAAAAAAGGGGATGCCTATAAATATTATATCAAGGGCTTTAAGGGTTCCATTTCAGAAAAAGCCGATCCATATGGACAGTATTGCGAGCTCAGACCGGCAACCGCATCCATAAGTTGGGTTTCGGAACATAAATGGTCAGATAAGGATTGGATGCAAAAAAGAATGAAGCACAATGCACTTAATGCACCCTGGAGCGTTTATGAAGTTCATTTGGGTAGCTGGATGCGGCCGATAAAAACTGATGAAGAAAGTTTTAACAGCTACATTCAACTTAAGGACCATTTGGTACCTTATGTTAAGAAGATGGGGTTTACTCATGTTGAATTAATGCCGGTAATGGAATTCCCATTTGATGGTAGTTGGGGATACCAGGGTACCGGCTATTTTGCTGCAACATCCCGATTTGGAACACCTGATGATTTTAAGGAATTGATAGATGCTTTTCACCAGGAAGATATTGGTGTGATCCTGGATTGGGTGCCCTCTCATTTTCCGTATGATGCACATGGTTTATTTATGTTTGATGGCACACATACCTATGAGTATGCAGATATGCGCAAAGGATATCATCCGGACTGGAACAGTTATATTTTTAATTATGAAAGAGGTGAAGTAAGGTCTTTTTTGGTGAGTAGTGCAAGATTCTGGCTGGATAAATATCATATCGATGGATTAAGGGTTGATGCTGTTAATTCAGTACTCCGCCTTGACTTTTCCCGAAAGGAAGGGGAGTGGACCCCCAATAAATTTGGGGGTAATGGTAACCTGGAAGCCATAGAATTTATCAAACAATTTAATGAAACGGTTTACCGTGATTTTCCCGATATACAAACCATTGCTGAGGAAGCAAGTGACTGGCCAAAAATTTCAAAGCCTACAACTGCCGGTGGGCTTGGCTTTGGTATGAAGTGGATGATGGGCTGGATGCATGATACCCTTGATTATTTTAAGATGGATCCATTGATGAGGCAGTTTCACCAGAATAAATTCTCATTCAGCATGATGTATTATTATGATGAAAATTTTATGCTGCCTTTTAGTCATGATGAAGTGGTACATGGCAAAAGCCCCATGATTTATAAAATGCCCGGTGATGAATGGCAGAAATTTGCAAACCTGCGTTTGTTGTATTCTTATATGTTTACACACCCCGGGGCAAAACATTTATTTATGGGTAACGAGTTTGCACAAACAACCGAATGGAATTATAAAGCAGAATTGAACTGGGAATTGCTGAAATTTGATTGCCATAAAATGATGCAGGATTGTATTATCGACTTAAATAAATTATATACAACTGAAAAGGCTTTTCATGAATTACAGTTCGATTCAAAAGGCTTTGAATGGATAAACCTGGATAACCGACCGGAATCTGTTATTGTTTACCTTCGTAAAGCAAAAAATCGAAAAAAAGATATGCTGGTTATTCTAAACATGACACCTGTAGTTAGACGGGATTGGAAAGTACGGGTTAAAGGTAAATCAGCCTGGACCGAGGTATTTAACAGTGACAGTAAGAAATATTGGGGGACCGGTGATGTTTTTAACCCTGCACCTGAAGTTTCGTTAGTGGATAAAAAAAGACAGGATTATGAAATAAATCTTCACCTTCCTGCGTTAGCAGCTATAGTATTACAAAGATCCGTATTAACCTTATCCCCTCTATGAAAAGTATATTTACATACATTTTATCATTATTGTCAACTGCAGGGTTTTCGCAAACCCCAGACAGTTCCTCTTATTTTTTTCAAAGAGGGGCTGAAGAAAAAGCTGCCAGGAGGTATTTGGTGGCATCCAATCATTATGACAAGGCCATACAGTTAAACCAGAATTATACTGCAGCCTATGTTGAAAAGGGATACGTTAATTTAGAAATGCGCAGAATAGATGTTGCCAAACAGAATTTTACAAAAGCCCTTGAATTAGATCCCGGCAATGAGGCTGCCATTAAAGAATTGGTTGAGCTTTATTACAGTTACCGCCAGTTTCAAAAAGCAATTGATTTTGCACAGAAATGTAATACCTGTGAAAATGCAGACCGGATAATTGCGCTTTCATATTATCAGCTGGAAGATTATGGGAAAGCCGAAAAAATATTGTTGTCCATAATTTCTAAAAATCCGGAGGATGCAGAAATTACTTATACAATTGCCAGAAATTACATGGACATGGGATTGGAAGGAAAAGCAATTCCCTGGTATGAAAAAGCGGTTCAGTTAGCGGAAACAAAAAGTAGCTGGGTATTTGAACTGGGACTGCTGTATTACAATAATGATAATTTTAAAAAAGCTGTAGAATGTTTTAATAAAGCAATTGTAAATGGTTTTATTCAAAGCAATGATTTTAATGAGAACCTTGGTTTTGCCTATATATTCAGTGGCGATTTTGATAAAGGTGAAAAATTATTGTTAGAGATCATTGCCCGCAAACCGGGGAATACAGAAATTTTAAGAGATGTTGCTGAAGCATACTATGAAAGAAAAATGTATGATAAGTCACTTGAGTTTTGCCAGAAATTAATGGAGCTTGATATGAATGACGGTAAGGCCCTTTACCAGGCCGGGCTTTGTTTTCAAAAGAAAGGGCAAACCGAAAAAGGAAAACAAATGTGTGATAGAGCAATTGAAATGAATCCATCACTTGCCGGTTTACGTCAAAAAAGAATGAATCCCGGTATGTAAAAAATATAAAACAACGCCTTGCGATTGATGTTTAGTTTGTAAGCCGGAGGATTTTCTTCCGGTTTTTTCTTGCGGTTTCGGGTTGCTTACACTATACAGGAGTTATTAAAATTAAATTTTCAACTTCTTCATATACGCTGCATTGGCTTTTGCGGCTTCCAGCTGGGTTCCATTTGGATAAGCTTCCTGTTCAACAATAAAATATTCCATCCCGTTCATTTTTGCAGTTTTTAAAACCCGGGCAAAGTCAATCGCACCTGTACCAAGGTCTACTGAATTATTACCGTTATCAGCACCGGCTGTTTTACTGCGGTCTTTAATATGGCAAAGCCTGAAACGGTCCTTATATTTTTTAAACCAGGCTTCCGGATCCTGTGCCCCGGTTACCACCCAGTAAATATCCATTTCAAAATCTACTAATGATGGGTCGGTACCCTTCATCATCACATCCTGTGGCAGCTGGCCATCCATTGGCTTAAAAGAATAATCATGATTATGATAAGCGAAGCGGATACCATTCTTTTTACAGACCTCACCTTTTTGATTAAACTCATCAGCAAACTTTTTAAACGCGTCAATCGATTTTTGAGGTCCTATCCAGGGGCAAATTAAATATTTCATTCCGATAGCTGCAGCTTCTGCTGCTTTCCTTTCAAAGTCTTTATTAATATCGCAGTGCGAAGAAACAATGGTCAACCCCAGGCTGTCCATGTATTCTTTAAAGCCGGTGTTACCCATTCCCCAAAACATACCCTGTGCCCCTTCATAACTTTCAATTTGACGGTAACCATAAGCGGCAAGTTGTTTTAAAACTTCTTTAGGGTCTTTGGGCATTTCATCACGCAGGGTATATAACTGAATACCAAATTTTTTTAATTTAGTTTCAGGAATACCGGTACCGGTAAAAGATGCCAGGCCGGTAAGATTGCCCAATACTAAACTGCCTGTTAATCCACCTGAAAGTTTCATGAATGTTCTTCTGTTGTATGACATGGAAATTATTTTAATTGATTAAGTTCTGAATAAGCATTTTTAAGTAAAATATCTTTTGTGTATTTAATTTTTTTATTCAGCCCAGGCCTTATCACCCTTTACATAAGGAAAAGCGCCATCGTATTTACCCGGAACAGCATTGTGCCTTAATGTTTCGGTCATACCGGTTTTGGAAGTAAAGAAACCCAGCAAAGTTAACTGTTTCATCATCGTATAATAATGCCTGGGTGAAGCCACAAAATCATAAGGCCTTTCTTTTTGTTTGAATGCTTCCTTTTGGGGTTTATCTTTTTCCTCTACGGTTTTATTAAATTCCTTTGCTTCTTTTTCCAGGCTAACCAACAGGTCATGCCGTTGCTGCGGGGTACAATCCATAAAAGATTTACTGTTCATTTTTTTACCGGCTTCTTCCAGGCTGCTGATACCTTTTACAAAAGCATCCTGTTGCTCCTGTGTATAACAATCTGTAACCATCACTTTCATAAAATTACCTACCTGTGCTGCTTTGGCTCCGGGTGTTTTTCCTGCAGGAATGATCGTTTCACCTATTTCATCCAGCAATGAAATATTTGCAGCAGTAAATCCTGTATCATTTTTTACGCCTGATGTACAGCCACTGAGGAACAGGTCGCTACCAATAACAGCACTGCCGGTTAGTACAGCAATAATTTTTAAAAGTTCTCTTCTGTCCATTGTATTTATTTTATAAGATTACAAATTTTGTTTTTTTAATTCTTCAACGGCATAATTGGCGGCCCTCGCAGTAAATGCCATATAGGTTAATGATGGATTTTGGCAGGCAGACGAGGTCATAAAAGCACCATCAGTTACAAAAACATTCGGCGCATCCCATACCTGGTTCCATTTATTCAATACTGATGTTTTGGGGTCTTTTCCCATACGGGCTGTACCCATTTCGTGGATACCATGGCCCATTGCATGCCCATTATCCCAGGAAGTAATCTTTTTTATTCCCCCGGCTTCCAGCATGGCTACCATTTCTGTTACAATATCTTTTCGCATTTTAAATTCATTTTCTTTCAATGCTGCATCCATTGCCAGCACGGGTAAGCCCCATTTATCATTCCGGTTTTTATCAAGTGAAATTTTATTTTCATGGTACGGCAGTATTTCTCCAAACCCGCTAGTGCCGATCCTCCAATTACCCGGTTCACTGAGTGCATCTTTTAAATCTATCCCGATATTCAGTTCAGCTACATCTCTTCTCCATCCACTACGGCTGGCACCTCCCTGGTAACCGAAGCCACGTAAATAATCTCTTTTATCATTACCTATATTTACAAAACGGGGAATGTAAAAACCATTTGGTCTCCGGCCATAAACATATTTATCATCAAACCCTTCGGCCTCTCCGGATGCCCCCAGGTTATAATGATGATCCATTACATTATGGCCCAGTTCACCACTGCTGCTCCCCAAACCTCCGGGCCATATATTAGTGGCAGACCGCATTAGTATCCAGGCAGAGTTAAGCGTAGAAGCACAGAGAAAAACAATTTTTGAATGATACCGGTACGTTTTATTATCCAGGCTATCCAGTATTTCCACGCCGGTTGCTTTTTTCTTTTCTTTATCATATAAAACTTCTGTTACAATAGCGTAAGGGCGAACTGTAAGATTTCCGGTTTTTAATGCTGCAGGATAAGTGGAAGATTGTGTGCTGAAGTATCCACCAAAAGGACAACCCTCCCAACAACGGTTTCTATACTGACATCCGGGCCGATCATCATGCGGAGCCGTGATATTGGCAACCCGGCCGATGATCAGGTGACGTTGCCCGTTATACTGCTTTTTTAATTTTGCTGCTACATCTTTTTCTACCAGGTTCAAATCCATTGCCGGCATAAACTGTCCATCGGGTAAATGCGGAATATTTTCTATAGAGCCACTGATACCGGCAAATTTTTCAACATGATCATACCAGGGGGCTATTTCATTATAATTAACCGGCCATGGAATTGCTGTTCCATCTTTTTCATTGGCTTCAAAATCCATTTGGCTCCAGCGGTAACTTTGCCTGCCCCATAAAACAGAACGGCCTCCAAAGCGGTAACTGCGCCACCAGATAAAAGGTTTTATTTCGGTGTAGGGCGAATCCGCTTCATTTGCCCAGGCATCCATGATCACTTCTGAAGCAGCCCAGCTGCGGTGTATGACCGGATATTTTTTCTTTTGCTCATTGGTCGTATTTCCCCGGTGTTCATGCTCCCATAAGTTTTTTGAAGCAGTTTTATAATCTTTGATATGCTCATAAGGTCCGCCTCTTTCCAACAATAAAACTTTCAGCCCTTTTTCACAAAGTTCTTTGGCCGCCCAGCCACCGCTTATACCTGAGCCAACTACTATTGCATCAAATGTACTATCTGCCATAATTTATAGGGTTCCTTTTTTTAATGCCGAAACTGCATAGTCAGCTGCCCTTGCTGTTAATGCCATATAGGTTAATGATGGATTAACACAGGATGCAGATGTCATACACGCACCATCAGTTACAAATACATTCGGCGCATCCCATACCTGGTTATTGCTATTAAGAACAGATGTTTTAGGATCACGGCCCATTCTTGCTGTACCCATTTCATGAATGCCCATGCCCACTTCATAACCACTGTCATTGATTTTAACATCTGTTACTCCCGAGGCTTCCAGCATTTCTTTGGCATCTGCCATCATATCAATCCGCATCTTTTTCTCATTTTCTTTTATTTCCACATTCATATCAAGCACCGGCAAACCCCATTTATCTGTTATTTTCTTATTAAGGCTGATGGTATTTTCATGATAAGGAAGCATTTCTCCAAAGGCTGTTATGCCCATTTTCCAATTGTCTGAAGGCACAGTTAAGGAATCCTTCAGATCGGCACCTATGGTCATCTCTGCTATTTCAACACCGCGGCCACGGCTGGCTCCACCCTGGTATCCAAATCCCCTTACATAATCTCTTTTATCATCATAAATATTTCTGAACCTTGGAATATAAATTCCGGTAGGTCTTCTGCCAAAAGTATATTTATCACTATACCCTTCCACATTACCCCCGGCACCACACCTGAAATGATGATCCATAACATTATGTCCCAGCTCACCACTGCTGCTTCCCAAACCACCGGGCCATATATCTGTTGCCGAATTCATCAGTACCCAGGTAGAATTAAATGCTGATGCACAAACAAAAACAATTTTTGATTTGTACTCGTATGTTTTATTGGTTTCGGCATCCAGTATTTCAACACCGGTTGCTTTTTTTGTATTCTTATCGTATAATATCTTTGTTACTATAGAAAAAGGGCGCAGGGTAAGATTGCCTGTACTCATGGCAGCCGGTAATGTGGCTGATTGTGTACTGAAATATCCACCAAAAGGGCAACCTCTCCAGCAACGGTTACGGTACTGGCAACTGGTTCTGTTGTTATGTGCTTCTGTAATATTGGCACTCCGGCCAATAATCATATGCCGCATATTTTTATAATGCACTTTTAATCTTGCCGCAACATCTTTTTCAACACAATTCATTTCCATGGCAGGCATATAGTCTCCATCAGGCAATACATCCAGCCCCTCTTTACTTCCCTGTATACCGGCAAATTTTTCTGCATAACTGTACCAGGGAGCAATGTCTTCATAACGTATAGGCCAGTCAACACCATGGCCATCTTTAAGGTTGGCTTCAAAATCCCATTTATTAAACCGGTAACTCTGGCGGCCCCAGGTTAATGAACGGCCTCCTACATGATAACCCCTGAACCAGGAAAATGGTTTTGTCTCGGTGTAGGGGCATTCTTTGTCTTTTACCCACAGATCAAGCACGGTTTCACTAAGCGGATAATCCCTTTTTAAAGAAGGATAGTCTTCAATCATTTTTTGGGTACGGCCACCCCGGTGCGGGAACTCCCAGCTTTCTGTGTTAGCGGTTACATAATCTTTAATATGTTTAATATCACGGCCGCGTTCCAGCATCATAACCTTCAAACCTTTTTCTGTTAATTCTTTTGCTGCCCAGCCACCACTGATACCGGAGCCAATTACAATTGCATCAAATGTATTATCTGCCATAAATTATTATTTGCCCCCATCCCCTCATGGGGGGTTAAGATTTATTATTTTATAAAAATCTCCGGGGTAAGAGATTTGAATGAACGATTTTAAACATCGCAGATCTTTACTGCTTTTTTTAAAGCTGCAATTTTATCTTTGGTTTCTTTTGCTGTTGGAATAAATTCCTGTGCCACATAACCTTTGTAACCTGTATCCACTATCGCATTCATAATAGCGGGATAGTACAACTCCTGTGATTCATCGATCTCATTTCTGCCCGGAACACCTGCGGTATGATAATGTCCAAAATAAATATGATTGTCACGGATCGTACTTATGATATCGCCTTCAGAGATCTGCATATGATAAATATCGTAAAGTATTTTAAAATTTTCGGAACCGATCCGCTTACAAAGTTCTATGGCCCATTTGGTATTATCGGCCATATAATCTTTATGGTCTACCTTACTGTTGAAAACTTCTACCTGGATTACCACGTTATTTTTTTCGGCTAATCCAATTACCTCTTTAATACCTGCTGTCATGTTTTTTAATCCTGATTCATCATCCATACCGTTGCGGTTGCCGCTGAAACAGATCAGGTTTTTATAACCCGCTTTAGCAACCAGCTCAATATGGGCGGTATAATTTTTTATTAAGGTTGAATGGTATTCTTTATTGTTCCATCCTTTTACAAGGCTTATTTCGGCGCCATTGCACATACTGCTATAGATACCCTGTTGTTTTAAAATATCCCATTCCCCGGGGCCAATAAGATCTATGGCAGAAAAACCAATATTTTTTACTGTTTTACAAAGTTCCTCAAGTGGCAGAAAATCATAGGTCCACCTGCACACCGAATGATTGATATGATGATTCAACCTGTATTTTTTTATATCATGATCATTTGTAAATGAAGAAAGGGCAGACCCTCCCGAAAGGGCCAGGCTACCGGCAGCAATTTTTTTAAGCACTTCTCTTCTGTTTATAGTATCCATGTTTTATTTAATAAAACGGAAGTTACAAAATCACTCGATCTTTATAACCGTTGTAAAACGACCTTCTTTTTATTTCTCATATACAAATACAAACCTGTAAATGCAACAATCAATATTACCGGAATGACCAAAGTGGTATTAATGATCTCAGGGCCCGCTGCTTTATTGGCTTCGGCTAATGCAGTTTTCATTTCTGCAGTGGCTTCTCCGGAATTATAAAGTTTAAAATCAGAACCGGCAGGAAGTTTTTTTGCAATTAATTTATCATAAACACCTCCCATGAACATCATATATAAGGATACGGCAAACATGCCTGCACCGCCCATTAAATTTATACCTACCGCTCCTGTTTTAGGTAAATATTCTGATACAAACCCCAGCATAGTAGGCCAGAAATAACATACACCCATTCCAAAAACCAGTGCGCCAATGAAAATCATATTACCGGAAGTATGACCCAGCAGGTATAATCCGGCAGCCGATAATACAGCTGATAAAAGTAATACACCCTGCGGTGCCAATTTATGGACCAGTGGACCTGCAAACGCTCTTCCAATTGCCATAACCCCGGTTGATACCGTTAATACAAGCAATGCATTTTCAGTAACATTTCTTAATAAAATATCAATCCATTGTCCGGTGAATAATTCAGTAATGGCAGTGCCAAACATACAAATGATCATAAATAAAAATAAAGGATTGCCAAGTGATTTGTACATTTCACCGGTTGATATGCCACTCGACACCCGTTCTGTTTGTGGAAAGCTTTGTTTTAAAAAAAGGTACCCATAAATAACAGCCGGGATGATCATCATCGCTACCTGTAATTGCCAGCCTGATCCTGCCTTATCGAAAAAATAAACGATCAGGGTGCCGATTACAATACCACCCGGAAACCATAAATGAAAATGATTCAGTTTGGTGGTTTTGTTATCCGGGTACAATGCTGTCACCAGCGGATTGCATGCGGCTTCTACGGTTCCGTTTGCAATACCTATACATAAAGTTGAAATAAATAAGGACCAAAAAGGGTCTCCGAATTTTCCGGTAAAAATGGTCAGTAAAATGCCGGCAATATGAAAAACAAATGCCAGAACCAGAAGTTTTTTCATGCCAATAATATCTACTACCATTCCACCAAAAATTACGGCCAGCGGGAAACCCCAGAATGCAGTTGCTGCTATCGTTCCCAATTCAGCATTATCCAGGTTGAATTCAGTACCCAGCCTGTTAAGTATTCCTGCCCGTATGCCAAATGAAAGCGAGGTTACTAAAAGGGCAAGGCAACTTGCAATGAATAGTTTGTTGCGGTTTACAGCTGGCATATCGTACATTTTTTTTAATTTGTAAAAACTAAATGTACTATTTTTAAACAAACTATCAGTTTACTAAATCGCAATTTTATATTAACCACAAACCTTTGCAATGCTTAACAGAAAATTACGAATGGGAATGATTGGCGGTGGTAAGGATGCTTTTATTGGTGCCGTGCATCGTCTTGCATTTAATATGGATGGCCAGGTTGAAATGGTTGCCGGCGCCTTGAGTGTGAACCCGGAAATAGCTGTTGAGTCGGGCGAAAGTCTTTATTTGAATAAAGAACGTATCTATACCGATTATAAGATCATGCTGGAAAAAGAAGCCGCAATGCCCGCAGACAGGCGATTGGATTTTATAACGATTGTTACCCCAAACTTTGTTCATTTCGATCCTGCTATGATGGCATTGGATAAAGGTTTTCATGTGGTAATTGAAAAGCCGATCACGTTTTCTCTGGATGAAGCGCTTCAATTAAAGAAAAAAGCAGCTGACACCGGATTGACCATCTTACTTTGTCATACCTACACAGGCTACCCCATGGTAAAGCAGGCAAAGCATTTATTAAAGTCAGGGGCCCTGGGAAAAATCAGAAAAGTTTATGTTGAATATCCGCAGGGATGGCTCAGTACCTTTTTAGAAAAAACAGGACAGGCACAGGCATCCTGGCGCACCGATCCCAAGAAAAGTGGCGCTGCAGGTGCCATGGGTGATATTGGCACACATGCATTTAACCTGGCAGAATATATTACCGGATTACAGGTAACAGCAATGTGTGCCGAATTAAATATTGTTGTAGCAGGAAGAATGCTGGATGATGATGGCGCCGTATTATTAAAATTTGATAACGGAGCTACCGGGGTGCTTATGGCTACACAGGTAGCGGCAGGCGAAGAGAATAATGTTAAGATCAGGGTGTATGGCGAAAAAGGAGGACTGGAATGGAATGGAAACAGGAAGATGCCAATACTTTATTGGTAAAATGGTTGGATAAACCTGCAGAGATTTACAGGGCAGGCACCGGTTATCTTAATTCTTTTGCCAGTCATAATTGCCGCACACCTGCCGGCCATCCGGAAGGATACCTGGAAGCATTTGCCAATCTGTACCGGAATTTTGCATTAACACTCCAAGCAAAAATAAGTGGTGAAAAACCTGCCGAAGAATGGCTGGATTTTCCTTCAGTATATGAAGGTGTTCGCGGTATGGCCTTTATTGAAAACGTAGTTAAAAGCGGAAATGCAAAAGAGAAATGGATTGATTTTACAGTGTAAGCCATGCGCAATAAAAAAAAATAAACATGACAACAATTAAAGGGCCCGCAATTTTCCTGGCACAATTCCTGGGTGATGCGCCCCCGTTCAATAATTTAAAAACAATTTGTACCTGGGCTAAAAGTTTAGGATATACCGGTGTGCAGATCCCAACCTGGGATGCACGCTGCATCGATCTGCAAAAAGCGGCTGAAAGTAAAACATATGCCGATGAATTAAAAGGCATCATCAATGAATGTGGTTTGGAAATAACCGAATTATCAACACACCTGCAGGGACAACTGGTAGCAGTTCATCCCGCTTACGATACCTTATTTGATGCCTTTGCACCTGAACAGCTTCGCGGCAATCCAACAGAAAGAATGAAATGGGCCATTCAACAATTGAAATATGGGGCCCGGGCTTCTCAAAACCTGGGATTGAATGCCCATGCTACTTTCAGCGGGTCTTTGTTGTGGCATACCTTTCATCCCTGGCCACAGCGGCCTGCCGGCCTGGTGGAGGAAGGGTTTAAAGAATTAGGCAAAAGATGGCTCCCGATCCTTAATTATTTTGATGAATGTGGTGTAGATGTTTGTTATGAAATTCATCCCGGGGAAGATCTGTTTGATGGTATTACATACGAAATGTTTTTAAAGGAAGTTAATGATCATCCAAGAGCCTGTTTATTATATGATCCTTCGCATTTTGTATTGCAACAGTTAGATTATATCCAGTATATAGATTTTTATCATGAAAGGATAAAAGCATTTCATGTAAAGGATGCCGAATTTAATTCAACCGGTAAACAGGGTACTTTTGGCGGTTATCAAAGCTGGATAAACCGGGCAGGCCGTTACCGTTCACCGGGCGATGGGCAGGTTGATTTTAAAACGATATTCAGCAAACTGGCGCAATATGATTTTTCGGGTTGGGCCGTAATGGAGTGGGAGTGCTGTCTTAAACATCCCGAAGATGGTGCCCGGGAAGGTGCTGCATTTATTCAGCAAAACATAATCAGGGTTACTGAAAAAGCATTCGATGATTTTGCTTCCGGCGGAACTGATAAAAAAATAAACAGAAAAATTTTGGGGTTAGATTAAATACTATCTTTATTCAAACATTAACTACTTATAAAATTGAACATGAAAAAAATTATTTATGCCATGGGCATGGTTGCTTTTTTATATTCCTGCGGAGACAATGCTTCCGGTAATGCAACAGGCAATGCAGCTGATATTGAAAAAGGTTTTGCATTGATCAGCAACAGTGACTGCGTTACCTGTCACAGACCTGATGAAGTGTTGACTGGCCCCAGTTACACAGCCATTGCAAACAAATATGCAGGATTATCGGATACAATTGTTTCGCATTTGGCTGATAAAATTGTTAGTGGCGGCAGCGGCGTATGGGGACAAATACCGATGGTACCCCATACCGGTATAACAAAGGATGATGCCGGATTGATGGCTAAATATATCCTTTCGCAAAAAAAATAAAAAACATGCTAAAAGTAAGTGTAACTGCTGTTTTAATTTCGGCTGTTATTGCCTGCAGCAATAATGCTGATAATAATAAACAGGAAACTGTTGCTGAAAAAGTAAGAACCGACATGACAAACAACTACCTTTCTGATGAACAAATAGCGGATGGATGGAAATTATTGTTTGATGGTAAAACCACTGATGGCTGGCATAAATATGGTGGCTTGCCGGTAGGCAAAGCCTGGAAAGTTGATAATGGCACATTGCATCTTGATACAGCCAAAAAAATTGACTGGCAAATTAAAGATGGCGGTGATATTGTAACAGAGGCGGAGTTTGAAAATTTTCATTTAAAACTTGAATGGGAGATTGCAAAGAATGGTAACAGCGGCATTATGTTTTATGTGCACGAAGATACCAGCAAATATAAATGGCCCTGGGAGACAGGGCTTGAAATGCAGGTGCTGGATAATAACGGCCACCCGGATGCTAAAATACCTAAACACCGGGCCGGTGATCTGTATGATCTGATCTCCTGCAGTAAAGAAACGGTAAAACCCTATGGTGAGTGGAACCTCGCTGAAATAAAATGCCTGAATGGTAAACTTGATTTTTACCTGAATGGAGAAAAAGTGGTATCAACAACCCTTTGGGATGATAGCTGGAAAAAAATGGTTGCTGCCAGTAAATTTAAGGCAATGCCTGATTTCGGCATATATAAAAAAGGTAAGATCGCTTTGCAGGATCATGGCGATGTGGTTTGGTACCGGAATGTGATGATTAAAAAATTATAACATCTCATGGTATTTGATGGCAACATCATCAGTAAAAACTTTATTTAATTAATTCATTTTTGGTTTTATAAATGTTGGCTGTATATATTTTGTAATTAAAGCCAGCGGAATAAATAAAACTACATTTCCGTCTGCAAAAGAAGCAATTTCATAAGCATTATACCAGAATCCTATACCGGCATCAGTCATAAAAAACTGTTCAGCAGGCAGGATGTTTTTTACCAGCAACCTGCCATCAAGCGGAGCTTTTGCTGCAATACCAAATTGTGAGCGGGCAGCTTTTTCCAATAAAACAGGTAATGTTTTTATACCGGCAGGGGTAAGAATATCTGTTAATTGCAATAATTTATTATTTCTTTTATCTACAACCAATAACTGACTGCTGGAATTGCCATGTGCACCTCCGTTATATGCTGCATCATATTGTATAAAATTAATGCAGGTAGCATTTTCATTTAAAACCATAAACCGAAGATCTGTTGATGCTGATAAACTAAGGCCCATATCTGCTGCACCTTTGGGATAGGCTTTTGCATTATCGGCTTTCCATTTTTTTATATTTTGCTGTTGATTTACACTTAGAAACTGTAAAGGATGGATCGTTGTTTTTTGACTCAGGAAACTTAATGCCCGTTTTTGCACAAATTCCGCCAAAAGAGACCTGTCATTTGCTTTGGGCCAAATGCTGGCTGTTAACTGATCATATTGACTTTCGTTTTTCATTTTTGCCGGTAAACGGCTACTGGCACTGGCTTTGTAAAATTCGAGCGCTGTATAATGAGTGGTATCCATCAATAATGTAGCAGCACCACTGCGGATCATTTTTTCCTCCAATACAAGTTTTGCCGTACCTTTTATGATCCCATTTTTTATCGTTGCTGTTATCTCCATTGAAGTTTGCATGCTGCGGCCACCACTTAAAAAAATACTGTCGCCTTTAATTGCTGCCCCATACATAAAAAATGGCCGGGGGTCTTTTACCAGGTAAATAAATCCCATGGCTTCATCTTTTGCAATGTGCAAATGAATTACTGTTTCAGCACCCATTACATTGCCCGTATAAGTCTGGTATCTGCCGGTTATAACCTGGGGATATGCACAAATGCTGAACAGGCATAAAAGAATACCGATCATCTTTTTCATACATTAAATTTTATTTAAACAATACCTGTTGTATCAGCGCAGTAAGGTTTTTCGTAAAATGGATTATTGTTCACCGGGAAATCACGAATTGCAGATTTTCAAATATTGGAGGCCTTTAGAGATATGAATATAATATTTTTTATTAACCATTGCAACAGGTATCATTTGGCGGGAGCCTGTAATCAAGGTGGGGTATGATCATTACATACGCTAGTTCAAAAAGACCTCATCAATAAACACCCAGCCTTTTTGCCCTTTACCCGGATGCCACAGTGGTAATTTACTAACCGGCTTTGCAACAATTTTTAAAATACTAATTTCTTTAATTGCAAAGTCACAATCGAATCCGGTCATGTAAGCAGGAGCCAGCATTGCAGGCTGCAGCGGGGTTATTTTCTTTAATAATTTCAGGTTGGATAAACTGGTGCCACCCCAAACTTCTATTTGTTGTGCCGGCATAATATAACTTCCAATATCTACAATGGTACTTATTGAAACGCTGGATAGTTTAACCGGGGTATTAAAATACAAATAAGCCTGCAGGTCCTTTTCTTTATAGCCTAACCACCTGGTCCGGAAATTCAGGTCTCCTTTCTCACCGTCTGAAAGCGATTTACCAGCAGATGCTTTATATGCCGGATCGGGCTGCGTTAGCAATAGTACAGAATCGGCTTTAAATCCTGATCTGTAAAAATTTTTTGCAGCCACTTCACTGCTTTTCCAACCGAGCAAAAACGCTTTTACTTTTAAAACGCCCGATTTATTAATAAGAATTTCATCTTTATATACCGGTGACGTTAAACTGTCCGGATCAGTACCATCAATGCTGTAGCGTAAAACCGCGCCTTTGATAAAACTTTTTATGGTCGTGTGTGCTGAGGCGGTGAAAATCTGTTCCTCACTTTCTATAACAGGTGTATTTAACCTGGCAATAACGGTATCTCCCCGGAACCCCGTTTCAAAATAAGTTTCAGAAAATATTTGTTTAAGCTTTACCAGTTCCTTTTCTTTAATACCGGTGTTCCAGATATAAACTGCAGCCAATTTCTCCAGGCCTTTCAATGATTCCATGTCAGCAGCATTTACTTTGTTGCCAGAAAGGGACAGCTGCCGCAGGTGAGTCAGTTTTTTTAACCCGGATAAGGCAGCGCCCGTTATTCCTGTAAACGACAGGTTCAGCCGGCGTAAGTTTTTAAAAGATGCAATCTGTTTCAGGTCTTCATCCTTTACCGGCATCTTACTTAAACTGAGGGTAACTATATTATTTTTTACTTTTTCCAACCCGTTTAACTGTTCGCTATTAAAAGAAGATGCACCGAAAAATTCAACACTTAATCCGGGTGAGTTTAAGGCTATTGGATTAACCACCCTGTAATCGGTATTCAATTTCTTTACAACCGATTCATCGGCTGCAGTAAAATCATATTGATCAGTTTCGGTTGGTTTAAAAAATCCATTTGCAATTAACCGCAGTGAATCAGTTTGGGGTAAATCAGTGATTTTTTGTGTAAAGCCGGCGCCGCTTTTAATCCAATAATATAAAGCTTTCATTTCTTCATCACGTAATTGAGGTTTTCCTGCCGGGGGCATGTGTTTTTTTTCATCCCCGGGCAAGTGGATGCGCTGCATCAGTAAACCAAAACCGGCAGCGGTACTGTCCCAGAGTTTTCCGTTCTTACCGCCTTTAAGCAACAGGTTTTCTGTTTCCATGATCAATTCACCTTTTGCTTTCCTGCTATTATGGCAACCCATACATTTCTCTTCCAGTATAGGCCTTACCAGATGTGTATATACCATGGCATCTTCAAACAATACATCTCTTTTTTTCTTTTCAGGAGAAATGGGGGCCAGTAAAAAATTTTCGCCATGTGTAATGCCGGCACCCTGGTGGCCAGTAAATATGATAGCTAACATACTAATGGAACCTGTTAATAAAATGGCCCCCTTTTTCTTTCTTACCAGTTCACGAATTGCAAACCAAAGCATTGTTATCAAAGAAATTGAAACACCAGACCATTTATGAAGGGCAATTGCATCTGCATCATATCCTTCCTCTTTCGAAAGAAATATACCCATCAGTGCAGTTAATACTGATGTAAATGCCGCGGCTAATAATAACCAGTCAGCGGTATTTTTTAAAATGAGGTGATCTTTTTTGGGCACGGATAATTCCCATATAAAAAAAACGATCAGTAATACGATCGGAAAATGTAAAAGAAGTGGATGCATACGGCCAGTAACCTGCAAAAAAGAAGGCAGACTCAATGTTGTTCCAAAGAGTACTAAAAAAATCAATAAACAATTTAATGCTATACAGATATTAAAAATGATATGTTGCCAGCGTAGTGCCATTACTCAATATAGTTTTACTTCGTCAATAAAGATCCAGCTTGACTGACCCTTACCGGGGTGCCAGTCAGGAATATTTTTCAGTAAATAAAGCTGTAAAGTTATTGTTGAAGCTTTTATTTTCTTTTTGAAATTGATAACATAAGGCATGCAAATACTTTCCCCTGTATTTTCCTTTGGTTTAAAAAATAGGTCACCCAGTTTAACTGCCCCGGCATTAGTTTTATCATCGCTGAAAGCTTCAGCTTTATACGGAAAAAAGATCCAGCTACCCTTATCCTGCAATAAATTAAATAATATAGAACGGGTTTCCCTTTTCTTTGTAAGCGTTATTGTTACCGTTACCGTATCCTGTTTAAAACCCAGCCAGGTGTTGTTACTGTAATTGGGAATTCCACCTTTGTTATCCATAAGTGTGTTGGGGCCATTGCCGCTATACTTTGCATCAGGTAACGGGAAATCAACTTTTAACAATGGCAAGCCGTCTTTTACAAATGTAGCCTGTACTGTTTCAGAAGGTAGAAAATTTTTACCAAATACTTTTGCTTTAATGGTGATAAAATTATTTTTAATGATAACCGGCTTCAGGTATACCGGGCTGTTCTCATCAGGTTCTTCGCCATGGGTAGTATAATGAATAATGGTACCCGGTTGGGCAAATGCCAATATTACCCGGGCTTCATCAGCGAAGAAAACGGAATTGTATTTTAACATGGGCGGGGCCAGTTGAAATTTTTCCTGTGCAAAAGCCCCAAAAAAAATTGTTATCAATAATAATAAGCAGGTAATTTTATTCATCATACAACCGGCTCTAATTTATAGGGATAAGTTTTACCCGAGTTCCATTGCGCCACATACATATTTTCTTCGTCATCAATACATACATCATGCGGGTATTGAAATGCTTTGATGGTTTGATACATTTCATCAGGCTTTTCACCACTATAAGAAGGTTCACTTCCTGCAAGGTTACTTACCACTTTATTGGTTTTATCTAAAATAGTTATAAACCCCGACTGCTTACCCTGCCTGCTGTTGGACTGCAGCACTGCCGCATATAAATACGCATCTTTTATAACAGGACGGCAAACCCATGCGCCCGGCAAAGCAACCGTACTTAAGTAATCACCGGCCAGGCTATATCGCTTAAATGAATTTTGTTGCCGCGATGTTACTATCAAACATGGATTGTTCTTATCCCTGTGATCCAAACAAACACCATGTGCATTAAGTACATGTTTTTCTTCAGTACCCCTGCCACAAAAGTGCCTGATGTATTTTCCACGGGCATCATATTGTATCACAAAATCTTTTCCATATCCATCTGCCACATAAATATCACCGTTGGGGGCTATGGCTGTTTCTGTTGGCACATATTCTTCAGCCTTGCTGTACATACCGGTTTCTTTTGGATAATCAAGTACCATCAGCACTTTACCGGTAATGGTTGTTTTAATAACCTGGTGGCGGCTGTTATCGCAGATAAACAAAACATCTTCGCCGTTTTCATTAAATAAAGTAAAACCATGTGCCCCCGGATATTCACTGCCCCATGTTTCCAGTAATTTTCCGTTCTTATCATAAATCAGCACATTGTTTTTTGTTTCATTGGTTAAAAGTAAAATTCTTCCTTTACTGTCCTGTACCATTTCATGGCAATCATTTACCGGATTGCGGCTCACATCTGCCTGGCTCCAGCGGGTATTAATTTTGTAACGTTTATTATTATGGCCCAGGATAATTTCATTTTTAAGCATAAACCCCGGAACATACAATGTACCCATTAAGCTGAGTGAAGTATTTATTATAAAATCTTTTCTGTGCATTGATCTCTTTATTATCGGTTTCAGTAACTATAATAAGTTTTACCCGGTCAGTGCTTTTATTCTTTTATGAAATAATCCCATTCACCACTTTTCCAGCCACATCTGTTAGCCTGTATCTTCTTCCCAAATGTTTATAAACCAGCTTTTCATGATCAAGTCCCATTAAATGCAGTGCGGTTGCATGAAAATCATTTACATGCACAGGATTGGAAGCAATATTATATCCAAACTCATCTGTTTCACCATATACACCGGGCTTTACACCTCCGCCTGCCATCCAGATCGTAAAGCTGCGGGGATGATGATCGCGGCCATAATTTTCTTTTGACAGGGGGCCCTGGCAATAGTTTGTTCTTCCAAATTCGCCTCCCCATATCACCAGTGTTTCATCTAAAAGTCCGCGTTGTTTCAGATCGGTTATCAGTGCAGCCGATGCCTGGTCGGTATCCATGCATTGTCCTTTTAATTCAGCAGGAAGATTATTATGACCATCCCATCCCTGGTGATAGATCTGTACAAAACGAACACCGTTTTCTGAAAGTTTTCTGGCCAGTAAGCAATTGGCAGCATAGGTACCCGGCATTAAACAATCGGCACCATATAATTTTATAATATCCTCCGGTTCTTTGCTGATATCAGTTACTTCCGGTACAGCCGTTTGCATGCGATAGGCCATTTCATATTGCTGAATTTTGGCTTTAATTTCAGGATCGCCAAATTCTTTATAACTTTCTTCATTTAATGATGCCAGTTTATCCAGCATATTTCTTCTGTCGGCCTTATCAATACCATCGGGATTGTTTAAGTACAAAACCGGGTTTTCGCCACTGCTGAATTGTACACCCTGGTGTACCGAATCTAAAAATCCATTGGTCCAGAGTTTTGAATATACACCCTGACCGTTTCCCCTCCCTCTTGAAAGCAGTACACAAAATGCAGGAAGATTTTTATTCTCACTTCCCAAACCATAACTTAACCACGAACCCATACTTGGCCTGTTACCAACCTGTGCGCCGGTTTGAAAAAAAGTAAGTGCCGGGTCGTGGTTGATCGCTTCGGTGTGCATGGTTTTTATGATACAAAGATCATCAGCCACTTTGGCTGTATGCGGCAGCAGTTCACTGATCCAGGCCCTGTGCTGGCCATATTGGTTAAAATTAAAAACAGAGCCTGCCAGTGGAAATTTTGCCTGGTCGGCCGTCATACCGGTAAGCCGTTGCCCCATGCGGATGGAAGCAGGAAGTTCTTCACCATGCATTTTTTGTAACATGGGTTTATAATCAAAAAGGTCTAACTGTGACGGGGCACCATTTTGAAAAAGATAAATAATACGTTTTGCTTTAGGTGCAAAATGGGGGAGGCCCGTCATCAGTATTTCTTCATCTGTTGCGCTGCTGAAAAGATCGGGTATCAGTAATGATCCTAATGCGGCTCCGCCAATGCCCATGCCCAGCCTGCCTAAAAAACGACGGCGGTTAAAATTTAATCCATGTTCAAATACTGTTTTTTCCAAGTTTTTATGTTTTTGTAATGGCTTCTTCCATGTTATAGATGGTAATGATCACTTTCATCAACGCTGCGGATCTGTTTTTATCCGCTTTATCGTCCTGATGGTATTCACCCACTTTTAGTGTTTTACCGGCATTTAATTTTTCATTGATAAACAGGGCCAGCTGTTCTTTATAATATTCTGTTAGAATTTTTAATTCTGCAGGATCTGCCTTGCGGCAAATAATAGCTTGAAAAGCCTGGCTTATATTTTCTTCATCTGTATTTTTACTGATGACCATTTTTTGTGCAAACACCCTAGAAGCTTCCAGTATAAGCGGATCATTCATCATTGCCAAAGCCTGCAACGGGGTATTTGTATTTGATCTTTTCACTTCACACTGATCCCGGTTACTGGCATCAAACATGATCATGGATGGCGGCGGTACCGTTAATTTAATAAAGGTATACATACCCCTTCTGTAAAGATCGGGGCCGTGATCCTGTTCGTATTTTGCCAGTACACCCCTTCCGGAAGTGGCTGCTTCCCACATACCTTTTGGTTGATAAGGTTTTACACTCGGCCCGCCTGTTTCGCCATTTAATAAACCGCTGCTGCCTAAAACAATGTCACGAATAAATTCAGCTTTCACCCTTATCCGGGGAGAACGTGATAAATAGATGTTTTCCGGATCAACCAGAATTTTATTTTGAGTAACTTCTGACGATTGCCGGTACGTGGCAGACATCACGATCATCTTCATTAACCGTTTTATGTTCCAGCCATTTTCCATAAAGTCTACGGCCAGCCAGTCGAGTAATTCGGGATGCGATGGCAGGTTTCCCTGCATACCAAAATCTCCGGCGGACTTTACAATTCCTTTCCCGAAAATTTCCTGCCACATTTGATTTACAAACACACGGGCAGTTAGTGGATTTTCTTTACTTACGGTCCATTTTGCAAGGCCCAGCCTGTTTTGTGGTAATTGTGTGGTATCAAATTTCAGTACTGCTTTAAAGGCAATGGGCTGAACGGTACCAGCATGCTGATCATATACACCCCGCTTAAGAATAAATGTTGGTCTGATGGTATCCTTTTCGCCCATTACAGATACCGTCATAGCTGATGTATCTTTTTTATTGATGAAATTAAGTACATTTTTAAAGTCATTTTGTGTAAGTTGTAATAATGGATTCTTTGCAGGTTTTGAAACACTCACATCACCTTCATATCCTGTTTCTTTAGTGCTGTTGAAAAAAGCAAATACCTGGTAAAAATCTTTTTGTGAAATAGGATCGTACTTATGGTCATGGCATTGGGCACACTCAGCCGTTAGTGCCAATATACCCTTACTGAAAGTTTTTACTTTATCAATAATATACTCCACCCGGTATTCTTCGGGGATCACGCCCCCTTCTTCAGTATATTTATGATTGCGTAAAAAAGCAGTTGCCAGTATTTGTTCTTTGTCTGCATTGGGCAGCATATCGCCAGCCAGTTGTTTGGTAATGAACTGATCGTAGGCAAGGTTTTTATTAAACGCATGTATAACCCAATCCCTGTAGGGCCATTGTGTACGGATATTATCATCCTGGTAACCATAACTGTCTGAATACCTTGAAATATCAAGCCAGTGAACGGCCATTTTTTCTCCGTACTGGGATGTATTCAATAACCTGTCAACATATTTTTCAAAAGCATCGGTGCTTTCATCCGCATTAAGATCGTTCATCATTTTCATTGAAGGCAACATTCCTGTAAGGTCCAGTGTAACCCGCTTAATGAGGAGTTCCTTACCTGCTTCTTTATTAGGCAACAGGCCCTGTTCATCCATTTTTGCCAATGTAAAAAAATCTATTTCATTTTTTGGCCATGATTTATCAACCGGTTTGGGGAGTTTAACTTTTACCGGATTTACAAAGGCCCAGTGTTTTTCAAATGTAGCACCCTGTTTTATCCAGTTGGTAAATAATTTAATTTCCCTTTTGCTTAATAATCCCAAATGCGATTCCGGTGCAGGCATTTGATATTCAGGATCTGCAGAAGAGATTCTTTTAATGAGTTCTGATTCTTCCGGCTTTCCGGGTACAATGGCATAGGCACCTTTGGTTTCTTTCAGTGCTGCATAGGCACTATCCATAATGTCGAGCCGCAGCCCCGCCTTCCTTTTATTTGCATCGGGGCCATGACAGGTGTAACATTTATCTGAAAGTATGGGTCGTATATGAAAGTTATAACTGATCACTTCCGGTATTGCTTTTTCTCCGTTATTATAACTTGTGCAGCTTAACCAGGTTGCCAAAACCGCAGTAATGGTACTGATATATAGTAATACCCTGAATTTCATATTGGCAATATCAAGTGATTGTAAATATACAATTATTAAAATTCGCAGATTTTTCTGGCAAGAAATCTGAAAATCTTGTCAAATCTATAATAAAATGTTTCAGGAATTGTATATTGTGGTTATAAAATAAACTGTAAAAACGTATTATAAGGTATTACTAACGATGCATGACAAGTTTTTAACAGGCATAATAAAATAAATTACCAAAGATGAAAAAGATAAAATTATTATTGTTGCTTACAATTATTGTTGGATGTAATGCAACCGCTCAAACCTACCGAATTGATACTTCCCAGGTAAGTTTTGAAAAAAAACTGAGACCCTGTTTTGCTGTACGTTATGATGCATCTTCCAAAACGGTTAAAAAAGCCTGGGATGATTTTTTTAAGAAAAATCATGATGTAAAAATAAAGGGAATTGGATTTATGACCAATAAAGACATGATCACGGCAACTGATATATCCATAGCCGGTATTTCTGACAAACGAATGGATATGTATGCCCTGGTTGAAGATGTATCCGGTGGATCGGAGTTAAAATATTTTATGTCATTTGGTTATGATTTTTTTATTGGCCCCGATAATTATGCAGCAGAATTTGCCGGTATGAAAAAAATGCTTAACGATTTCAGTATGGAGTTTTTAATTGATTTTTACGGATCAGAAGCATCAAGGGTAACTAAAGAGATCAAAGAACTTGAAAAAGACATCAGTAAAAATAATAAGACCATAAAAAAGAATACCCGGAAAGCAAGAAAAAAATCAAGCGATGTTGCCAGTGGGATGCAGGCTAAAAACACGTCACTTCACATGGAGAATGAACAGAAGAAAACGAAAATAACCGAATTAGGTAAAGAGATTGAATTAATTAAGGTTAAGCAGGCCGGTATCTCCAGGAATTAAGAGCCTGTTTTTGTATAATTTTTTACAGTTAAAGGATCCTGTAAATTTCAAAAACACATTTTAATGATCATGATCCAGCTGTTACCGGATGGATCAAATAGCGATCTGACATATCCGCATCTTTCCATACTGTGTTTATAAATGAGTACCTTAAAAACTTGTTTAAAAAAAATCACAGTCTTGCCAACTGAATCCTGTAAATTTATCGGGGATAAATAAAAGGAATTTTATTATGGGTCAACTTCAGATCAAAAAACAGCCGAAGCAATATGATGCAGTAATAGTTGGCTCAGGCGCAGGTGGCGGTATGGCTGCTTACACATTGGCTAAAGCAGGGTTAAAAGTTTGTATCCTGGAAGCAGGCTTTATGTACGATCCGCAGAAAAACGTTACGCAATTAAAAAATCCATGGGATAGTCCACGCCGTGGTGCGTCCACTAAAATTCGCCCATTCGGTGATTTTGATGCCTGTTATTATGGTTGGGAAATTGATGGGGAGCCTTATACAAAAGCTTCTGGAACAGATTGGCTTTGGTGGCGGGCGAGAATGCTGGGCGGAAGAACCAATCACTGGGGCAGAATTTCTCTCCGTTTTGGCCCCAAGGATTTTAAAAGAAAAAGTATTGATGGATTAGGCGAAGACTGGCCCATCAGTTATGAGGATATCAAACCTTACTATGATAAAATTGATAAACTCATCGGTGTATTTGGTACCAATGAAGGATTGGAAAATGATCCCGATGGAGAATTTTTACCGCCACCTAAGCCACGGTTACATGAACTGCTTATAAAAAATGCAGCTGAGCAGGCAAAGGTGAAAGTGATCCCTTCCCGTTTATCCATTCTTACAAAAAAAATAGAAAGCACCACGGAAAGAGGCGCCTGTTTTTTTTGTGCACAATGCAACCGAAACTGCAGTATTGCCAAGGCTGATTTTTCTTCTCCTAATGTTTTGATCTATCCGGCCATCCAAACCGGTAATGTAGAAGTAATACCCAATGCTATGGTTAGAGAAGTATTGACAGATAAAGAGGGTCTTGCAACCGGTGTATCTTATATTAATAAAGCTGACATGATGGAATACCAGGTGATGGGCCGTGTGGTAATTATAGCGGCCGGAGCCTGCGAGTCTTCCCGGTTATTGTTGAATTCAAAATCAACGCGACATGAAAATGGGTTGGCAAACTCGGGTAATATAGTTGGAAAATACCTGCATGACTCAACCGGCGCAGCTTTAGGAGGATACCTCCCTCAGCTCTTTGACCGCAAACGTTATAATGAAGATGGTGTTGGTGGCCTGCACATTTATTCACCCTGGTGGCTTGACAATAAAAAACTTGATTTCCCCCGGGGGTATCATATTGAATATTGGGGAGGTATGAGCCAGCCGGCCTATGGTTTTATGGGCGGCATTGAAAGCATGAATGGAAAATATGCTGTTCATGGAAAACAAAAAGAAGCCGGAGGTTATGGTAAATCATTAAAAGAAGATTACCGCTTCTTTTATGGTGCCGGTGTAGGTATGGCGGGCAGGGGAGAAGCAATACCCCGAGAAGATAATTTATGTGAGATAGATCCCAATGTAGTTGATAGTTTTGGCATACCGGTGTTGCGTTTCAATGTTAAGTGGAGTGATTACGAAATAAAGCAGGCAAAGCATATGAAGGAAACCTTTAAGGAGGTGATGCACAATATGGGTGCGGTAATTACCTGGGGCGGCGATGATGACGAATCTAATAACTGGGGTATCGCAAAACCCGGGGAGATCATTCATGAGGGAGGCACGGCCCGGATGGGAAACAATCCAAAAACTTCGGCACTTAACAAATGGAACCAGGCACACGATTGTAAAAATCTTTTTGTTGTGGATGGAGCTGCTTTCACCTCACAGGCTGATAAAAATATTACCTGGACGATCCTGGCTTTAAGTATGAGGGCCAGTGAATATATTATTGATCAAATGAAAAAAAATAATTTGTAATACCGGCCCTATTGCTGCGATGTGAGTTATGTTGTTTTAATACTGACTTGTTTTTTTATTGGTTATTAAAAATCAGAAATGAATTATGGATAGAAGAAAATCTTTAAAACTTTTAGCTACCGGTGCAATGGCAGTACCAACTGTATTAGCAGGCTGCAATACAGTAGATAAAATAGAAAAGGCGGCAGAACCAAAATTCAGTCTTGACCGTAACCCGGCAGAAATTGAAAATGAAAAACGTTTGCTGGCAATGGATAATTTTTTTACGGCTGATGAAATGTCTTCCATCGCTATACTTGCTGATATTATTATACCGGCTGATGAAGTGAGTGGCAGTGCTACTGATGCTAAAGTGCCTGCCTTTATTGAATTTATTGTAAAGGATATGCCATCCCATCAAACTCCGTTGCGTGGTGGCCTGCGCTGGCTGGATATGCAATGCCTTAACAGGTACAACAGGGCTTTTAAAGATTGTTCCGGTGGCCAGCAAATTGAAATTATTGACCAGATCGCCTATCCAAAAAAAGCAAAGCCTGAGATGGCGCAGGGTGTGGCCTTCTTCAATAAAATGCGTGATCTTGTTGCCAGCGGATTCTATACAACGGAAATAGGGGTGAAGGATATCGGTTATGCCGGCAATAAGCCCAATCAATGGAACGGTGTACCCGATGAGGTACTTAAGCAATATAAACTAGCCTACACAGAAAAAGAATTGAAAGAATGTATCAGTTTTAATTCAAAATAAAATTTTATAAATTATTATGTCTAAAAATGCTTCACGCCGAAAATTTATCCGCAATACTTCTATTGCCGCAGCCGGATTTTTTATTGTTCCCCGCCATGTTCTCGGACGGGGATTTGTGGCACCCAGTGATAAGTTAAGAATTGCAGGTATTGGTGCCGGTGGCAAAGGACAAAGTGATCTCAGTGAATTTGCTAAAAGTCCCAATGTAAGTATTGTCGCTTTATGTGATGTTGATGACAGGCAGGCCGTAAAATCCAGGGAGAAATTCCCTAAAGCGCCTTATTACCGTGACTACAGGGAAATGCTGGAGAAAGAAAAAAATAATATTGATGCTGTTTCAATTTCAACGCCTGATCATACACATGCGGTTGCAACATTGGCTGCCATGCAATTGGGTAAACATGTGTATACCCAAAAACCTTTAACTCATGATATATATGAGGCCCGTATACTCACGGAAGCAGCAAAAAAATATAAGGTAGTAACACAGATGGGTAACCAGGGGGGATCAGGAGATGGCGTAAGAAAAGCGAAAGAAATTGTTGATGCAGGAATGATCGGTGATGTACATACAGCTCATGCATGGACCAACAGGCCTGTTTGGCCGCAAGGCATTCCTACGCCTTCGGGCATTCATGCAATTCCCAAAGAACTGGATTGGGATCTCTGGCTGGGGCCATCTAAAAAAATAGATCATAACCCGGCTTACCTGCCTTTTAACTGGAGGGGCTGGTGGGCATTTGGTACCGGTGCATTAGGCGATATGGCTTGTCATATCATGGATCCTATTTACCGCATCCTTCCAATACTTTATCCTGATTCTGTTGAATGCAGTATAGCAACTATATGGAGTGAAATGTGGAATGACTCACAAAATACAGATGCCTGTCCTCCTTCCTCGATCATCCATTTAAACTACCCCAAAACAAATGGCAAAGGGAATATAAAAATATCCTGGCATGACGGTGGATTACTACCACAAAGGCCCGATGAACTTTTACCCGATGAAGCATTTGGTAACTGGGATGGAGGTGTATTATTTATAGGAAAGAAAGGGAAATTATTGATGGATTGTTATGGCGAAAATCCAAGATTGTTACCAACAAAACTAATGACTGAAAAAACGATGCCCAAAGAAAGAATTGTAAGGGTTAAGGAAGGCCATTACCTGCAATGGGTAAATGCATGTATTGCAGGATATGGAAATGCTGAGACGAGTTCGCCATTTGAATATGCAGGTCCTTTTACGGAAAGTATACTTATCGGTAACCTGGCACTGCGCAGTTTTACTTTAAAGAATCCGAAACTGAAAGGTTGGGAGGATAAATGGATGGGCCGTAAAAAATTGTTATGGGATTCAAAAAATATGAAGATCACCAATTTTGATGAAGCAAACCAGTTTGTTAAAAGAGATTACCGTGATGGCTGGAACTTCAGCCTGTAATTGTACAAGACTAAAGATCCGGGTTTACGGATACATGCTTACGGATATCGTCATTAATAAATTTCTCCACTTTGATCTAGGATGCCCAGGCTATCCAGTGTTTTTTGTGTAAGCGGAAGTGCAATTTCATTGGTATCGGTAACCATGGTAAAATTTTTAACGGTAACCGACAGTTTATTATACTGGCCTGCCGGTAACAGCCAGGTGCCAATGGCAGCAAGGATGATGACCAGCATCAGAATGGGTATTGGTCCGGGGAAAGATCTTTTTGTTGCTATGGTTTATTTAATTTTAAATTGATAAGTTCCTGATGGCGCTGTCCTCGGTTGTGTTTCGGTTTTTTCTGATCGGGACGTAACTGAAATATAATATTCAACAACAGTTCCGGGTTTATGCCAGGGTATCTCTGCTGAAAAATGATCAGTATTGCCTGTTCCTTTTAACTTAACATGATGCCAGGCCATTGACCCGGCTACCCTCCAGATCAGTTCTGCCTTATCTTTTTTAATCCCTTTCTTGCTGTAATCAATGATGGTAGCATAAACCATATTCTTATGCTTAGTATCCACTTGCTGATCAATCCTTTTTATACTTATAAAAAGCATGGCCGTATCCCAGATAGCCCTTGTCCGGCAATGTAAAGCATCACCCCCGTTCCAGCCATAGGCTTTGTATTGTTCCTTCATTTTGACTGTTACAGAAGGTTCGTCTGCCAAAGCGAATTCAAAACCTTTTATAACATAACCCGGCATTACTTCAGCCCATCTTTTTAATGCCATACTGTCTTCCCTGATGCGGAACAGCGGAACATATATTGTTTTGTTGATGATGATCGAATTGGTATAAGCGGCCAGTTCCTGTCCCATGTACCTGCTGATTTTTATCCTGAGTATTTCATAGGGTCTTCCGTACGGGGTTTTTAATTTTGATAGCTCGTTTTGAATAATGTTTTGATAAATGACATAGAGCCCGTGATCAGCCGGGGGTTCAATTACAAGGATCCGTTCTTCATCCAATAGTTTCAGGTAACAATCAATATGCTGGATGCCTCGTTTCTCAAAATTTGAAATGATGTGATAATCTGTAATGCCTAAAAGTTTTTTATTGAGTCGCAGGAATTCATCATCAGTCACGCCATAAAACCTGTTTTCATTAGAAAGTACACATGTTGAGAAAGCTGTTCCCAAACCATCGGTCAATACATTGCCTCCTGTACTCACAAAGGGAAGGTCTAACACTTCCATATTCAATCCCTTTCCTGCAAAAATTGTTAAGCTGTCATCTGTTCCGGTTTGGATGATCTTATTGCCGGCGGTTTTATATAAAAAATCCAGGCTGTCAGTACAGCCTATATTGGTAACCGGGGTTGAATAAATATATTTTCCATCGGCCAGTTTCATTTTTTTATCAGGAGTAAATACAGCAGCGGGCCCCCAGTCTCTTACCCACCAGGCGTCGACCCCTTGTGGAGCAAATATGAAAGTAGTTTTAGCCTCATCGATCCCCCATTTGGTAAACCATTCCAGCGCATCTTTTTTTGCAGCTTCATTATCAACAATCGTAAACAGGTGGTTATCTTTTGCAAGTTCGATCACCAGTTTGTAGGGAATGCACAACGGCCATACGATCATCGTTCCCAATGCAGGTTCCCATTCGGCTGCTGTCCGGTTATAGTTACCCTGCACATAGAAGTTATTCTCCTTTTGCGCCGCAGTTTTTAAACTGTCGGTATATTTGTTCTGTGCAGCGCTGTTAAATACAGTGCAGAAAGATAAGAGGGTGGCAATTAGTTTTTTCATGATCCGGTTAATTGGTTTGGTTGTTTTCCAGTTGCTCATCCGATAGCAATCGGATCGTTTTCTTTGCAGCCTCCAACCGTATCTTTTTATTCTTCTCCACCAGTTTAGCTGTTGCCCATTTTTCTACTTTATGATGTAGTGGTACAAGCAATGCTGCAATACAAACCAATGCCAGCAACATTAAAACAGGGGAGTGGTTGGTTATTCGTTCTAAAAAGGGATGTAGTAATAAGTTTAAAAACTCAAACACAATTAATAAAGCTACCACGCCAAAAAATTCTATAAGTTTGGTGTTGGTAATAAAGCTGCGGCTGAGGAGTAAATAGAGTGTGAGTAAAATAATAATGCACAGGGCTATTAAGGCGTATTGAATGTTTTGTTTGCGTTCTTCCTTTGCGGCAGCGAGTTTAGCTTCTTCATCAATCTTTCTTATTTGTTCATTAAAGGCCAATGCCTGTATCTTATTAAAATTATTTTGGCTAAAAACAGAATCTTTCAGAGCAGAATGCATGCTTAAATAAAAATATGCACTGTCGGGTTTATTCAAATTACTGTATGCCATATTTAAAAAACCGGCAGCGGAAAGCTTTATGATATTGTTATTAACATTGTTTCCTGTTTTCAACAGTCGCAACGCATATTGCTTTACTTTTTCATATTGATTCGTAGTTATGAGGTACGGTAAATAGCTTGTACTGAAATTAATAATCATAGAGGAGGTACTTATAGAATCTGTGAGTTTATTGGCTTTTTTAAAATGCAATTCTGCCATTTCAGGGTCTTTAAGCAATGTATAAGCCTCAGCTTTTTGTATCAATTCAATCAATTGGTAATTGGGTTTTGGCAATCTACGGTTCACCAGTTCCAGTTGCTGTATATATACCAATGCTGAATCGGGTTGTTTTTTTCTGAGATAATACCTGCCAATGGTACGGTAATATTGCCCTGCCATATAATCATACATAGTTGCATATCTATCCGGCAAATAGCCTTTTGCGATTTCAGCATATTTAAAACTTTCTTCCTCGTTTTTAAGGCTTGAATAACTTTCAGCAATATCAAGATATAAGGAACTTATTCTTCGCTTATCTTTTGCTTTTTCGGCAAGCGGAATAGCTTTAAAAAAATATTCCAAAGCTATTGGGCTTTCTCCTTTGCTTCTGAAATAATTGCCAATTACATTAAGACTAATGGCAAGCAGAGAGTCATTTTTCAATTGTTGTGCAATGCGGAATAGTTGCACCCCCACGGAAGTATCAAAAAAATTACCGTAGGTTGCATCATTGGCTTCACGGATTTTATTGAGCAGGGTAAATTGTTCAATGGGTTTGCTGGTTTTTGAGAGAATTGCCCGTAAACTATCTGTTGTTTTATTAACGTTAAATAAGGACAGGTCTTGTGCAAAAACATTTTTCCCGAAAAGCAACGGGACAGCAAAAAAACAAAAGAGGGTTATTAATTTTTTCATAATTCAGTTAATTTATTCCATGGTTTTACAAAAATGCCATTGCTTCTTTTCTGTTCTTCTTTACCTCCATAAACCAATATTTTTTCGATTGGTTTTTTATTTAATGCAGAAAAATATTCAATACCCTTAAAAAAATCCTGCGATATGGTTTCTCCGGCTTTTAATTCCATAGCCGTCAATTTTCCTGCATTGTCTAATACAATATCTACTTCGTTGCCAGTTTTATCTCTCCAAAAAAACAAATTATCTGTAGTGCCATTATTAAAACGTTCTTTTAGCAGTTCGCTTACAATCATATTCTCAAACAGGCCTCCTTTGGCAGCATGTGTGGTAATTTGTTTTGCATTGCTTATACCTAATAATGAACAGGCAACACCTGTATCGTAAAAATAAAGCTTGGGTGTTTTAATAACCTGTTTATTAAAATTGGCATGGTAGGGTTTTAGCAGGTAGATTATATAACTGCTTTGTAATATGCTTAACCATGCTGCCACTGTTTTTTGGTCTATACCACAATCATTAGATAAACTGGTAAGGTTTAGTATTTGGCCTGTTCGCCCTGCACATAGTTTCAACAGTTTTGTAAACTGAGATAAGTTGCTGATGTTTTTTAATTGCCTTACATCTCTTTCTACATAGGTATTTATGTAGCCGGAAAACCAATCAGCAGCGTTTATTTTTTTTGTAACTGCTTCGGGGTAACCTCCATGTAAAATATGCCAGCTATAATCTGCTTTTATTTTTTTGCTTTCTTTTAATTCCTGTAAGGATAATGGTAATAATTGCAAATAGGCAATTCTGCCTGCCAATGACTGAGAAATATTTTCCTGCAATAAAAAATTATTTGATCCCGTAAGAATAAATGATCCTTTCTTTTTTGTTTCATCCAGTATTTGTTGCAAATAAGAAAATAAATGAGGGGCCCTTTGTATTTCATCCAGTATTGCTCCGGTTTTAAACTGCCCCAAAAAACCTCTTGGGTCTGCTTTGGCAAACTCCAGTATATCTGGGTTTTCCATTGATATGTATGGTTTTTGTGGAAAAACAGTTTTACATAGTGTTGTCTTGCCACTTTGTCTAGGCCCTATCACAGCCACACTTCTAAATGTGGCAGCCAATTTTATTAATCTGGATACTGCTGTACGATTTATCATGATTTAAAGGTAAATACAATTTTGGATAAATCCGGAATTAAATTCCGTATTTATCCAGTTTCAGCAGCTAAAAATATAAGAAAAATTCATGGCTTTACACCAATATCTGTAACAATTAATTCACCCGGTTATATTTTTTTAACACATCAATCACCAGTTTATGCGGCAGTCCATAAGCTTTGTTACCATTAATTCCCTCAAGGGTTTCTGCTGCTACCATGGCATTAATGATGGCTTCTTCCACCGCCTGCACCGTTCCGTTAAATAAAGGATTGATTAAATCATTCGGCAACTCATCCAGCTTTGTAAATTCTTCTCTTTGAAATGCTGTTGGATTAGCTGTAGAGAATGCTATGAAAATGTCGCCGCTGCCATTTTCACCTCTCCCGCCAACTTTGCCCACACCCAATGCAATTCTTGCAGCTATTCTTTTTAACTGGTGAGGCAGTAAAGGAGCATCTGTTGCCAACACTACAATTATAGAACCATCGCCGGGCTGATAAGAAGGAGGTGCTTTAAATTCATAATTCATAGTGTCTTTCAATTCTCTGCCAACAGGCACGCCTGCAATGGTAAAATTATTTTTACTGCCAAAGTTGGATTGCACCAAAACACCAATGGTGTAATTGGAGTCTTTAATTTTTATAACCCTTGATGCTGTGCCGGTGCCGCCTTTAAATCCTAAACACATCATACCCGTGCCACCACCCACATTGCCTTCTTTTATAAAACCACTCTTTGCACTGTCCAACGCCTCATATGCATTACTTTCTTTTACATGAAAGCCATAAATATCGTTTAAAAAACCATCGTATGTTTCTGCCACAACAGGATAAGTATACCAGAAATCTTCTTTATACCAACTTGTTTTTACATACCATTTCAGCACCGCATCTCTTACCACACCCACACTGTTGGTATTGGTTATCATGATGGGGCCTTCCAGAAAACCTGATTCAGTTAACCAAGTTGTTCCGGTCATTTCGCCATTGCCATTTAAGGAATACCAGTTACCGAAAACAGGATTATTATTTCTGCCTCTTGGCAGGATAGCTGTAACGCCGGTACGTACCGGGCCCTTGCCTCTTATATTTTTTCCAGTGCCTGAAATGATAGTGCTGTATCCCACTTCCACCCCTTTTACATCAGTGATGGCATTAAATTTTCCGGTGGTGCCATCAAAAGGAATTCCAATATCCCGGGCACGGGGTTTTTGTGCAACAACAAACAATGGAATTAATGCAAAGAGGATAACAATTAAATTATTTTTCATTTTATTTTTTTTTTCGATTAAAAAAACGGAAAATTTACACCTATTAGACATTAAATCTATCCTAATAAAACCTGTCAGGTTGAGCTTGTCGAAACCGGTGCCATTTGGGAAAGAGCCTCTTTTATTTATGATTACGCCTTCGACAATACTTCGTCAAGCTCAGTACAGGCTGACAGTATAATTTTAATGTCTAATCGGTATTACTTTTCTATTCTTTTTAAATCCAGATCATGAAAATCAAAACTAAAATCAATATTGGGCGAAATACCTTTCATTTTAATGGATTGTGCTTTGCCCGTCTCGTCTAAAGAAAACATAGCTAAGGCATCACAATTCATTGCCTGGTATTCCCATTTTATAGCAAAAGTATTTGCATTATAAAAAGCCATCGGTCCATTTAATTTTGGCGAACGATGGCATTTTATCCAAAGTTGTTTGTCTTTCATAAACACTTCCGCTTTTCCAAACCATTTATCTTCGTAAATCCCGATGTAGTCTTCATTTTTTACAGGGGTGTTTTTTGCAGCCTCAACTCTTGCCCAAACCTTATTGGTTACATCATCACCGGCACCTCTTTGCTGATTCATCCGGGCAGCATATTTATCTATCCATCCAAAATCGTCCAAACCTAAATAGCTGTCAGCAATCGTATTGGTTATCGAACTAAAAAGTCCGCCACCACCATTTTCAGTATTGGTTAAAATAACGATGCCTAAGTTCAAATCGGGATACATGGTTACGATCGAAAGCATTCCCGGTAAACCACCTGTGTGAGCTACTTTTAAATTTCCTTTTACATCTGATAAATCCCAACCTAAACCATAACCGTTAAAATGAGAATTGTATCTGGGATTCCGGTTCGTTTCTAAAACGGTATGCAACCGCCACATTTCATTATGATTTTTTAAAGAAAACAGCGAAGTTTTTAAATCAGTTCCATATTTACCTTTATTCAAACGCACAATCATCCATTTACTCATATCCGCTACATTCGAAAATATACCACCTGCAGCACTACCCATACCAATATCGTAAGCGTCAATTGTTTTTATAGTTCCCGATTCTGAAGAGTGTGGTGTTGCCAGGTTGCTTTTATCTTTCAGTAAACTGCCTACAAACGAATTATTCATTTGCAATGGTTCAATAATTCGTTTTTGTACAAACAACTCATAACTCATGCCACTGACCCGGGCAATTACTTCTCCTGCCACTATATAGAGTAAATTGTCGTAATCAAATTGGGTTCTAAAAGCAGATGTTGGTTTAAAATGTTGAAAGCTGCTAACAACATCTTTAATGGTAAAGTTTGAACCATCCGGGAAAAACATCAAATCGCCAACACCTAAACCAAGGCCGCTGCGATGCGTTAATAAATCCTGGATATTAAAATTCTCGGTTACATAATCGTTGTACATTTTAAATTCGGGAATATGGTCTTTTACTTTGTCTGTCCACTTTAGTTTTTTCTCTTCTTCTAAAATAGCAAGCGCTGCTGTGGTAAATGCTTTACTGTTTGAAGCAATCTGAAAATTGGTGTTTTCAGTCACCGGCTTTTTGGTACTAATATCTGCCACACCATAGCCTTTTGAATGAATCACTTTTCCATCTTTAACAATGGCAACTGATACACCCGCTACTTTAAATTTTATTAAGGCATCTGCCACCAGTGAATCAATTTTTGTAGAAGATAGTTGAGCAAATGTTATATTAAACAATAGCCCCAAAAAGAGGAATAAGATTATCTTTTTCATTTTAGAATTTATTTTTTATGTTTTAAAAATACTGGTTATAATTTTTCAAATCCTATTTTCATTCCATAGTTGATCAGCCATGCTTTTGTAATTTTTTTATTGGCATCCATTTCAAATTCTATCTGGCGGTCGCTGCCATCGGTATAATAAAACTTAATGGCCGATTCAGGTTTCAGTTCTACTTTTTGACCGTTGGGGCTAACACGGAAAAGTTTGTTTCCGTTACGTTCAATACCTATTTCATTTGTTGCTTTATATTTTCCAACAAACTGCTGCATGGTTACAGTATCCATATTTATTTCTTTGTGCTGATAGGCCATTACTACCGGCTTACCATTTAGTATATGTTGCAGAGCATTGGTTATTGTGGGTGATGGAGATGAATTGTTTGACAGCACAATATAGGTTTGGTCTTTATCAACATTTCTTGCCAGGAAGGTTGTATAGCCCGGCCATCCACCTGAGTGTGAAATAACATAACCCATTTCAGTCTTTTCCATAAATACACCAAAACCATAA
>JANOFR010000088.1:0-17622 GCA_031413755.1 Chitinophagaceae bacterium
TCTAAAAAAATGGAGAAAAAGAGAGCCTTCTTAATTTGCCAGGGCATTTCTATTTTTGGATATATATTACTTTGGTTTCTCTTCATACCTGGCAAACCTTATATGTTTTTGTTTGCTTTACCTTTCTTCTCCTTTGGTATAGGTAGTTTGTTTACGTTGATGATGTCGATGACGGCTGATGTTTGCGACATGGATGAGTTAGAATCCGGTAAACGAAGAGAAGGGATTTTTGGTGCTATTTACTGGTGGATGGTAAAGTTTGGTTTTGCCATTGCCGGATTATTAACCGGCGTTATTATGTCTGTTGTTGGTTTTAAAGCAGGTGCGGAAACGCAGGCGGAGGGTGCAGTTACAGGATTGCGGCTTTTTTTCTCCGGCATCCCGATCTTAGGTACTTTGATAGCCATGTGGGTAATGCGGAATTATGACCTAACTGAAGCGAAAGCAAGAGCGATCAAAAAAGAAATAGATGCCAGAAAAGAACCCGTTAAAAAACAATCTTCTGCTTATCTTTCCGGAAAATTACTTTCATTAGAGAAAAACGGATTTTCTATAAACGCTATAACCGGTTTAGATTTAAGTTTAAAAACTGAAACTGAAATCAGTTCACATTATTCTGCAATTTTAAATAATGGTTTACACGGTTTATGTTTTAGCCCCTATGTAGAAGGACAGGAAACAGGGGATATTTTATCAGAAGATCAAATTCGCAGAAGACTGGATATAATTGCGCCACATACAAAATGGATCAGATCTTTCTCCTGTACCGAAGGAAATGAACTGATACCGGAAATTGCTCACCAAAAAGGATTAAAAACTTTAGTAGGGGCATGGATAAGTGATGATAAAGAAAGAAATGAAAAGGAAATCCAATCGCTTATCAGTTTGGCTAAGGCAGGTTTAGTAGACATATCTGCAATAGGAAATGAAGTGTTGCATCGGGAAGAAATTTCGGAGCAGGAGTTATTACAATATATTAAAAGAGTAAGAGAAGCATTGCCGGGTGCTATACCTGTAGGATATGTTGATGCCTATTACCAGTTTCTTGACAGACCTGCTTTGGTAAATGTATGCGATGTCATTTTAGCAAACTGTTATCCATTCTGGGAAGGAGCTGATAATTCTTATGCACTGTCTTACTTAAACAGAATGATGGAGTTAACGCAACAGGTAGCCAACGGTAAAAAAGTGATCATAACAGAAACCGGATGGCCCGGTATAGGAGAAAATGTGGAAGCGGCAGCACCTTCCCAATTAAATGCCATGAAATATTTTATTGCTGTTCAGGAATGGGCAAAAAGTAAAAACATTGAACTTTTCTATTTTTCATCATTTGATGAATCCTGGAAAACAAAACAGGAAGGAAAGGTAGGTGCAGGATGGGGCATTTGGGATAAAAATGAACTATTGAAAATTAATAAATTATAAAAACTATGTCATTCAGAAAAGATCATATCCTTTCCTTAAAGCCGGATACAAACACAAGTTATGTAGCAGGCGAAACAGAAGAAACATTAAATAATTTATTTGCTGAAATCCTGCAAAACGGGGTACATGGGTTTTGCTTCAGTTTATATGGTGAAGGCCAAAAGCCGGGAGACATTATTTCCGAAACACAGGTAAGGCACCGGATGGAAATACTGAAGCCACATACCAGGTGGATACGTTCTTTTTCATGCACAGAAGGTAATGAGTTAATACCCAAAGTGGCAAAGGAATTTGGAATAAAAACGCTGGTAGGAGCCTGGCTGGGCAATGACCCGGAAATAAACCAACGTGAAATAGAAGGATTGATAAAACTGGCAAAGGAAGGTTTGGTTGATATTGCAGCCGTTGGAAATGAAGTGATGTACAGAAATGATTTAACTGAGGATGAGTTACTGGATTTTATAAACCATGTAAAAGCGGAAATTCCTGATGTACCCATTGGTTATGTAGATGCATACTACGAGTTTTCGCACCGGCATCGAATTACCGAAGCCTGTGATGTTATTTTATGTAACTGCTACCCGTTTTGGGAAGGCTGTCCGTTTGAAGGCTCACTGGATTATATGCAGCAAATGTATAACCAGGCAAAAGCCGCTGCTAATGGAAAGGAAGTAATCATAACTGAAACGGGATGGCCAAGCCAGGGTGAAAATCTGAAAGGGTCTGTACCTGGTGAAAAAAACGCAAAGGATTATTTCATCAATACACAGTTGTGGTCTGCTAATGATAACATTCCGGTATTCTATTTTTCTTCATTTGATGAGTCGTGGAAAGTTGGGGCAGAAGGAACGGTTGGTGCTTATTGGGGTATTTGGGATAAAAATGAAAAACTAAAATTCTGATATGGATTGTTTTAAAAAATTAGGGTTGCCTCCCGGTAATGCAATTTGCTATTCAGGTTTCAGAAAGGGGCAACAACCCGGAGGCATATACCCATCCTATGAAGAAATAAAAGAGGATTTACTGATTCTTCAAAAAAACTGGCAATACCTTCGGTTGTATGATTGTGATGAACACGGAGAAACTGTCCTGGAAGTCATTCGAAAAGAAAAACTGGATTTTAAAGTCATGATGGGAGCTTATATTGAGGCTGAAATGAACAATTTCGGTTGCCCCTGGGGAGGCGGTGTCTTTTCAGAAGAACAATTGAAGTTAAATCAACAAAAGAATATTAAAAAAATTCAAAAACTGATTCATTTAGGGAATAAGTACCCTAAAATTATTTTTTCGCTTTCAGTAGGAAACGAAGCTTGTGTAGATTGGACAGACCACTATGTTCCTGTAAGTCAGGTAATAGATTATGTGAAAAGAGTTAAAAAATCTGCAAGTCAACCAGTTACCTTTTGCGAAAATTATGTGCCCTGGTTATATAAATTGGAACCATTATCAAAAGTTGTTGATTTTATTTCTGTTCATACTTATCCTGTTTGGGAATACAAACATATTCACGAATCTCTTGAATATACCAAAGACAATTATTATGCAGTGGTTCAAAAATATCCCGATATACCAGTTATTATTACCGAAGCAGGCTGGTCAACAAATTCCAACGGAAGAGGCATTAATCCCGAAATGGTAAATGAGGAGAATCAAAAAATATATTATGAGGATCTCATGGAGTGGACAGAAGCTAAAAATATTCTAACCTTTGTTTTCGAAGCATTTGATGAAGAATGGAAAGGATCCCACGAACCTTTAGAACCGGAAAAACATTGGGGATTATTTAAAATTGACAGAACGTCGAAATTGGTTATGAAAAATCAGTATAAGCCAGGTGTACTGTAAATAGCTGCAATTACATCAGGATTATTATTTACTGTGGTTTTCGGGTTTAATTTTTTTAATTTGCCGCCCAGATTTTAACCCATAGCGGAGTTTAAATCAACCATCCTCACTTAAATATTCTAAATTTGCACCCTTACATATTTTTCATTCATTCTTGTCTATTTAACATAATATTAATTATAGGCAATAATTCAAATTATAAAAGCTAATGTCTATAGGTATTGCACGAATTGAATCTATACTTTCCAACCTAAATATCCCTGAACTCAACGAAATGCAAATTGCTTCTTTGGAAGCCCTTGCAAAAAATGAAAATGTTATTTTATTGGCACCAACGGGCTCAGGAAAAACCCTCGCCTTTTTATTACCGGTTTTAAAAACCTTAAACCCCGATATTAATACTGCCCAGGCTTTAATAATTGTACCAAGCCGTGAGCTGGCCATACAAATTGATGAGGTTTTTCGTAAAATGCAAACGGGTTTTAAAGTAACGCTTTGTTATGGCGGCCACAAACGTGAAACCGAAGAAAATAATTTAAAGGAAGCCCCGGCTGTAATTATTGGTACGGCTGGCCGCTTAGCCGATCATATCCGCCGGAAAAATATTTCTTTATCCAATATTACCACCCTGGTGCTGGATGAATTTGATAAATCGCTGGAACTGGGCTTTGCCGAAGAAATGTCTTTTATCGTTGGCTCCTTAAAAAATATCAGCAAAAGAATACTTACATCAGCAACCCATGCAGTTCCTGTTCCTGATTTTATAGGTCTTACAGAGCCCGTAAGACTGAATTTTTTATCAGGCGCCGAAAATTCGGCCAGCATGTTGGATATTAAGACGGTTTTCAGTGCCGATAAAGATAAAGTGCCAACGCTTTTTAAACTGATCTGTTTTTTAGGAAACCGTTCAACGGTTGTATTCTGTAATCACCGCGAATCAGTTGAACGCACCAGTACTATGTTAACGGAAAAAGGGATCTTAAATGTTTTTTATCATGGTGGTATGGAACAACAGGAAAGAGACAGCGCCCTTTGCAAATTCCGTAACGGAACTTCCAATATACTTATTACAACCGACTTGGCCAGCCGTGGGCTTGATATTCCTCATATCCGTTATATTGTACATTTTCATTTACCGGCAACTGAAGATGTGTTTACCCACCGTAACGGCCGCACAGCCCGTATGGATGCCAGCGGAACAGCCATTTTAATTTTATCGGATGAAGAAAAATTACCGGGCTATATTACCGTTGCAGAAAATATGCTGTTGCCCGAAACAGACAGCATACCGGAAAAACCAAAATGGAGCACCCTCTTTATTGCTGCCGGTAAAAAAGATAAAGTGAATAAGATCGATATCGTTGGTTTCCTTTCAAAAAAAGGCGAATTAAAAAAAGAAGATATCGGTATCATTGAGGTGAAAGACTTTTTTAGTTTTGTGGCCGTTCGTAAAATAAAGGTTGGCCACGTGTTACAACTGATAAAGAATGAAAAGATAAAAAATAAAAAAGTGAAGATTGAAATAGCAAGATAGAATCCTGCCTGATTCTTTTTAAAAGATCATAGCATTGCAGTAAACAGAACAATTTTTCTTTACTCCTATTATTGCGTAACAGATAACTTTTATAAATTTATTTATTTAAACCTTTCTTTAAAACTATGCAAAACAAGTTTTATTATAAAAAATATTTTCCTCATTTAGTTTAGCTGTTAATTTAGTTATATCCTCAATAACATAGTTGGAAAATACTTTCCTTTGTTCTTGTTTGATAACAGTTAACATTAAGTCCTTACCAATTTTTTCTAATTCCGGAAACCTTTCAGTTTTTATATTCTTATAATAATCTTCATATCTCAATTATTTTAATTTTTTCTATTATAATGATAAATAGTTGTCTATTTACTTTGTAGTATAATATCTACAAAATATTCGCGTTATACCTACACGGTATATAAAAAATAGTAAAATATATTAATATTAGGTTTAATATTAATTCTTTTTATCTATTAATATTTTACTTAGCATAAACCAATATTACAATGAAAAAAATTCTGGTGCTTTTGATTACCTTTCTATGTTATCAGCTTATTCATGCACAATGTACCCCTGCAGCAATTAGAACAACTGCTCCCTTTAACACACCAGGTTATCCACTTAATACAGCCTTCAATGCAAACGCCACGGCTAATGCTGTAATAAACAATCTTAGTAACGGGCTGGTTAATTTTAATGGTACAGTGAGTGGAACTGCACGTTGGGTGGATGGGGTTCAAATTCAAAATGATGTTCCGGTTGGCAATTATATTTATGTGCAACCTAACAATACTGACAATGCTTCCTCTGCTACAAATGTAGCAACTTACACTTTTGATTTTGCTGAACCTGTTTATAATTTGTCTTTTCGTACAGGGGGTTTGAACAATGTAGACCAAATAAGGGTAACTGCCTTCAATGGAGCAATACCTATTGCTATTACAGCTGCCAACTTTAGTAATATTGTTAATTTTAATCCTTCCGGAACAATCAATATAAGTGGTAATATTTTAACAGGTAATAATACGGGAGGAGGATTTGATGTGTTATCTAATAGGGTAACTACAACTATTGCCGGTCCGGTAACTCGGGTTATTCTGTATACCGGTAAAGCAGATAATGGAAACGGTAATGTAACGCTGGGTTTTAATTCATTTGCCTATACAAGATGCGTATCGGTACCACCGGATGTAAATGCCACTTTTGTTAATACAGCCGTAACAGGAAATGTGGGAACCAATGATATTAAGCCAACCGGTACTACTTACGGAACTGCTACTGCACAGCCTGGTAACCCCGGCCCTGCCGTACCAACCATTAATACTGATGGTAACTATAGTTTTACCTCTGCAGTGGTTGGTGTTTTTACATTTTTAGTGCCTATGTGCCCTCCGGGCGTTGCTGGTCCCGATTGCCCATTAGTTCCGTTGGTAATAACAGTTACTCAGCCAACGGTATATACTAATAACCCAATTGCCAATATTGACAGGGCTACTACGCCTGTAAATACAGCAGTAACATTAAATACTTTGGCAAATGATAAAGCCGGAAATAATTCACCTGTAGCACTAAATCCAGCTTCGGTTTCAGTTACTACAGCTCCATTGCATGGCACTACCAGCGTAAACCCTGCTACCGGCAACATCACTTATACACCAAACCCCGGATACACCGGTTATGATACATTAAAGTATCAGGTTTGTGACCTGGCAAGTCCAACGCCCAGGTGTGCTATCTCTCTGCAAATTATTACAATTGAACCGGCAGCCAGCGGAAATACAACTGTGGCCACTGATGATTATAACAGTACGCCATTAAACACCCCAATAACAAATGGTAATGTAAAAACAAACGATAGCGACCCGCAAGGCAACACACAAACTGTTACTGCTCAAAATACAACTATTGCGGGCAAAGGGACATTGGTACTTAATACAGACGGTACTTATACATTTACCCCTGTTACCGGTTATACGGGTCCTGTTAATTTTATTTATCAAACATGTGATAATGGAACAGCTTCAGTTTGTACCAATGCTACTTTATACATCCTTATATTCCCATTAGGAGTATTGCCAATTGATATTGTTTCGTTTACTTCATCTATAAATGCTAATAATACTAACCTGTTTTGGGTTTCAGCTAATCAGATAAATGTAAACCGGTTTGAAATTGAAAGGTCACCTGTTAACCCGGTTTCTTTTTCCACCGTTGGTACTGTGCCAGTCAATAATAGTTCATCGGGAAGATATTCTTTTGTTGATGTTAATGCGAAAAATTTTATAGCCAAAGGGTATTACCGTTTAAAAATTATTGATAACGATGGACGGATTACTTACAGCCAAATAGTATTGGTAAACTTTGGAAAAGATTTTGCAATCACAATCAGGCCAACCATTTTAACCGCTGGCGAGCCCGTAACCATATTAACAGGTACTGCCAATAATGGGAAAAAATATACGGGGATGCTTTATAATCAAGCCGGGCAGGTAATACAAACCTGGGATGCATGGGCAGGTAGCTTCTATCAAATGGAAACAGGCAAGTTGTCATCCGGTCTTTATTTGATAAAAATTATTACTGCAGATGAAATTAAAACTGAAAAAATAATAGTCCAATAAAAAAAATTGCAATGTTTGGATATTGGACATTTGAAAATTAGTTGCAAAAAATTGGCTGTCTCGACCTTTTGAGACAGCCAATTTTTTTTATCAGGCACCTTATTTAGTTGTAACTACACAATAAAACCTGTATGCTCCATACCAGTATCGGGACTGCTCTCCATACTTCGTATTATATGGTAAACAATACAATATCTATAATTGCATAAAAAACGCTACCTGTATACTACTTTTTGGAGTATATGGTTCAATAAGTGCCTTAACTTTTTATACCCCCCAAGAGTGGATTGAATCTCTTAATGAGTTGGCTGTTTTATTTTTATTAGTAGACGAACTTTATTTAAAAAGACTACGGTATTATTTATTTTAAGTTAATTAAAAAGGACTGCTCCATTTTACATCTGTATAAACATTGGTACCCGATAAAGTTTTTAAGAATGCAACTATGCCAGCCATTTCAGCACCTGTAAAATTTAACTTTTGCCCCTGTCCATTGGGTCTTAATCTTGGGTCGAGGTTTGAATTGCCCGGTGCAATATTTATGGTATTATAATGCCCAACTGCATTTTGTAAAGTAAGTAAATTGGCTGTGTGCATTAATGCGCCGTTTTCAAAACCAAGTCCGTTTGTAACATCTCTTAAACTTGGGGCCCTCGTTACCGTTATATCAATACCGGTTGCTGCAATGGTTCCGATAATTCCATTATTCCTGGTATTAGGGTCAATATCAAATTCCGGAGCATTGTGGCATCCGTTACAACCTGCTCCACCACTGATTCTGTTTCCGGAAAGATCAAATACAGGTGGTGTTAGAAAAAGCTGCTTCCCATTATTTTCAACTGCAGTAAAATTAGGGAACGGTTGTCCGTCGTTTGCAACCTGTGACCTGCCTGCATCATATTTCGAATCGAATGATTGGATACTCCTTACAAACTGCGCCAGGCACTCCTGCATTCTTGCTTCAGTGACATTAATATCGCCATAAACAAATTTGAAAAGTTCGTTGTAATAACCAATGGCCTGCAGTTTGGTTAGTAAATTAGAAAATCCCGGCCTGCCTCCTGTGCCGCTAAAGCCCATTTCGGCATGGTCCTGTATGGGTTTAGTAGTTTGTATTTCAAGTGTCGCTGCTCTTTCATCCCAAAAGAATTTAGTTTCAACAGCATAACGGCTGTTTATTAAACGCATGGAATGCCTGGCCGTTATTCCTCCGGCAACCCCTTTACTGGCAACAGCTGTATCGCTGAATGCAAATTGCTGTTTATGGCAACTGCCGCATGAAATGGAATTATCAATGCTTAAATTTTTATCGTAAAATAAAATCCTTCCTAAAGTGGCTTTAGGATTGCTAATGTTATTACTACCGGTGTTGTCTTTATTGCCTATGTAAGCAGGCCTTGTTTGGTTAGCGTAATTAGCCAGATTTGCAGGGTCAATTTTTGTTCCGAATGTTGCTTTAATTGCTGCATATTGATTAACAACCGCCGGAACTGTTGTTTCATTTTTTGAACAGCTTACTGCTATTATTAATAAAGTAAAGATGGTTCCAAGGGTAATTTGCACTTTAGTCATAATAAATATTTATTAGTTGCTTTTTAATGTACTGATGTTGGTATATGAAATTCAGTTAAGGCTATATTAATTTAAAAAATTTAATTGTTTAAAACACAAACATGTTTATTCGTGTGGAGGCCTTCGGTCACCGTTTTCCATTCCCGGTGGTCTTTTAGCCGGCCCCATTCGCTTAAGTACTTCCTGAATTATGTTATCAAACTTATTTTGTTGCTCTTTATTGCATAGTGTTCTGAGCTTATGAAAATGCTTGAAGGTGAGTATATCACGCTGCTGTTCAAAGTCACCAACTTTATTGCTGTATACCTGCAAGGTTGAATCTGAAACAATTACCTGTTGTAATAATGCAAAGAAATTATCCTTAGCAATACCAATACTGTCATGGTAAGCTCTTTGACCGGTCCTGTGTTCATCCCTCAGTTTTTTATAGGCATCCTGCTGCGCCGGATCTAATTTTAATGCTGTACTTAAAAACTCAAATGCCTGCCCTTGTAAAGGCGGAGGTTTCATATCTCCCCTGCTGCTGCTTTTATGTGTCCACAATAGAGTTAATGTTACTATATTGGCAGTAAGTAATAGTAATGTGATAACGGATAGCCAGCGGTTATTTGTAGAGTTGCTCATGCCGTAAATTTTATTCATAAACAGATTCAGCATTCAAGTCATACGCCGTTGCAAAAGATTCAATATCTGCAGGTGTGTTTGATTGTACTGCCGCTTTTGTTGATGGTTGTTTATTTAATTGTGTTAATGAAAAAATATTAATGATAAATACAATCGATAGTGCTGTTGTTATAAATGCAGGGCGAAGCAGAAAGGAAGTTTTTTTACCGGGTTCCATTTCATTTTGCATTTTTCCCAGTAACCGGGTATAGAAAAAATCCGGTGCTCCAGCCTTTTGCAAACCAACCAGGCTCTCCATTATTTTTTCAGTTCGTATATTATTTTCCATTATTAAAATTTACCAGTTATTACTTTAGATGCCTTTTTTTATAAAATCCTTCGTTATGGCGGCAATTCATTTAATTTTTTACGGAGATTCTGTTTGGCCCGTTGTAATAAGGAGTCCACAGCCGCTTCAGTTGTGTTTAAAATGACTGCTATTTCCCGGTAACTCAATTCTTCTACTTTATTTAAAACAAAAGCAGTGCGTTGGTTATCGGGCAATTGGTCAATCATTTTAAAAAGAATGGCAGCATCTTCCTTGTTTTCCTGCAATACACCGGGGTGATTAAAATCTTTGGGTTCAAATACCGGTAAGTTGTTATCACCAAAGAGGCTGCTTAAAAAGCCAAACCTTTTTTTTCTTTTTTTGCTGCGGAGATGGTCGAGTGATTTGGTTACCGTAATACGATATATCCAGGTTGATAAACGTGAATCGCCTTTGAATTGACGGATGGAACGGTAAACCTGGATAAAAACTTCCTGGGCAATATCTTCGGCTTCGGTATGGTGCTGTAATAAGCCAAGTGCTGTATTGAATACCTTATCCTGAAACCGGTTTACCAATTCCATAAATGCAGGTTCTTCTCCATTTTGGAGACCAAAAAGCAATTCCTCTTCTGTCAAAGGCATACCGGTTTTTAATTAGACGTTACAAATTACATAAACCTTCGGCAGGGATTTATTTAATTATTGGTCTGTATTTATTTCTACAGGCGCTGAGTGCTTCCGGTTAGAGGTATTTTATAATTTATTTCAGTATTTTTTAATGATAAAGTAAGTATGGATCAATTTTATTAAACCATTCATTACCCGGTTTAGTTGATATAACAACTCCTTCTTTAAGTTTACTAAAACTGTTTTCTATTCCTGTTAATTTATCCAGGTGTTTTTCACCCGATGGATTGGCAGCAGTTTTATATAATCTCTTATTGCAGTTTTCCGGAAATGTTACAAGTAACTGATGAATTATTGACAGGCCCGTATGTACCGGCAGGAATTCATCTTCGTCAATAACTGCAAGTGACAATCCAAAACAGGACTCACCTGCATACATACTGCCGGAGGGCGAATATTCAATTTCAGAAAATTGTACGCCAGGTAATTTTAGTTTATCCAGGTTTTCGTGCAATAAATAATTATTGATCCAGGGTGCCCCAAAAATGGTAAATGGATTTTTGCTCCCCCTACCCTCATTTACGTTAATACCTTCCAGTAATCCGGTACCGGGATAACAGATCGCTGTTTCAATAGTTGATATGGCCGGTGAAGTAGGTTTAAAAATGTTTACATTATTAAATACAGGTTGATGCCTGCTCCAATCAAATAGCTGAATTACTTTTAGATCAATATCCATTTTACGTGTTGCTGAAAAATAATTTGCCAATTCCCCAAATGTACAGCAATGCCTTACCGGTATACTCCACCTTCCTAAAAAGGAGGCGCAGTTGCTTTCATCAAGTAACGGGCCTTCTGCTTTTTTCATATTCCCGCCTATTGGATTTGGCCTGTCTAAAATAACCAGCGGCTTATTATGTAAAGCACAGGCTTCCATCACATAGGTCATGGTCCATAAATAAGTGTAAAACCTGCAGCCAATATCCGGGATGTCAAAAAGAACCAGGTCTATATCATCAAGTTCTTCAGCCGATAGCATAAATTTATTTCCATACAGGCTGATGACGGGCAGTTTCGTAAGGTTATCAATATGGTTATTTTGAAGAGTACCGTCTTCACCCAGGGCCATTAGTCCATGCTCGGGTGAAAACAGTTTGCAGATAGGTAATCCTTTTTTTATCAGGGCTGTTCTTCCCTGCTCATTATCCAATGTATATGCCCAATTGTTTGTTACCAATGCGATCCTGTAATGTTGAAATTTATTTTGCTGCAATAACAAATGATCAAGGCCAGACCGGGTTTTTTGCATGGCAGTATTTTTAATTTAGTTCTCCTGCCTTTTCATGATCATCATACAGGTTTCTCAACCGGATCAATTCGGTTTTCATTTGCAACCCAGTTTTTTGATGTGCCGGGGATGTAAAAAGATTCTTTTGTTCTCCCGGGTCAGTCTTCATATCATACAGTTCCCATTCATTCACCGTATAAAAATAGATAAGCTTGTACCTTTCTCCCCTAACCCCCAAATGTGGCAATACGGTATGGTCTGCATAATATTCATAAAAATGATAGTAGAGGCTATGCCTGGGAATTATTTTTTGTTTGCCTGTTAAAGCAGGTACAAGGCTTAAGCCCTGCATAAATGAGGGAACAGTAATTCCTGCAGCATCCAAAATAGTGGGCGCATAATCTATCGTCTGCACCATATTTGTATTTACCGTTTTGGGTTTTATATGGCCCGGCCAACTCATTAAAAGCGGCGATTGCATGGATACATCGTACATCCACCGTTTGTCAAACCAACCATTTTCTCCCAGGTACATTCCCTGGTCGCTGGTATAAATCAGCAAAGTATTATTTGTCAGATTATTTTTATCAAGATAGTCAAGCAGCCTACCGGTATTTTCATCAATCGAAGCTATACAGGCAAGATAGTCCTGCATGTACCACTGGTATTTATATTTTAATAATTCTTTTCCCGAAGGCTTTAAACGCACTAACAGTTTTCCCCGCTCCTCATATATTTCTTTTATACGGCTTCTGTCCGGTTCAGGTATACGGTTAAATATGGCATTGTAATAAATAATATCAGCCGAATCAGGTTTCAGTTCTGGAATATCCATTAAGAATTTAGGATCAACTTTCAGGTCACTGCAGAGTTTCATATCATACAGTAAACTCATGGTTTGTAAATGCCATGCTGTACCGCGGCCGGTAGTATCTGCATACAAGGTAGCTGGCTCGGGAAAAACGCTTTTATGGTATTGGTCAATATATTTTAGCGGTGCAAAAAAATTCCGGTGTGGTGCTTTGTGATGCAACTGTAATAAAAAAGGTTTGGTAAGATCCCGGTTATCCAGCCATTTTATGGCTTCATCCGTTATAACATCTGTTGCATAACCATGATAGGTTGAAGTTTCTCCATTCTTAGAGATGAATCTTGGTTCAAAATACTGGCCCTGCCCCGGCAGGATTTTCCAATAATCATAACCTGTTGGATTTGATTGCAGGTGCCATTTTCCCACAATGGCTGTTTGATAGCCGCCCTGCTGCATCAACCCGGGGAAAGTTATTTTTGAAGAATCGAATCTGGTACTGTTATCCTTCATCCCGTTTTTATGAGCGTGTTGCCCGGTTAATAGTGCTGCCCTTACCGGGCCGCAAATAGAATTACCCACAAAACTCCTGGTAAACAATACCCCGTTATTGGCTATGCGGTCAATATTTGGTGTTTTGATGAATTTTTTATTGTAAGCACTGATGGCATCCGCGTCATGGTCATCACTCATTATATAAATGATATTGGGGCGTTGCTGGCTAAAGCAAATATTTGAAAACAGTAAAAGCAAAATAAACAGCCTCATGGTATAAAAATATTTTTAAGCATTAATGGAATGTTTGAATAAACTGCCTGATCCTGTTTTCAAATTTGCCTGCCTCATTAAATAATATGGCATGCTGTATAGGTATTACATAGATGGGGAAGTCTTTCAGCTCATTTACAAATTTCTCCAGCCGTACCGCATCTTTTTCGGTGGTTAACACAATTTTTTTTACAGCTTCCATATTTTCAAACTGCCGTTTAATATCTTTCAGGTCGTTGCTGTGAAAAATATGGTGATCAGCATAAGGCAGCATTTCATAAGAATCTACCATATCGTTAAGCTGCTCTTTTAACGTTGCCGGGCTGGCAATACCACATACCAGTAATATTCCATGATCGGGATTGAGCGTGATTTCCGCTTTAGAAAAAAGATGACAGGGTTTGCTGTAAACAATGGTTGTAAAATAAACAGATTGATTTGCAGATGGTTTAATTTCTGCAACGATGGAATTCTTTTCTTTTTCTGAAAGATCAGCTTTACATTTAGTTACCATAATTATATCTGCTCTTTTACTGCTGCTGCGCACATCCCTCAGATCGCCGGCTGGCAGCATCAGGTCCCTGGTATATAAATTTGCACAATCGGTGAGTATGATATTTAAACCGGCTTTTACCTGTCGGTGTTGAAAAGCATCATCTAAAATAATTACCCGTGTTTCGGGCCGTTCATGCAACAGTTGCGGAATGGCCACTACCCGCTCCTCGCCCACGGCTACAAACACATCTGGAAATTTTTCATGAAACTGCATGGGCTCATCTCCTATTTCCAGTGCAGTGGAATCTTCATCAGCAATGGCAAAGCCTGTTGTTTTTCTTTTGTAACCCCGGCTCAGTGTTGCTGTTTGGTAATCATTTTTTAAAAGCCTGATCAAATATTCGGTCATCGGCGTTTTGCCGGTACCCCCTGTTGCTAAATTGCCTACACAGATAATGGGGAAGTTAAAAGAAGAAGATTTTAAAATATTTTTATCATACAACCTGTTTCGTAACCAGATAATTATCCCGTAAAAAAGGGAGAATGGAATTAATAGATATCTGAAACTTTTTAGTAAGATGGTTTAATTTTTAAAGGTTATTGTTGTTGCTCGTTACTCGTTGCCCGTTGCTCGTATCTCGTTGCTCATTGCCCGTTGCCCGTTGCTCGTTTCTCGTTTCTCGTTGTTCGTTTCTCGTTTCTCGTTGCTCATTGCGGCAGGTCAATTATTTATAAAGATAGAAAAGATTGTAGTTCCATAATTCCTTTCTGTTTTATAATGTGCAAACTTCTTATAATTGTTTCGGGGCGTATGTTCCAATACAAACCATGCATTTGATCTTAATATTTCTTTTTCAAATATTTTTAAAGGCAATTCATCAATAGTTGATAAAGCATAAGGCGGGCCGGCGAAAATAAAATCGTATTTCTGTCGTGTTGTTTCTATAAACCGGAATACATCAGATTTTACAACATTAAAATTTTCGAACGCTAACTCGGCTGCGGTCTTTTTTATAAAATCATTCATCTTATTATCCTTCTCCACAATGGTAATATCCGTTGCCCCCCTGCTGGCCAGTTCGTAACTGATGCAACCGGTGCCTCCAAAAAGGTCAAGTACTTTTAATGTATCAATTTCTACATTATTCTCGATAATATTAAATAAACCTTCTTTGGCAATATCGGTGGTGGGCCTTGTATAGGGCATTTTTGAGGGGGGAATAATTTTTCTGCCTCCATGTATGCCACTGATTATACGCATGATGCAAAGGCAAATAAATGATTAAAAAAATGCGGTGGATGTTCTTCTATTTCATCGATATATGAAAAGTCATGTGACAGGCTTTCAAAATTTATCAGTAAAAAATATTTATAAATGGCAGCATACAGGTTTGATTTTTCATCAATGAGGCCACTGATGCTGAGGGTAACTTTATTTGGCTGAATAGCAAAACTTTTGCAAACATTCAACAGGTGATAGGCGGTATCTTCAGGGTTATCATACGCAAAATTCTGTACAACCTGCAGTTTCCCTTCTATACATAACATAAGCGTTAAGCTGTTACTGTAAAAAACGGCATATAAATTATTGCCTTCATGCATCTCCCTGTTTACCATCGTGGAATATTGATGCGTCTGCGTTGCATAGGGCAGCTTTGTTACAAAACTTTCATGAATGGTTTCGGGCACCCGGTAAATATTATGCAGGTTATGTTTATATAAAAAATCGGTTTTGGGTACCTCTTTTTTTAAATCGCCAAAAACAAGGTTAAGCATTTCGTTATTATTGTCAGCATTCACCAGGCCCGACGGTACTAATATACTCTCCGGAAACGACCAGAATATATATGTTTTACTATACGGCAGTTGTAATAAATTATTACTTTGTAATATTTCTTTTATTTTTTCACTGAGGTCATGCTCATTCAGCTTATTTGAGAAAGAATAAATAACAACGGCCTTAAAATAATTACTGCTATCCAGCACAATCATGGAAACGCCCATTGGGCCTGCCTCTACAAATAACCGGGCAGTTCCTGTTTCTATTTCCGAAGCCTGTATGTCAAAAGAAGGATTCACATATTGTATTTGGGTTGGCAAAATAAGATAATTTTGCTGACTTTATGGAAAGTACAGCTGCAATAAGAGATTTAAAAGTTAAGGTAACCAATAAACAAATACTGTCTATTGCACTGCCTATTACACTGGCAATACTAATTCCCCAGATCAATATGCTTACCAACAGCATCTTCCTGGGCGATCTGAGTACTGAAGCCCTGGGTAATGCCGGGATCACCGGTGTCTTTTACCTGATCTTCGCCGTAGCCGGACATGGTTTAAATAATGCACTGCAGGCTGTATTTTCCAGGTATGCCGGAAGCGATACGCCCGAAGCATTTAAAACCATTTTGGCGCAGGGCATCCGGATCTCTTTACAGTTTGCGGTGGCTGGTATTTTAATTACCTGGTTCATTGCACCATTAATACTGCAACAGGTTGCCGATCCTAAAGCCTATCCACAGGAAATCAATTTTTTAAAGATCAGGATACTGGGCCTGCCCTTTTTGTTTTTATTCCAGATGGGGAATGCGTTTTTAGTGTCCTCTTTAAACAGCCGGTATTTAATGATCGGTTTTATTTTTGAGGCCGGTATTAATATTTTGCTTGACTATTTATTGATCAAAGGACGTTTTGGTTTTCCTGCCCTTGGATTTAATGGTGCTGCTGTTGCATCGGTTATTGCTGAAATAATCGGTATGATCGTAGTGTTGATCGTTTTATACCGGACCGGATTAAAAAAACACTATGGGTTATTAAAAAGTTTTGTATACGACAAGGTTATAACAAAACAAATTTTAACCATTTCGGCCCCGCTGATGTTGCAATACGTTATCAGTGTTACCACCTGGCTTATATTCTTTATTTTGATAGAAGGCCTGCATGATGAAACAGCCAAAGCCATCAGCAACACCATGCGTAATGTATTTGGATTAACAGGTGTTTTTGTTTGGGCTTTTGCCAGCACCTGTAATGTGATGGTCAGTAATTTAATGGGCCAGAAGAGAGAGGACAAAGTGCTGGAAGCCATCAATAAGATCATGTACCTGAGTATTGGTTTTTGTTTGCTCATGTGTTTGCTGGTAAATATTTTCCCAACTGTTTTTTTCGGTTTATTTGGGCAGGGAGATGAATTTGTGAAACAGGGGATCCCGGTTTTACGTGTTGTTAGTTTCGGGCTGATGTTTATGAGTGTTGCCAATATCTGGCTGAATGGTGTAACCGGTACAGCCAAAACAAGGGTGAATTTACTGATTGAGATAATTGCCATTACTGTTTACCTCTTATACACCTGGTATTTTATAAAAGTAAATTACATATCACTGGCCATGGCCTGGAGCAATGAACTGGTTTACTGGTTCACTATCTTTATCATTTCATTTATTTATTTGCGGAGCGGAAAGTGGAAGACGAAGTAATTATATTTTCTTTTTAGCCTTTGTTTTTATCGAATTTTCATTTACCCTGTACTTTACGATCTTACTGATTAAGCTCAACGGAAGTGGCTGGTCATGTGGAAATTGAATGGAGCCTTTTCCCTGTTTGTACGCAGAAAGCTCTTTTTTAAAAGCAGCATGCCCGGTTGGGGTGGCATAAAAACCAGCCTGCGCGAGCGCGTGGTGTTCATCTCGGGCGGCAGCTCGGG
>JANOFR010000089.1:0-48397 GCA_031413755.1 Chitinophagaceae bacterium
GGTTTATCGGTGAGGTTTGCTATTTTTTCAACAGATGTGAGCGTATCATACACACTACCCATGTTCATAATCAGTTTTTCAACTGAATTCAATATCAGTAATATGATAATTTCAGCCGCAATAAACTGGCCTATATTTAATTGTTGATTAACCAAAAGCAATGTGCCCACAATGAGCATGGCAGCAGTTATGACTGTTTTAAAAATTACCAGCATATGGTACTGCCATTTCAATATTGCGAAATGCCTGTTACGGGCATCCAGGTATTGAGTTACTTCTTCATCGGTTTTTTGAAGATGAAAGTCATTGCCTTTAGCAAGTTTTATTGATTTGATCACCCGGGCAGTTTCCTGCAGCCAGCCGGCAACCCTGTATTTGTAATTACTCTCCTCTATACTGGTTTCAAAGGCTTTGTTACCGGTATAGCGCAGTATCAGCCATAACAAAACAATGAGAACAAAGCTAAAAAGAATGAATGCAGGATGATAAAAGGATAACAATATCAGCCCGAATATAATCTGGATACTGGCTGTTGGGATGTCCAGTAAAATTTTTGATAAACTTTTTTGCAAAACCGGAACATCAAAAAAACGATTGATTAATTCCGGTAAATAAACATGATCTGCTTTCTTAAGGTCAAGTTTAGGAATATGTTCAGCAAAAGCAAAAGCATAGCGCACAAAAATTTTTTGCTGAATCTTTTCTATGATCTTCATCTGGTTTACCTGCATGATCCCTGCTGCCAGCACACCGGCAACAACCAATACGATCAGTACGATCAATGATGCCCTCATAGAAGCTCCCAATACAAAACCAATAATAGCCTGTATGCCAAGCGGCAGTGAAAGTTGAATTAATCCATTTAATATGGCATAAAAATAAACCGCCGTAATTTCTTTACGCTCCAGTTTTACCAGGTTCAATATCCTGGCAACCGGGCTTAACTTAGTTGACATTAAAAAAGATTTATTAATCAGTTATTAAAAAGTATAGACCTGCAAATGCGTACTGTAAGCTAATAAAAAATTGATTAACAGAAATTCGGAGGGGGTGTAAGTTTTTCGTAACAGGGTGAAGGCATAATACTTTCAGCCAGGTGAATTTGTGTGAGGAATTTTACAGAAAAATCATGGTTTTTACTGTAAAAAGAAAGGAATTCTTTATGTGATTTTACATCGCCTTTATCGGTTTTCTTTTCTTCACTGATATCCAGCACAATAGCCTGTTGATCACCCCATATAGGTTGTAAGGCAGGTAGAGCCTGTACTAGTGTAAAAAGAATTAATATTAAAAAAGCGATTTTTTTCATTGAAGCGCAAAACTAATTGCCGTGATTAACATAAACAAGCCTCATTTGTTTGAAAATTGTAAAATTTTGATTTTCGGGCTGTTAAAGTTCCTGCGAACTCTCCGGCAAATGATCATACTCCCCCCTCAATGCATAATACCCAAATATCATCAGGCCAAGGGCAATGGGTGTAAAAATGGTAATGATGATGATCCAGGGTATGGGTTTATTAATATCTTTTGTACCGGTACTGTTGATATTATGCACAGCCCCCATCACTAAAATATAAATGATCACCGGTGCAATGATGATCCACAATAAGCCCATTATTCGTTTTAACTGGTTCATATTATTTTTATTTTTCTACCACAAAGGGCACAAAGTTTATCGCAAAGGACGCAAAGTATCTCTGCGGATCTTTGTAGTTTTTCTTAGCGTGCCTTTGCGGTTAAATTTAATCATTTACGTCTTTATCTATTTTATTTTTTAAGTATAAAGCACCGATAATAAAACATAAAGCAGCCACCCCAATTGGATACCAGAGCCCAACCAAAGGATCTTTTACAAACGTAGTAGATAATAAAGTGGCGATAAACGGTACCAGCCCGCCAAACACACCATTACCAATATGATAGGGCAGGCTCATTGAAGTGTAACGGATCTTTGTCGGGAACAACTCCACTAAAAATGCAGCAATGGGGCCATAGGCCATGGTTACAAAGATGATCATTATCCAGACGAGGAAAATGAATTTCCATTTGAGGGGAGCAGATAATATTTTATCGGAATAGGCCGGTTTTTTATCCATCGCCACCCAGGCACTTCCATCATTGTTATAATCTGTTGTATCGGCTATTATTTCAGTAAACTGTATCCCTTCACTTAATAACCAGATACTTTTAGTATGGGTTATTTCAATAACCCCCGTTTCATTTTTAATACTATCTTTTACAATCAATGGATTTTTTTGTCCTTCCACTTTAACATAACTTCTTGCTTCGTCTTTCTGCATCCATTCCTGTGCATTTGTATCTTTTAAAAATGTGCTGAATATCGGCCGGTAAAAAATCACACCCAGCAACATGCCCGTAAGCATGATCCATTTTCTCCCTACCTTATCACTCAGCCAGCCAAAAAATAAAAAGAAAGGTGTTGCCAGTCCAATTGCCCATAATAATATCTCCCGGTTCTGCATGAACTCCAGCTTCACCGTGTTCTCTAAAAAACTCTGTGCATAAAACTGCCCGGTGTACCAGATCACCCCCTGTCCCATTACCGCACCAAACAAAGCCAGCAACACCATTTTAAAATTGGCCTTGTGCCCGAAACTTTCTTTTATCGGATTAACAGATGTAGTGCCTTCGTTTTTCAATGCCGCATACATCGGCGATTCTTTCATCTTTAACCGTATATAAATGGAAAGGCCTACCAGTAAAATTGATATCCAGAACGGGTAACGCCATCCGCCCCATTCTGCTGTAAATGCAGCATCACTCATATTTGATTTAACCAGCATGATGATACCCAGTGCCACAAACAAACCCAGTGTGGCGGTGGTTTGTATCCAGGCTGTAAAATATCCCCGGCGGCTGGCCGGTGCATGTTCGGCTACATAAGTTGCGGCACCGCCATATTCGCCACCCAATGCAAGGCCCTGTATCAATCGTAATAATAAAACCAGTAATGGCGCTGCTATGCCAATGGTTTTATAACCTGGTATCAACCCAATCAAAAATGTTGAAGCACCCATTAAAACCAAAGTGAGCAGGAAAGTATATTTTCTGCCGATCATATCACCCAGCCGCCCAAACACCAATGCTCCAAAGGGACGAACCAAAAAACCTGCTGCAAAAATGGCCAGCGTACTTAAAAGGGCAGCCGTATCATTTCCTTCCGGAAAAAATTGTACCGAGATGGTTTTGGCCAGCATACCAAAAATGTAAAAGTCGTACCACTCTATTAAAGTACCTAGTGAAGATGAAAAAATTATTTTACCAATACCTTTTACCGGTGCAATAGCCATAATTATCTTTTATGCAAATTTTGCGGGGAAGTAAACATAAATATATTACTTTGCTGTTAAAGTAAAACAACAGATTATAATGTCATATCCCTATCAGATAAAATCACTGGAACAATATCATACCGATTATAAAAAAAGTATTGATGATCCTGAAGGTTTCTGGTCTTCGGTTGCAGAAAATTTTAAATGGCAAAAAAAGTATGATAAGGTTTTGGAATGGAATTTTACCGAACCCAAAGTAGAATGGTTTAAAAATGCAAAACTAAATATTACCGAAAATTGTATTGACCGTCATTTGGCAACCATGGCTGATAAACCGGCCATTATATGGGAGTCCAATAATCCGGAGGAAAGAACAAGGATTGTAACTTATGCACGTTTACATAAAAGGGTTTGCCAGTTTGCACAGGTGCTGAAAAATAATGGTGTTAAAAAAGGCGATCGTGTTTGTATATACATGGGCATGGTGCCCGAACTGGCTTATGCGGTTTTAGGTTGTGCCAGGATTGGTGCTGTACATTCAGTTATTTTCGGCGGCTTTAGTGCACAAAGTATTGCCGACAGGCTTTATGATGCACAGGCTGAATTTATTGTTACCTGCGATGGTGCTTACCGCGGCGGAAAAGATATTCCCTTAAAAACTGTGATCGATGATGCTTTGATCGGTAACCGGACAATAAAAAAAGTGATCGTTTATACCAGAACAAGAACCCCGGTTTCGATGCTGAAAGGCCGTGATGTTTGGTGGGAAGATGAAATGGACCACGCCGAAACACAGCTTGAAGCAACTGGTGATATTAATTTTCCTGCCGAAGTAATGGATGCAGAGGACCCGCTGTTTATTTTATACACCAGTGGCAGCACCGGCAAACCAAAAGGTGTTGTACACAGTTGTGCCGGTTATATGGTTTGGACCAACTACACTTTTGTAAATGTGTTTCAATACCAACCGGGTAATGTGTTTTTTTGTACAGCTGATATAGGATGGATAACCGGGCATAGTTATATTGTGTATGGCCCGCTAAGTGCAGGTGGCACCAGTTTAATGTATGAAGGCATACCAACCTGGCCAACTGCCGGAAGATTTTGGGATATCGTTGATAAACACCAGGTAAATATTTTATACACAGCACCAACTGCTATAAGAAGTTTAATGAGTTATGGATTGGAACCGTTAAAAGGAAAAGATCTTTCCTCATTAAAAATTCTGGGCACAGTTGGTGAGCCCATCAATGAAGAAGCATGGCATTGGTATAATGAAAATATTGGTAAGAATAAATGCCCCATTGTTGATACCTGGTGGCAGACAGAAACGGGTGGTTGTTTAATCAGTAATCTTGCAGGCATAACACCTTCAAAACCCAGTTGGGCAACTTTACCAATGCCTGGTGTACAACCGGTTTTGGTTGATGAGAGAGGAGCAGAGATAACTGAAAAGGACGAACATGGAATGTTGAAAGGAAATTTGTGCATTAAAGGGCCATGGCCCGGCATATTAAGAACAACATGGGGTGATCATGAACGATGCCGCACCAATTATTTTGCCACCTATGAAAATTTATATTTTACAGGCGATGGGGCATTAAAAGATGAGCAGGGTAATTACAGAATTACCGGCCGTGTGGATGATGTATTGAATGTAAGCGGCCACCGCATTGGCACAGCCGAAGTGGAGAATGCCATTAACATGCATGCCGGCGTTATTGAAAGTGCGGTAGTTGGTTATCCGCACGATATAAAAGGGCAGGGCATTTATGCTTATGTTATTTATGGTCACTTCCACAGTGATGAGGAACTAACCAAAAAGGATATTTTACAAACCGTAACCAGGGTAATTGGTGCCATTGCCAAACCTGATAAGATTCAATTTGTTACAGGGCTGCCAAAAACAAGAAGCGGAAAAATAATGCGTCGCATATTAAGAAAGATCGCTGAAGGCGAAACTGAAAACCTGGGCGATATTACAACCCTGCTTGATCCGGGTGTGGTAGAAGAAATTAAGGAAGGAAAATTATGATCCGCATTTATCTCTTTTTGTTTTTAGTTTAACTTTACAGTTCCACAAAATTATATTTGAATGAAAAACAGGTTTTATTTAGTTTCTGCACTTTTTTTAATTTTTATACATATTCATTTTGTATCAACAGCACAAATGAAAAGCTGTTGCGAGCCTGATGGTGTGACCCTGGTTTCAACAGTTAAACAATCCAGGGGAACATTAAGGATGGTTAAGATCCTGGACAGTATCAGTAAAAATGCCAACCCCGAAGATTTTTACCTGATGAATACAGCCCGGGCAGAATTATTTAAAAAAAAATTAGTTACTGAAAAAGATCCTTATAAAAGGTTAGACCTGTATTATCAATATAGTGCAGAATCTTTAAATGCCGGAAAAACTGATGAAGCTATTAATGTACTTAAGCAGATCATGACGGCAATGAATTTAACGGCAGAGAATTTATCAGCTCAATACAAATTGTTTTTTGATCTGTTAGCCATTGCTTATATGAGAAAGGGTGAGCTGGAAAACTGTGCTGACAATCATAATGCACAAAGCTGCATCATTCCCATACAGGGCGGTGGCATTCACAAACTAACTTCAGGTTCTGAACAGGCAATAGAGGTATATAAGATCATTCTTAATAAATTTCCTGATGACCTCCAATCAAGATATTTACTGAACATTGCTTACATGACCCTTGGTAAATACCCTGCCGGAGTACCCAAACAATGGCTGATCGAATCTGGCGTATTCACAAAAAATTCCAGCAACATTGTTTTAAAAGATGTAGCCGGCAAAAAAGGGGTTGATATGAATGGCATATCAGGTAGTTGTGTGGTTGAAGACCTTGATAATGACGGTCTGCTGGATATCATGGCATCCTCTTATGGGCTAAGTGACCAGATAAGATATATGCACCAGCAAAAAGACGGCACATTTAAAACTGAAACAACTTCATCAGGATTGGTGGGAATAACCGGTGGATTAAATTGTATACATGCCGATTATAATAATGATGGCCTTGCCGATTTTATAATACTGCGGGGAGGTTGGCTGGGTAAGAATGCAAAATTCCCATTCTCCTTAATAAAAAATAATGGCAACAACAGTTTTGAAGATGTTACACTTGAAGCAGGGCTTTATTCTCCGGCACCAACACAAACTGCTACCTGGGGCGATTTTAATAATGACGGATGGATAGATCTTTTTGTAGCTCACGAAAATTATCCCTGCCAGCTATTTATGAACATCAAAGGAAAGTTTAAAGATGTGTCGGCAAAATATGGTTTAAACTTTACAACATTTGCAAAAGGCTGTGTATGGGGCGATATCAATAATGATGGTTTTCCTGACCTGTATATTTCTACTCTGGGTACTCCCAATAAATTATGGCTCAATAAACCCGGTAAGGTTGCCGGTGAAAGAATGTTTGTAGATATTTCAAAAGCTGCCGGTGTGGAAGAGCCGCTTTATAGTTTTCCCACCTGGTTTTTTGATTTTGATAATGACGGATGGCTGGATCTTTTTGTTTCGGGTTATGACACAAAACGGTTTTCGCTGGTTGCAGAAGACGCTGCCCGTGATATGCTCGGCCTGCCCGCTTTAGGCGAACAGCCACGTTTATATCATAATAATGGCAATAACACTTTTACTGATGTAAGTGCAGCATATGCTGTTGATCATGTGAACTATGCTATGGGCTGCAATTTTGGTGATATTGATAATGACGGATGGCTTGATTATTACCTGGGTACCGGTGCACCTGAATATACAAGCATTATTCCCAATAAGCTTTACCGCAACCTGGCTGGTAAAAAATTTGAAGATATTACCTATGCTACCAATACGGGGCACATTCAAAAAGGGCACGGAGTGGCTTTTGCTGATATTGATAATGATGGCGACCAGGATATTTATGAAGTGGTAGGCGGAGCCGTTGAAGGCGATCGTTTCAGGAATGTACTTTTTGAAAACAGTACAGTAAACGGTAACCACTGGATAAAATTAAAGTTAGAAGGAGTTAATTCCAACAGATCGGCTATTGGTGCAAAAGTCAGGATTAAAGTAAAATTTCCAGATGGAAGCTTTCAGAACTTTTATCATACTGTAAGTACCGGTGGCAGTTTTGGTTCTAAACCATTAACTATAGCTGCAGGACTTGGTAATGCAACAGGTATTGAAGAGATAGAGATAAAATGGCCTGATGGAAAGAACACTTCAGAGATCATTAAAAATATTTCGCTCGATACCATGCTCAAAATCAGCGAAGGCATCGGAAAACTATAAAAATCAAATAAAAGCATTCCTGCAAAAGCAATTTTAAAAGGTTGTTTTTCTGCTTTCCCGTTTCATTATAATTACTGCTGTAAAGATCTGTTCCCTGAACGTATTATCTTCTCAAAGGCATACCAGTCAACAATTTTATCCCTGTTCTAACGTTGTTTAAAGCATAAGCCTATACCAATATCATGAAAAAACATTTATTTCACCTTTTGGTGTTTACTATGATCCTTGTTTTGATTAATCAAAATTTGTATGCACAGGTAAATCCGGTAGTACGCTGGCCCAAAGCCTCAAATGGAAAAATTGTTTGTTTTACCGATGAGATGGAAAAATACAGGTATGCTGTTTCAGGACAAACTTATAACCAGGCAGCAATGGAAAAATGGATAAATATCCAGCAGGAAAAAGCAGGTAATATAAACAGTATAAGCCGTACCAATCCTATCATTTATACGATCCCTGTTATTTTTCATATCATTCATAATGGAGAAGCCGAGGGCGTTGGGCGTAATATCAACAAAGCATTCGTTGATTCACAAATAATACAGATCAATAATGATTTCAGAAGAAAAGCAAATACATCCGGATCTAATAATCATGCCAATGGGGCAGATGTGGAGATACAATTTGCTGCTGCCACAATTAGTCCAACCAATGCCGTATTAGCACAGCCGGGTATTGATCGCATTAACCGGAATGCAACCGGCTGGACAGCTCCACCTCATTTAGATACTTACATGCAAAGCACCGTTAAGCCTGCTTCTTCCTGGAATCCTGATAAATATCTAAACATCTGGGTTTGTGATTTAACAGATGTTTCAGGTACCGTTTTAGGTTATGCCCAACAACCCATAGCTCCCGGAAACATTGGTCAGGATGAGGATACAGCCTCTATTGCAGGAACTGATGGCATCGTGTTACATTATACAATAGTTGGAAGCAGCAATAAAAAACCTACAGGTAACTATCCTTATGATGAAGGCCGTATTTTAACCCATGAGCTGGGCCATTTTTTTGGACTGCGGCATGTGTGGGGTGAAGGAAATTGTGACCTGGATGATTTTGTATTTGATACCCCCCGCCAAAACGATGTGTTATTTGGATGTACTACAACCAGTAATACCTGTAACGATACCAATTACGGCTGCCCTTATGATTCTGTTGATATGGTTAGAAACTATATGCAATATTCCGACAATGCCTGTGTAAATATTTTTACAGTGGGGCAAAAAAACCGGATGCGGATTGTAATGGGAGAATATGGAACCGGTTCTCCCAGAAGAGAATCGCTTCGTTTTTCCGATAGAAGTTTATCCAAACCAAAAATATCCTTTATCCGAACAGATACAGCAGTAATTGAAAGAACTTCCTGCAATGGGCCCTGGGGTTTTACCATACCGCTCAAGATTTCCAGGCCACCAGCGGGTACTACTTATGCATCCCTGACCATTTCCGGAAATACAAACGGCCTTGATTTTACGATCAGTCCTGATTCACTTTCATTTTCGCCAACAGATTCTGCTGATAAATATTTTTCGATTGTCATGAACCCTGATGCCGTTATGGAAGGGCACGAACAGGCATACTTTACTTTAACTGTAAATGACACCAATAGTATTGCCGCTCCCGATGCTTATGAACTTATTATATGGAATGATGACAATCCTCCATTTATGGGCAAGCGGATCAGTGGTTATTTATTATCAGAAGATTTTGAAACGCCCTCAACAGGGTGGATTAAATATGATTATATAAAAGGTGCAAACAAATGGCTTATTGGCGGAAGCAATGCTGATGTAAGCAGTGGTAAAAGTGCTTATATATCTAAAGATTCATCTGCACTATCTTATAATGCTGCCAGTGTATCCCATACCATCATGTTTCATGAAATACAGGCTTATAACTGGGACAGCCTGTACATCAGTTTTTACTATAAATGCAATGGGCAAACAGTAAGTGGCACCAGAAAAGATTTTGGCAAACTGATGTATTCTTTAGACAGTCTTAATTTCTTCCAGGTAAACGGAACAACAGATTATTCAGACAGCAGCAATGCAACATATGTAAGCAGTTTCCTTCCATCATTTTTATGGAACAGAAAGTTCTATCTTGGATTTTACTGGCAGAACGATACTGCTACTGCCAACAATCCGCCATTTGCCATTGATGATATTTTGATCAGCGGCAAAACTTATATCCCGGCATTTATACATACAACCATTGACACTGCTGCCGGGTATGATGAAAGACCTGTTGGGCCAATGGAAACTGTTGATTTTTACGACAGGATAACCGGTGATGTATTGGCGACCATTCAAAATTTATCGGGTCATAACTATGGCTGTGTAACAGTTGCACAGGACCGTGCCGGTATCAATGCACAATATGTTAATAACGATCCGGCTACTTCCATACAAAACAAACTGTTTGATAAAACATACAAAATAATTCCCCAATACAATAATACCAGTGGCAACTACAAAGTAACCTTTTACTTAACCCAGGCTGAAGTAAATGGCTGGATGCTTGCAAGTGGCAATACATTCATAAATGCTGATATTATAAAAGACACCGGCCATATAAGTAACACCGATTATTATGGCCCGTATGAACAACAGCCGGCAATAAAAGGAAATTTTCTTGGCGGTTCTCACCGTACCATTACTTCTGTATTCAATACTGGTTTTTCGGGATTTGGATTTGGCCACATCAGTACCGGAACGCTTCCGGTTCAGTTAATTTCATTTACGGCAACAGAAAAAAATAAAACGGCTTTGCTAAACTGGAAAGTAGATAATGAATTGAATACACTTCTTTATAGTATACAACGCAGCAATGATGGAATTAATTTTTCAGAGATTGGAAGCAAAACGGCAACTGCAGCAGCAGGCATAATTCAATATACATATACTGATGGCCTGCCTGCCAAAGGATGGAATTATTACCGTCTAGTAATGTATGACCATGATGGTAAATTTAAAATTTCACAGGTAGAAAGACTGTATTTTGTATTTAATATCATATACACGATTGCACCAAACCCATTCAGCAATAAAATAAGTATTACCGTAAATAATAAAGAAACAGCCGAAGTTATTTATACAATATCTGATATATCCGGTAATACCATGATCAATGGCAGCAACCCTGCTGTATCACCCGGTCAGGTTATAACAATAAATACCCAAACACTTGCTGCCGGTATTTATAATTTAAAAATAAAATCTGCTGACAATGTTCAGCAATTTAAAATAATTAAACAATAAATTTTACAGAAGAGCCGTATACGGCTCTTCTTTTTTAAACAGCCCCATGTAAAAAATAAGTTTAATACTTTTGCTTTCTAAAAAGCAAACACATTTGATTTTACCACAACAACTTTCAATAAAAGATTTTACTTACGGATTACCAGATGAGTTAATAGCCAGATATCCACTTAAAGAAAGAGATACCTCAAAGCTGCTGATCTATAATAAGGGTTTTATACAGGAAGATATTTACAGAAACCTGTATCAACATCTTCCCAAAAACAGCCTGTTGATCTTCAATAATACCAAAGTTATTAAAGCAAGGATTTTATTTACAAAACCAAGTGGTGGCATTATTGAAATATTTTTGTTAGAGCCATTTCAGGCTGATTATACTTCTGCCTTATCAGCTACAAAAAAAATAAAATGGAAATGTCTTATTGGTGGGGTGAGCAAATGGAAAGAGAAGGAGCTACAGTTAATAATTAAAAATGGAAAATTAAAAATTGTTTTACAGGAAAAACTTTCTGATGCATATATAATTGAATTTAACTGGAATGATGAAATCAGTTTTGCAGAGATATTGGAACAGTGTGGAGATGTTCCGCTGCCGCCTTATATAAAACGAAAAACCGAAGAAGCCGATACAGAAAGATACCAGACTATTTATGCCAAAGATGAGGGCTCGGTGGCGGCACCCACTGCCGGATTGCACTTTACCAAAGAGATCTTTAAGAGCCTTGCAGAAAATAAAATACAAACAGATTTTGTAACCCTGCATGTTGGGGCCGGCACATTTAAACCGGTAAAAGCAACCACTATGCAGGACCATGAAATGCATGCAGAGTGGGTTGATGTTAACGTGGAAATGATCGAAAGACTTATTGCACAACTTAGTAAAACTATTGTTGCTGTTGGCACCACCTCGTTAAGAACACTGGAAAGTCTTTACTGGATGGGTGTTAAAACAAATCTTCAACCGTCAATAAAAAAACTCCATTTAAACCAATGGGAGGTTTATGAAGCACCTTTGGTAAATAGTCAGTTATCTGCAGAAGTAGCTTTGTCCGCTTTATTGATCTGGCTAAAAGAAAAAAAACAGGAAAAAATATTTACACAAACACAGCTATTAATTGCTCCTGGTTACATATTTAAAATAGCAAATGCACTGATTACCAATTTTCACCAGCCACAATCAACACTGCTTTTACTGGTAGCTGCTGCCGCGGGTGATAACCTGCCGGCCGGACAGGAAGGCTGGAGAAAAATTTATAACCATGCGCTGCTGCATGATTTTCGGTTTCTCAGTTATGGCGATGGCAGTATACTATTCATAAATCAATAATATTATCAGCCATTAAATTACACTGCACTAATTTTATAAAATAATTATCGCTTTTATGATCATTAAGAAAATAGTAAAAACACTTTTTAACAATACCGGTATCTATATTGGTAAAAGACCAACCTACAGGGGTAAAGCCAATTTCAGTATTGATGGTTTGCATTATGGTTTTTCATTTCCGTCTTCAAACTATACACCCTGGCAAGGAGATGAGGCATTTATGAAGATCTATGTCCAGATAAAAAATAATACACTGGTAGATATTTACCGTTGTTACGAATTGTGGCAACTGGTTCAAAAATCTCAATCACTTGATCCCAATGCTGCCATTCTGGAAGTAGGTGTCTGGCGTGGTGGAACGGCAGGCATTATGGCTCAGCAATTATCAAATGTTGCAAGCAAAGCCACTTTATATCTTGCCGATACGTTTTCAGGTGTAGCTAAAGCGGGTGCAAACGACAGTTTTTATACAGGAGGCGAACACAGTGATACCAGTCAGTATATTGCAGAAGATGTTTTAAAAAATAAAAGTCAATATCCGTACTATAAAATTTTAAAAGGGATTTTTCCGGAAGATACTGCTGATAAGATTTCAGTTCATGAATTATTCGGCCTTTGCCATATTGATGTAGATGTTTATGAGTCTGCCAAAGATATTCTCGAATGGGTATGGAATAAACTGATACCGGGAGGCGTGGTGGTTTTTGATGATTACGGATTTCATTCCTGTACCGGTGTAACAAAACTGGTTGAAGAGTACCGCAAACATTCCGACCGTCAGATCATTCATAACCTGAATGGTCATGCCATTATGATAAAACTTAAATAATACAGTTCGGATTTTTTACTGCTGAATGGTAACCGGGGTACCTATCGGTATATATTTGTAAAGATCTTTCATCTCGGTGTATTTTACAGAAACGCAGCCATCGGTCCAGTTATAAAAATTATCCACGGTCCATTCTTCCTGGGGCCTGGTGGCATGTATGGCAATTCCGTTTCCTATTCTGGCATTTTTTGGTACTAATCCCTTAGCCTTTCTTTCTTTAAATTTTTGAACACTGATATCATTTGGATAATCCAGTAACAATTCCGGTCCCCATTTCCGGTGGTATTTTTTAATAATTACTTTAAAGTTTCCATCGGGTGTTTTTTTATCTCCCTCACGCATTTTATCGCTTAGGTCCATACTGCCAAAAACAATGGGATATGTGGCATACCATCCTTCATCATCATATACTTTTAATTCATAATCACTTTTGTCAATAATAATATAATATGGATTTTCTATACTGTCTTTAACAACAGGTTTCAGCAGCCTGGTTTTTGTTGTTTTTGTAACCGGTTTCTTTTTCTTTTTTACAGGCACAAAAGAAACCAATGCAATTACAGCAAACAGGGTAAACAATTGAAAAATCCGGTAACCCTTCATTTTTTTACAATTTTTCTTTTAATCTCAAACGACGTGCCACATAAATATATTTTAATCTGTGGAAAAACATTAACAATTTATACGTAATGTGGGAAAATAAAAAACCTCCGGCCAAAGCCGAAGGCTGTATGATTAACCCATCCCTCAACCATTTTGGTAAAAACCGTCCCGATAGCTATCGGGAATAAGGATTGAATGAGAGCGTATTTTTACCAATTGCTGAATCGCAATCCTACGGTATAAGGTCTTATATCCAGGCCTCTACCGTACATTGACTGAGGGCTGTAAGATCCATAGAAGCGGATGGGACCCAACCCTAATTCTGCTGCGTAAGAGAACTTGAAACGCTCCATATCATAGTCTCCTCTATTTTTACGTTTTCCCCTTTCGTTGCTTACTTGTTTATTGTGCTGGTTATACAAATAGCCGGCACTTACACCAAGGCTAAGGCTGACTCCTTTCTTATTGTTTTTGGGATTAGTAGCAAAATTCAACATCAGCGGTATGGTTAAATAATTGGTAACCAGTTTATTTTTAGAAAATGAAATAGAATCCCTGAAAATAAAAGAAGATGTGGTTTGAGCCCCGGCTGTATAAGGTATATTACCACCTTCCCGGTAACTTATAGAAGGTATATTATCATACATTTTATACCGGTAATTATTCGACTCTATCCCCAAACCATACTTAAGATTTACATAATGTTTCACCAGGTTAAGCCTTTGCATAAAAATCCAGAAGTTTACATTAATACTTTTCACTGTTCTGATTTTAAAATCATTTTTTCCTAAAGCCGGGTAACCTGGATTGTTAATTAAGTAAGAACCTGTATTTGTATAATTGGTCTTATCATCATAATTAGAAAATCCAAGATCAAGGATACACCAGTTGGTACTGATATTACGATTTTTGCGGGGGGTATGATCTCTTCCCATGGTAAATTCCTTTGTTTTGCCATTCCCGTTCTTCCCTTGTTTTACTATGATCATCCCGCCGATACGGATTGTATCTTTTCCCTGTTTTGTTTTAACTGAATCATCCTGGGCAGATATGGTTAAGCAAATAATTGCTGATGCTAAGAGTAATGTTAGCCTTTTCATTTGTTTTAATTTTAAGTGATTATTTTAATGCGATCTCAAATCCGGCAACTTTTAAACCATCGCCGGTTTTAATGCTGGTGTTACGCTCAATCATTCTTTTTGCTTTACGTAAAAAGCCACCAAGCGCTGTTCGTTTTGCTTTATCTTCATCCATATAAAGAATACGATCGTTGTTATACCCGGCATCTGAATTAACATACACTACCGGGATGACAGCAGTAGATGACTGATCTGGTGCACTGTTTGCTAATTTAGCAACAACTGAATTCGTGACATCTTCTATGATATTGTTTTTAACAATCCCGCTATTGACTCCGGATGCATCAGCGTTTTTGTTGTTCTGTGGTAATACGCTGGCAACAATAACTTTGTTACGTTCATTCCTGTTAATATTTTCCAAATAGGATTCAGGCAGGTTATTGCCTGTCTTTTTAATACTGTTTTCCTGTACCGTGATATTTTCTTTTTGCCCAGTTGCATTTTGCTTAATCATTTTATTTATGGGTTGTCCGCTGTTTTTGTTCAGCTTATCTACCTGATTTTTTTCTGTCACGGCTGTTACTGTATTTTGCGAAATATTAATTCCGGTAGTTTGAGATTTATCAGCAGTTGGGTTTACAGGTATTTCTGTTTTTCCCTGATTTAAAATTACTTTTTCCTTACTTGCAATTTCAGCGGTACCTGTAGTTGTTTTAAAGTTATTTTTATAGATTGACATACCGGTCCAGATTCCAAAACCAAGTAAAACAGCTGCTGCTGCCCTCCACCATGTAAAGCCAACAACCTTACCACCTTCTGTTTTGTACAAAGATTGTTTATCCGTAAATACAATAGCAGTATCCGGTTGCAGTTTGGTTTGTTGTAAAATATTCCATTCCGTATGTGCCAATTTATCTGTTGCCAATAAAGCTTCAACTGTTTTTTTATCTGTTGCAGATAATTCATCATCGGCATATAATAAAAGGTTTTCCTGCAAAGCAGAAATTCCTTCTTCCATAAACAACCAATCCTTTTTTTCTAATACAATATCATCTGCTATTACAACAGTTTGCTGTAACAGCAACAATTCTCCCTGCAGATCCGTATTTTCCTGCACAAATACATCAACAGCCTTTCTGTCTGCTACAGATAATTCATTATCTACATACAGTAAAAAAAACGCTTCGTAATTATGTCGGTTTATGTTCATTTATCGGCCCCACCTAAATCCTCCCCCAAAGGGAGGACTTTCAGCAGTTTTTATAATTTATAAAGTTCAAATATTTCATTCAGTTCAAATTATTATTCCCCAAAGTTCCCCCTTCAGGGGGCGGAGGGGGTTTTAAATAACGTTTTCCGGACTTACAATATACTCCCTCAATAGCAGCCTTGCCCTGTGTAAATATACTTTTACCTGGCTTTCGTTCAGCCCGGTTATTTGTCCGATCTCTTCATAACTGTACCCCTCATAATCTTTCAACATAACCAGGCTCCGCTGCTTTTCATTCAGCTTTAATAATGCCTCGTTTATTATTCTTTTAGTATCCTGTTTAGGACCAACAGACCCATTGGCATTTTCATTAAACGTCTCTTTCAAACTGACCCGTTTGTTCTTTCTTATATGGTCTATCATCTGGTGGTAAGCAATGGTAAACAGATAACTTTTACTCCTTTCATTTTCTACCAGGGCCCTGTTTATCCACAGCTTTTCAAATGCCCCCTGCACCACATCTTTTGCATCCTCAGTATGCCTCAGGTTCTTGAGGATAAAGCGGTACACATTGTCTGCATACAGGTTTACGCATTCATTATATTCTCTCTCCGTCATACAGTTTTAGGTAGTTAAATTACCTCAATAAGGTTGTTTTGCCTTTGTAATACGAAGGTGGAGTATAAAATGTTACAGAAAAATAAAAAATAACGGCCTCACCACCCTTACGTCAACTCCCTAAGAGAGGAGGCGGTACTTTAAATATAACCCCGTCCGACCGGGTCATCCGGGCGGGCAAACATTATATCTTCCACATTGTATACAATTCCCTTTTCATCAATATTGCAACCGGTATTTTTTCAGGCAAAACATAATCATCGCTTCAATCTTGTCCATTTCCTTCCCCACGGGGGAGATAGAGGGGGTTGGGTTGGGCCTGCATGCCGATAGGCAGGTTGAGGTATTTTAACCTAAATTTGCCCCGAATTAACTTCTACATATGAATGAGAAATTTGTAACCCGTATTTCATCCGAAATCGCTGAAATTGAAACAGCCGGCCTGTACAAGAAAGAACGCATCATCAGCAGCGAACAGGGTGCTGAAATTATTGTAAACGGAAAGACCGTTCTGAACTTTTGTGCCAATAATTACCTGGGCCTCTCCGCTCACCCAAAAGTAGTAGCCGCCGCAAAAAAATATATTGATTTACGGGGTTATGGAATGAGTAGCGTACGCTTTATTTGTGGCACTCAGGATATTCATAAAGAACTGGAAAAAAAGCTGTCTGAATTTTTAGGAACAGAAGATACTATTTTATATGCAGCAGCCTTTGATGCAAACGGTGGGGTTTTTGAACCTTTGTTTGGAGAAGAAGATGCGATCATTTCTGATGCACTCAATCATGCTTCTATTATTGATGGCGTTCGTTTATGTAAGGCACAGCGTTACCGCTACGAGCATAATAATATGGCCGACCTTGAAATGAAACTTTCTGAAACGCAACATTTAAGGAGCCGCATCATTGTAACCGACGGAAGCTTCAGCATGGATGGTACGATTGCCCAGTTAGATAAAATTTGCGACCTGGCCTCTACATATGATGCCATTGTTATGATTGACGAATGCCACAGCAGCGGGTTTTTAGGTAAGACCGGAAAAGGTACACATGAATACAGAAATGTAATGGGAAGGATAGATATTATAACGGGCACCCTGGGTAAAGCGCTTGGTGGTGCAAGTGGCGGATTCACATCTGGCAGGGCAGCAATCATTGAGATGCTGAGGCAAAGAAGCCGTCCTTATTTATTCAGCAACACACTTGCTCCAAGTATTGTGGGTGCTTCCATTGCTGTTTTGGATATGTTGAGTGAAACAACTGACCTTAGGGATCAGTTAGAAAACAATACCAGCTATTTTAGAAACAAAATGACAGAAGCCGGATTTGATATTAAGCCGGGTGATCATCCCATTGTTCCCATCATGTTATATGATGCCGTGCTGGCACAAAACTTTGCTGCTAAATTATTAGATGAAGGAATTTATGTAATTGGATTTTTCTTTCCGGTGGTTGCAAAAGGACAGGCCAGGATAAGGGTACAAATAAGTGCTGCTCATAGCCAGCGGCATTTAAATAAAGCGATTGAAGCATTTACTAAGATTGGAAAAGAATTGGGCGTAATTAAATAATAAATCATGTCAGAACAATCACAAATTTTTATAGCCAAAAGTACCGTTAAAGCAGCAGATCTGGAGCACCGCCGAAAGATCAATTTTAATATCGGCAAGTACAATGCCGTTGTGCCAAAAGGAAAAGAACAGTTTGCTGATGTTCACCTGGCAAGGGAAAGGGCCAAAAATATTAAATGGCGTGCCATTGAAACACTGGATCAGCAACTGGAAGAATTTGAACTCAACTTTTCAAAACGCGGCGGCAAAGTGATCTGGGCCGAAAACAGCCAACAGGCAATCGATGAAATTTTAAAGATCTGTATTGAAAAAAATTGCAAAGCATTGGTCAAGAGCAAGAGTATGGTCACTGAAGAAATTCACCTGAATGATGCGCTGGAAAAAAACGGGATTGAAAGTATAGAAACCGACCTTGGTGAATATATACAGCAGCTGGATGGTGAAGCCCCTTATCATATTGTAACACCCGCCATGCATAAAAGCAAGGAGGATGTTGCCAAACTATTTAATAAAAAACTGGGAACCCCCATTAATTTAACCCCCGCAGAATTAACATTGGTTGCCCGGAATATTCTTCGGGAAAAATATGTACAGGCAGAAATAGGTGTTACCGGTGCTAACTTCATCATCAGTGATATTGGGGGTATTGCCATTACAGAAAATGAAGGTAATGCCAGGCTGAGTTGCGCCTTTCCTAAAACACATATTGTTGTTGTAGGTATCGAAAAAATGATTCCATCAATAACAGACTTGGGATTGTTCTGGCCATTGCTTTCTACTTTTGGGACGGGGCAAAAAATTACAGTTTATAATACCATTGTTACCGGTCCAAGACAGGAAAATGAAACCGACGGACCGGAAGAAATGTTTGTGATACTATTAGATAATGGCCGTACCCATATTTTACAAAATCCAAAACAAAGGGAGAGTTTGTATTGCATACGTTGTGGAGCCTGTTTAAATGCCTGCCCCATTTATAAAAATATTGGCGGCCATGCTTATGGAGCAACCTATAGCGGTCCCATTGGCAGCGTGATTACACCACACCTGCAGGGTATGAATGAATTCAAACATTTAAGTTATGCATCTTCTTTATGCGGTAATTGCACCGAAGTATGTGCTGTAAAAATAAATTTACATGAGTTATTACTGGAAAACCGGCACGAATCGGTGGATGAAGGGTTTGTGAGCTTAAGCGAAAAAATGGCCTGGAAAGTTTGGCGTATTGCCAGTTTGAAAAGAGGTTTTATGAACTTAGGCGGCGGTAAATTAAAAAACAAAGTAGTAAATGGTATGTTCAAAGGCTGGAGTAAAAACAGGAGTGATCTGAATTTTAGCCAGAAAACATTTAACCAGCTCTGGAAGGAGCGTTATAAAAATTAAAAAAGTGAATTATCCTGCCTTGCGGCTAGCAGCCTTGGCAGGTGTCACCCAACGGCCAGGGTTAAAAATAAAATAATTTGTCCTGCTATGGCGGGACTTATTTATTTTGTGCAAGTATGCTGCTGATCTATTCCCATATTACTTCTCCCAGGCTCCAGTACACCTGCTCTTTTATTTTTAAAGAGTTGATGGAGGTTGATTTTAAGATAACCATCGACCCGGAGGAATTTAAAAACTATGCAGGGACTAAGATCAATTACAGCAATGCACACACACACAATTCAACAAATGCCTATACCGTTGGCGGGTTCAATATTCAAAATGTCAACCTGCTTTTTGAAGAGAATATCAATGTACAGCAAATTGATTGTTTTGAGTTTAACCGTATAAAAGCTTTTTTTAAAATCCCGGGGTCTGATTTTCCCTTTGATATTTTTGCTGCAACATTTTACCTGCTCAGCCGCTATGAAGAATACCTGCCACATGAAAAAGATATGTACGGCAGGTATGCCTATGAAAATTCCCTGGCTTTTAAAGAAGGTTTTTTGAAATTACCGCTTATAAATATCTGGGTAAAGGAATTTACAAAAGCCCTTCAGGATCAATTCCCGTCATCCAATATTTTCCAGAAAGCTTTTGAGCCAAAATTCAATTTTATTCCAACATATGATATTGATATGGCTTATTCATATAAACACAAAGGATTATTAAGAAATACCGGCGGCTTCTTTAATTCACCATCGTTTGAAAGAATTAAAGTATTGGCAGGTTTAAAAAGAGATCCTTTTGACAGCTTTGACTGGCTGCATCTTTTACACCGGCAATATCATTTACAACCACTTTACTTTTTTTTGGTTCCTGAAAAAAATGGCCGGTACGATAAAAATATACTTCCCATTAAAGATGCCATGTGGCAACTGGTAAAGCAACATGCAAAAAAATATATGGTTGGTTTACATCCTTCCTGGCAAAGCGGTGATAATAAATCGTTATTAAAAAAAGAAAAGCAGCAATTAGCAGCAATGATTCAGGCCGCAGAAAGCGTCCCGACTCTTAGCCGCCAGCATTATATCCGTTTTAATTTACCCGAAGGATACAGCAGGTTAATTGAAGCGGGTATTACTGATGACTATTCGATGGGATATGGCAGTATCAATGGTTTCAGGGCCTCGGTTGCTTCACCCCATTACTGGTTTAACCTTGAAAAAGGAGAACAGACTGATCTACGGATTCATCCATTCTGTTTTATGGATGCAAATGCTTATTATGAACAAAAACAAACAGTACAGCAGACACTTGATGAAATGATACATTATTTATCTGTTTGTAAAGAAGTAAATGGAACCCTGGTTACTGTTTGGCATAATAATTTTTTAGGCACCGCTGTAACATTCAAAGGTTGGAAAGAAATGTATATACATTTTATTGCTCAGGCTCTGCAATAATTTTTTCACGACTGCGCTTGATACTGTAATTTACCAGGAACACGCCAAGCAATGTTACAATAGCCCCCCACAAGATATACATAGTTAGTTTTTCATCCAAAACAATGGCGGCGGTAACCATAGCTACAAGTGGATTAATATATGCATACAGGGAAGAAACCGCTACCGGTAATGTTTTCATGGAATAAATAAAAGCAATGAATGCCAGTAAGGAGCCTGCCAGTACCAGGTATGTAATGGCACCCCAGGCAGTTGCAGATATATCTTTTAAAGCAATAGTTGGTTGTGTTGTTTCGGCAAAAATAAATAAAATAAAAGCACTGATAAGCATTTGCCAACCCGTTGCATAATAGGGATTCATTTTTGTTTTATTGCGAACAATAATGATTGTGCCTACACTCCATGATAACATTGCAATAACTGATAAAACAACACCGAAAATAAATCCATCAGGATGATGTTGAAATGCATTTTCATAAAAAACAATTCCAATACCTGAAATACCAAGCACCAGGCCAATAAAAGTAAGTATGGTCAGGTTTCTGTTTTTGAAAAACACCATTTCAATGACAACAACGCTTAATGGATATAAAGCACCCACCAATGCACTAAGTCCTGTTGGGATATATTGTAAACTCCAGGTACTTAAACCATTTGCCATCACAAACATCAGCAGAGCCATCATTAATAACCATAAAAATTCTTTCCTGCTTGGGAAAGGTAATTTTTTATAAAAAATAAAAAAGCAAACAAAGAACATCCCTCCAAAAAATTGACGGATATAAGCCATTTGCAGCGCCGGAATTTCGCCAACACCAATTTTACTGGCCACCCAGGTAGTACCCCAAACAACACAGGTAATGCCAAGTGCCAGGTATCCTCTTGCTTTGCCTTTAGGTAAATTTTTGCTGCTTAACATTTATTACATGCTGCGATTAATGTTTAAAATGACGGAGACCCGTGATAACCATCGCTAAATTATTTTCTTTACAATATTCTATTGAATCTTTATCACGGATTGAACCACCAGGCTGTATAAAAGCAGTAATGCCTGCCTCATGTGCAATCTTAACACAATCATCAAAAGGGAAAAAAGCATCACTGGCCAATAACACTCCGTTCAAATCAAAATTAAACTGCCTTGCTTTTTCTATTGACTGCCGCAATGCATCAATACGGCTTGTCTGTCCACAGCCTTTACCAACTAATTGTTTATGCTTTACCAATGCAATGGCATTACTTTTTAAATGTTTGCAGACAATGTTTGCAAAAATCAGGTCTTCTTTTTCTGCAGCCGTTGATTCTCTTCCACCTTCCTCTTTCCAGCTGGTATAATTACCGGCATCATTTTGCTGGGTAAGTATCCCGTTTAAAACAGATCTATATTGATGTGTTGCAGTCAGCTTTCTTTTTTGTTCTAAAAGGATACGGTTTTTTTTTGTTTTCAGGATTTCCAAAGCACCGGCATCAAAAGATGGCGCAATCAAAACCTCAAAAAATATTTCATTGATGGCATTGGCTGTTGCTTTATCAACAGCTGCATTACAGATCAAAACACCACCAAATGCGCTTTCCGGATCACCTTCGAGTGCTGCATCCCAGCTTTCTTTTATAGTTGGTCTTGATGCAATACCACAAACATTAGTATGTTTTATAATGGCAAATGTGGTGCTGTCAAAATCAGCAATAAGCTGTACCGCTGCATCCACATCTACTAAATTATTATATGATAATTCCTTGCCATTGAGTTTATCAAATATTTCATGGGAGTTACCATAATAAAAACCCTGCTGGTGCGGATTTTCGCCGTAACGCAATACAGTTTTCTCTTTATCAAATGGGTTTACAAATTCAGTATGATTAAAATAATTCGAAATGGCAATATCATAACCTGTACAAACATCAAATGCTTTAATAGCAAATATTTTCCTTTGTGCCAGATCCGTTTCTCCTTTTTGTTCCCTTAAAATTTCTTCCAGTAATTTATACTCTTTTTTTGCGGCTACAACCACAACGGAAGCATGGTTCTTTGCAGCAGCACGGATCATGGAAGGTCCGCCGATATCGATTTTTTCGATGATAAGTTTTTCATCAGTTGTTGATGCTGCTGTTTCCTCAAATGGATACAGATCTACGATCACCAGGTCTATTTCCGGAATATCATATTGTTTCATTTCAAGCACATCTGATTCATTTTCTCTTCGCCCAAGGATGCCGCCAAATACAGATGGATGAAGGGTTTTAACCCTGCCGCCTAAAATTGAAGGATAAGTGGTTAAAGATTCAACCGGAACACAGGGTATATCTAATGCTTCAATAAATTTTTGAGTTCCACCTGTTGAGTAGATGGTAATGCCCAATTGATGTAACTGTTGTACAATGTTTTCCAGTCCGTCTTTATAAAAAACAGAGATGAGGGCTGACTGAATTTTTTTCTGCATTTGCTGTAATTGATGTTTATCGCTTTCAGAATTTTTACCTGTAAACTTATTTCAGCGGCGAATTTACAGCTTTTTACCTGCCGTTAAAATCGATTGTAGATATATTATACAAAAGAAGTGGAACTACCGCTGCCCGGTGAGTTAATTGATGAAAAGCATTAATGGCTGGTAAAAAATATTTCAGCCCGAGAATTTTTTATTATTTCCAGGGGATTGCCGCCTGTATTTAATGGCTGCGAATTACCATACCCTTTTACTGAATCAATTCTTGAAACGGCTATACGTCGTGATAAGAGATAGTTTTTTACAATATCCGCACGTTCATTTGCAAGGCGTTCACATAATGCACCGATACCTTCTTCTTTGTAAGCATGGCCTCCAATTGAAATGGTTAGAGAAGGATTTTCGCTTAATATATTTATAACACTATCCAATACTTTATAAGTACTGGTATGTAAATTCGATCGCTCTGTTTCAAACGGCACAATAACCACATCTTTATTGGGACATCCTTTATTGTCTTTGTAACCAAATACATCAGGACAATAATCATCAGTATCCACAATACCATCCCCATCCCTGTCCTGTATTTGAGGTTTGCCAGGAAGTGGTTTAGGGTAATTCATTCTCATTTCTGCACGGCAATTAACGGTTAGTCCGTTTTTATCAGTACCCAGGTATAAAGGCCTTGTCCGGCCATAACCTTTTACAGAAAGAATTCTCGAACTGTCAACACCCCTTCCTAAAACATAAGTCTGAATAAACAATGCCCTGTTCAGTGACAGGTAATAACAGATGGTATCACTGCCTTCATCCTTGTAAGCAAAACCATCAATTGAAACAGTTATTTTTTTATTTTTTAATAAGATCAATATTACACTATCCAGTGCCTCTAAAGTATACGAATGGAATAAAGCCGATTGTTTATAATCAAACCGGATCACAATAGTGTCTTTACTTTTTTGGGAAACAGAATTTGCTATACCGGTATTTGAAATAACCTTGCGAATGCTGGTTTGGCCGTTATTTACCTGAATAGCAAATAAGGAGAGATTAATGATCAACAAAAACAGGAATGTCAACAGCCGGATTAAACACATCGTTTTAATTTTAATAACAGCACAAATGTACTTGCTCCTGAGAATATTTTTAAAAGTAATTACATCAAATTAACAGGATATTAATTATGCAACTTATATGCCAACATTATATACAAAAGCTCCTTCAGCAGGTATTGAATAAACCTTTACCTGCAGTTCATTACATTCTTTTTGCCATTTTTCAATTTTCCACACAGGATTGGAAGCATCAAAAACAAATAGCTTACAATTGAAGACCTTAACCAGCTGGGCAATGCTGACATTGGGGTTTTTTGAAATAATGATCAGGTCAATATTCATTTTTTGAGACGGGGGTTCCATAAGTAAAGGCTTATCTATGATTCCGATTATTTTATCATTAAACCGGTAAAATATCTTTTGCTGAAAAACATCATTTAATGAATGCAGCCGTTTGTAAAGCTGCAGTTTTATTCGGGCCGGCTTTAAATGAAAATTCTGCAACATCCCGTCTTCTGATAAAACAGGGTCTCCTACAAACTGGTAATTATTACCCTTTACAAAATCTATGGCCTGGTGCCGGGGCACATTATAAACGATAAGTTTCTGTTGTTTTTCAATTTTCCATTTGTAATAAGTATGCTGCATGGTAAATGCAAGCAAACAAATCATTCCGTATTTAAAATAATTTTTATTCTTTTTAAATAACCATACGGCGAAACCAATGACTATTACATATAATAACCAGGTAGAGAATACTGTTGAAGGAATTTTATCCCACACGGCAAATGACAGGTCATTTATCCAAAGTATTACTTTATTCATTAACCCTGTTAGCCCAGCAACCAATTTGCCGAGATACAAGCCAACCAGGGGTATCCATGAAAAAGCAATAAGCAATATTTCGGCATATAAAATAAAACCGGATAACGGAACCGCGATAATATTAGTGATTAAAAATAAATTGGGGAACTGGTGAAAGTAATAAATACAAAGCGGGAAAGTCGGTATCTGTGCTGCAAGAGAAACTGCCACTAATTGCCATAGTTTGTCTACCCATTTATTTTGTATATATATACGGTTGTAAATTGGTTTTTGAAAAATAACGATACCAATCACTGCCAGGTATGATAATTGAAAACCAACATCCCACAAAAAATAAGGATCATAACAAAGTAACACAAAAGCTGATGCAGCCAGGGAATTATATATTGATGCCTTTTTTGAAAAATTTTTACCCAGCGTAATAAAACTGAACATTACCGCAGCACGAAGTACAGATGCTGATCCACCTGTAACTAAAGCAAACACCCACAGGCTAACCAGTATCAATATCACCTGTACTGATTTTGATCTGTTAATAAATGGTATCCTGGCAAAAAGCCAAAATAACAGCACATAAATTAAACCTAAATGCATACCTGAAACGGCAATCACATGCACTACACCGGTATTACTGTAAGCCTGCACCAGATCTTTATCCAGGTCATTTTTATACCCGATCAATAAAGCTTCGGCAATACCTAATTCATCTTTACCGGTATTTACTGTTTTACGCAAAACAGATAACAAATATTCCCTGGCATAAAAAATAAATTGCTGCAGCTGATTGACAGGCTGTTCATCAGCTCCCCTAACCGGCGCCCAATCTTTTTCTTTTAAAAAAACGCTATGAAAAGTTTGCTGGAAAGCAGCAAACCGCTGAAAATTAAAGGCACCCGGATTACCTGAATTTTTTATGGGCTGAAGTTTTTTATGAATGATGATCCTGTCGCCGTAGTGCAGGTCATTTTTTGTATTATCCTTTAAAAAGTATAATAACAACTTTCCCTTAGCGGGAACAGCGCTGTCATTTTGAATAATGGATTCTACATACCCCTCAGCTTTATAAGATTTAGGTTTTTCTACCAGTGGTTCATCAATACGTACAACCAGGTAACTGCTGTCCTTATAATAATTTCCATACCAGCTATGATTATGCCGTACATCTTTTTGCCAGGTAACTAACAAACCAAAACTTACCAGCAGCAGGTTAATTATAAAGCCCTGTAAGGGTTGTAATTTAAACCGGAATGAAAGGGGAAACCATAAAAAAAGCAGCAAAGAAATGCTGAAAGAGATCAAAGCAGCAACAATAACAAAAATTGAAATCTGAAAATACCATTGCAGCATTATCCCGGCAATTAAAGGCAAGAGCAGCCTAATAAATGGCGCATGCTTCCATACAGGTATACTATAAGGGCGGATCATGTAACAAAATAGAAAATCAACCCTGAATTTGCAAGCTCAATTTTATTTACTCAGGTGCATACTCCGCTCTTTGTACAGTTGCCTGAAGTAAGGATCCCGGAGATCTTTGATAAAACGTATTGCTTCACCGGTGCTTTTCATTTCGGGGCCCAGCTCTTTATTTACACCCGGAAATTTGTCGAAGGAGAAAACCGGTTCTTTAATGGCAAAACCCGTTAATTTTTTCTCGTAGGTAAAATCTTTCAGTTTGTTAACCCCCATCATGATCTTAGTTGCAATATTCAAATAGGGTATTTTATAGGCCTTTGCAATAAATGGTGTGGTACGGCTTGCCCTGGGGTTGGCCTCAATTACATATACATTATTATCTTTAATGGCAAACTGGATATTGATCAGCCCTTTAATATGTAATGCCCTTGCAATTTTTTCGGCATATTCTTCCATGGTTTGTACAATCAATGGCGACAAATTAAACTGGGGTAAAACGGCATTACTGTCGCCGCTATGAATACCGGCAGGTTCAATATGTTCCATAACTCCCATCACATGAAAATCTTCTCCGTCAAAAATGGCATCTATCTCTGCTTCCTGGCAACGGTCTAAAAAATGATCAATTAATATTTTGTTGCCCGGCAAATGTTTTATTAAACTCAACACCCCTTTTTCCAGGTCTTCATCGTTAATAACAATACGCATTCTTTGTCCACCCAAAACATAACTCGGCCGGATTAAAACCGGGTAACCAACCTGCCTGGCTACTTCAATCGCTTCATCGGTGTTATAAGCTGTACCGTAATTGGGATAGGGAATACCAAGTTCTTTCAGCATATCACTAAACCTGCCCCTGTCTTCGGCAATATCCATACTGTCGAATGAAGAGCCAATAATTTTAATGCCTTTTTCATGCAACCGTTTGGCAAGTTTTAATGCAGTTTGTCCACCTAACTGCACAATTACGCCATAGGGTTTTTCATACTCTACTATTTCCCAGAGATGCTCCCAAAATACCGGTTCAAAATAAAGTTTATCGGCAATATCAAAATCAGTAGAAACAGTTTCCGGGTTACAATTCACCATAATCGCTTCGTAACCGGCTTCTTTAATTGCCAGCAATCCATGAACACAGCAATAATCAAACTCAATGCCCTGGCCTATCCTGTTGGGTCCGCTACCTAAAACTATTATTTTCTTTTTATCAGATACAATACTTTCGTTACTTATTAATTTGCTTTCATTGGCCGGTTTGTTCTCAAAAGTTGAATAGAAATATGGTGTCTTTGCTTCAAACTCGGCACTGCAGGTATCAACCATTTTAAATACCCTGGTTAAGCCCATTGCCTTTCTTCTTTCATAGATCGGTTCCGCATCTTCTTCCTTCATAATGCTTTTAAGCTGTTCATCGCTGAAGCCTAAAAGTTTTGCTTCTTTCAATAACTCATCCGGCAAAGTTTTTAAATCGTAACGGGCAATTTGTTTTTCGCAGTCGCAGATCTTCTGGATCTGGTAAATAAACCAGCGGTCAATTTTTGTGCTTTCGCAAATACGTTTAATGCTGGCGCCGGCCATCAGGGCATCCTTGATCCTGAAGATCCGGTCCCACTTGGGTATTTTAATATATTCTAAAAGTTCATCAGCCTGCATTAAACTTTTGCCATAATAACCCAAACCCACCACTTCATTCTCCAAACTCTGACAGGCTTTTTGTACAGCTTCGGCAAAACTTCTTCCAATGCCCATAACTTCACCTACACTTTTCATTTGAAAACCCAATGTATCCTTGGCGCCTTTGAACTTATCAAAATTCCAACGCGGTATTTTTACAATCACATAGTCCAGTGCCGGTTCAAAATAAGCCGATGTGGATTGGGTAATTTGATTTTTTAATTCATCAAGGTTATATCCGATAGCCAGCTTTGCGGCAATTTTTGCAATAGGATAACCGGTGGCTTTACTGGCCAATGCTGAGGAGCGGCTAACCCTTGGATTAATTTCCACAACGATCAGTTCTTCAGTAAGCGGATTAAGTGCAAACTGCACATTACAGCCTCCGGCAAAATTGCCCAGGTCTCTCATAATAGCAATAGCCGTGTTACGCATTTTCTGGTAAGCGGAATCACTTAACGTCATGGTTGGTGCAACAGTAATGGAATCCCCGGTATGCACGCCCATAGGATCAAAATTTTCAACACCACAAATAATAACAACATTATCTGCATTATCCCGCAATAATTCCAGCTCAAATTCTTTCCAGCCAAGCACTGCTTTTTCTACCAGCACTTCATGTATCGGACTCGCAGTTAATCCAATATTTAAAGCTTCGTCCAGTTCTTCTTTAGCAAAAACAATACTACCGCCTGTACCACCCAGCGTAAAAGAAGGACGCAGCACTAACGGAAAACCTATCTCCTGTGCAAATTCTTTTCCTTCTAAAAAAGAATTGGCAATTTTTGCAGGACAAACGGATATTCCCATTTCAATCATCCATTGGCGGAATTTTTCCCGGTCTTCTGCCTTATCAATGGCTTTAATATCAACACCAATTAATCTAACCTGATGTTTTTCCCAGATACCCAGTTCATCAACTTCTTTACAGAGATTCAGTGCCGTTTGCCCTCCCATGGTTGGTAAAACAGCATCTATTTCATTTTCTTCCAGTATTTGTTCAATACTTTCAACCGTTAATGGAAGCAGGTAAACCCTGTCGGCCATCATGGGATCGGTCATTATAGTTGCAGGATTACTATTGATAAGAATAACTTTTACACCCTCTTCCCGCAGTGAACGGGCGGCTTGTGTACCGGAATAATCAAATTCACAGGCCTGGCCAATAATGATGGGGCCCGAACCAATGATTAAAACTGAGACTATAGAATTGTCTTTTGGCATAATTATATTGCTTATGAAGTGGCGTGCAAAAGTAATTGTAAATGATGTAAATAAAAAAGGCTTTTGCATTCATTTTTATTTTACCTGCTACTAAGCTAAATTTGCAATACAAAATATTAAGTTGCATATACGCCTTGTTTATAGAAATATTTTCTTAATCCTGTTGTTTTTACTCCCTGGTATTGAAACATTTTCACAATTTTTTCCATTAAAAAATTATCCCAAAAATTATTTTATATACCCTGTTGCAGCCACAAATTCTTTGGCGGCTAATTTTGGTGAACTGAGGTCCAATCACTACCACATGGGACTGGATTGCAGAACAGACAAGGCGCAAAATAAAAAAGTATTGGCAGCTGCAGCTGGTTATATAGCCAAAGTAAAAATTGAACCCTGGGGGTATGGCAGGGCGTTATATATTAATCATCCAAATGGATTAACGACCCTGTATGCACATGTAAACGGATTTTACCCTGAGCTGGAAAAATATATAAAAGAACAACAGTACAAGCTTAAAAGCTGGAAAATTTATTTAGATATTCCGGAAAATTTATTTCCGGTTAGCCAGGGAATGTTTATTGCATTCAGTGGTAACACAGGTGGATCGCAGGGGCCACACCTGCATTTTGAAATCCGGGATACAAAAACCGATAAAGTTCTGAATCCTTCATTATTCGGGTTTCCGATACCTGATACTGTTGCGCCTGATGTTTTTCAGCTGGCTGTTTATGACCGCTGTTTAAGTACCTACGAACAAAGCCCGAAATTATATCCCCTTAAAAAAGTGAATGGAATTTATGTAACGGCAGCTCCATTAATCACCACAAATACAGATAAAGTAAGTTTTGGTATTTCAGCATCCGATCGTTATACCGGCTCCAACACTCGAAATGGCATTTACGAAACTGTTTTATACGAAAACCATATCCCCATTATTGGTTTTCAGTTGGACAGTATAAGCTATGATGAAACACGTTATATAAATGCACATATAGATTATAAGCACAAAAGCAGCAGGGGATCATATATACAACATGTTTCAAAATTACCAGGCTATATTAACAGTATTTACAAAACTACCAATGGTGATGGGGTAATTACTATTGATGATGACAGCATACACAAAATAAAATTAGAAGTAAAAGATGCAAATGGCAATACTGCTGTTGTACAGTTTGACATTCAGCAGGATGAAAAATTTACAGAACCTGAAACAGATGATTCGGCAACCTATTTTCAACAAAACTCTTTTCATCCCGGTTTCATAAATACATTTGAAAACAGCAATATCAGTTTTTACCTGCCCGAAAACAGTTTGTATGATTCTATACATTTTCAATACAGGGAAGTGTATCCAAACACAGGAAATACGATTTACCAGTTACATAATACCAGTGTACCGTTACAGGCTTATTTTCCGGTAACGATTAAAGCGGCAACTGCATTCCCGGATAAGATGATCATGCAACGTTTTGCAAACGGGAAAACTGATTATGCAAAAGCTGATCCGGTTAAAACCGGAAATGAAGCCGGTTGGTTCAGGGCCCGCTTCAGGGAGTTTGGAAGTTTTCAACTGATGATTGATACAATACCGCCAACCATTACCCCCATTGGTTTTAGAGATGGCATGAACTGCAGTAAGCTGAAACGGATTGTTTTTACAATTAAAGATGATACGGAAGAAATTGAAAATTTTACTGCTGTACTTGATAGCAACTGGCTATGTTTCAGTAATGATAAAGGGAGCAGGTTTATATATGAATTTGATGAAATGTGCCCGGCAGGTGAGCATCAACTAAAGATCACAGTAAAAGATCAGGTGGGGAATACTGCGGAGAAAACCTTTAAGTTTATCCGTTAATGCCACGATCCCAAAAAAGGGAAATGGCCAGAGAACAAAGCAAAGATCATTTTTAACTTTTAAAAGTTCCATTAGGAATTTAATAATGACACATTTAACTGAAGGAAAGAAAGCTCCTGCATTTAAAGGAAAAGATCAAAATGGCTACCCCGTAGCTTTAGCAGATTATATAGGAAAAAAAATAGTTTTATATTTTTATCCCGAGGATGATACGCCTACCTGTACGGTACAGGCCTGCAACCTCAGGGATAATTTCAGCCTTTTAAAAAAGAATGGATTTATCGTATTAGGTGTAAGCCCCGATGAAGAAAAAAAGCATAAAAAATTTGAATCCAAATACGATCTGCCATTTACTTTAATAGCTGATTCGAAACATGCGATCATTGATAAGTACGGCGTTTGGGGAGAGAAACAATTATATGGCAGAACTTATATGGGGCTGCACCGCACTACTTTTTTAATTGATGAAAAAGGTATCATCCGCAAAATATTTGTAAAGCCAAAAAGCAACCAGCATACCGAAGAAATTTTAAATGCCTGGCAACTTATTGGCTAGAAGTTTCGTTAAGTAGTGAAACAATCATAAAAATCGACTTATGAAAAACCTGTTACTGATACCGGCATTATTTTTTTTAGCCGCTTTCGTATTTACCGCATGTAGTAAAAGTGAGCCTGCGGCACCGGGGAACAATAACAGTGGTATCACTTTTTCCTGCTCAGGCATCAGTCCAAAATTCTCTGCCGATGTACAACCCATACTAACAACAGTTTGCTCTATCAACAGCAATTGCCATGCAGCTGGCACCATTAATTCGGGTGGGCCGTTTACAAACCATGCAGAAGTGTTTGCAAAAAGATCAAATATCAGGGCAGCCATTCTTTCGGGCATAATGCCGCAGGGTAGTACAATTACCCAGGCTCAGATAAATGCTTTTATCTGCTGGATCGACAGCGGTGCTCTTAACAATTAGCGTAAAAGTTTTGGAACAAAATAATTTCAACATAAAAGAAAATTCCTGGCTGGCAAAAATTGCTGCAAAAAAATTAGGGAAAAAAGAGGTAGCCATGGTATTGGGTAAAACCATACACCTGCACAATACTACAAAGGAGGAGTTTTTAGAGAATAAAAAATGGGTAAAGCATGAGTTATGCCATATTCAGCAATTTAAGCAGCACGGTTACATATGTTTTATTGCAAAGTACCTGTGGGAAAATACCAGAATGGGATATTACAATAACAGGTTTGAAGCAGAAGCAAGAAAAGCAGAAGATCTATAACAGCCATTCCACTTCTCCAAAATCAAACTGATGTTCAGTAGCATCAACTGTTATTAAACGGCCCTCAGCTGAAACAGCTTTTATGACCGTCTCAAATTTTAAGCCTGCCTTTTTGAGCAGCACTTTATTATTCAGCTTATACAGATGTTCATTATATTTTTCGATAACATTAATGGCTGATTTTTCATTGAGTTCATTTAAATTTTTCATCAACAAACCATATAGTTCTTTAGCCAATGCCACACTATCAAAATCTTTCCCGGTTATTTGTTTAAGCGAAACCGGATTGGCTAATATTTTATCAAACTTTGTTTGGTTAATATTTATCCCTATTCCCACCACAGCCCATTTCCATGTTCTCCCCTGGTAAATGTTTTCAATTAATACCCCCCCTGCCTTTCTGTCACGCCAAAATAAATCGTTGGGCCATTTAACTTTTGTTTCATCGCCTGCATGTGCCGAAAAAAACTCATAACAACCCAATGCTACGGCAGCACTTAAGTGAAATTGATGTTTTAAAAATAACTGGCCGGGGGCTAAAACAAGGCTCATGGCTATGTTTTTAGCCCGTTCCGTTTCCCAACGCTTTCCCCTTTGTCCTTTTCCTGCTGTCTGTTCCATTGTAAACCATGCCATTCCATGCTTCGCCATTCCAGCATGAACCTTTTCCATGGCATAGTTGTTGGTACTGTCCACGGTATCTAATAACTTAAATAAATCATCGCTTGACATAATAATCCAAATGGCAAAGAAGTGTTACTTTTGCGATTATTTGCAAGCTACAAGCTACTTTGTAAAAAACAATAATAAACAGGCTGCTTTGAGAACAAAACAGCAGGAGGAAAGAATAAATAAAACTTTTATCACATTTGAACAATTTGAACGCATTAAATACCCGTAAAAAAAGCAGTGTTGTACGCATAACGAGAAACAATAAAATTTTCAAATCCATCATTAATGCCATACTGGAAAAAAAAGGAGACAATATTGTAAGCCTTGATCTCCGGAAAATACCAGAAGCTGTTGCCGATTTTTTTATAATTTGCCAGGCAGGCAACACAACCCAGTTAAGGGCCATTGCAGATTATATAGAAACAGATGTAAAAGAAAAATGCCAGGAACAGGCTTATAAGCATGAAGGCAGGCAGGGACAGCAATGGATATTGATAGATTATGTTAATGTGGTAGTTCATGTTATGCTACCAGAACCAAGGAAATTTTATCAACTGGAAGAAATGTGGAGTGATGCACCAATGATGGAACACAGATATTGATAAAGTTATTTTTAAATAATTAAAATATAACCATCTAATAATCGTCTATTGATAATAGCATAGATGGGTACCCAAAATAATGTCACAAAAAAATATGAACCAGCAAGACAGTAATAAGAAATTTAATCCGGATAACATACCTCCAAAGGGAGATGATCCGCTAAAGAAGAAACCCAGGTTTAGTATATACTGGGTTTACGGAATTATATTGATAGGCCTCGTTGGCTGGAATTTATTTCGTGGTGTAAGCAATGTTGGGATTGAAATAAATCAACAGAACTTATATGACCTGCTTAAGGCCGGATATATAAAACAGGATTCCAAAGAGAGCAAAGAAAAAACCGGAATCGTTGTTGTAAGCAATAAAGAAATTGTTCGTGTTTTTATATATAAAGACAGTATTTCTAAAAATGATTTTTTAAAATCACTCATTACCCAACCTGAATATGAATCGCTTATAAAAAATGAAACCCCGCAGTTATATTTCAGTATAGCCAATGAAGAGACCTTTGCTAAACAGCTTGATGAATATTATAAAGAAAATGCCCAGGTGATCAGGATCCTTCCTGTATATACCAAAGAAGGGGAATTATTTGGCCAGGTTATAAGTACTTTACTTCCCATTTTATTAATAGGCCTGTTATTTGTGATGATGATGCGCAAAGTGGGCGGACCAGGTGGTGGTGGTGGTTCCGGCGGAATTTTCAGCATTGGAAAATCAAAAGCAACATTATTTGAAAAAGGGACAAGGGTTAATATAAACTTTGGAGATGTAGCTGGTTTAGATGAAGCCAAAGTGGAAGTGATGGAAATTGTTGACTTCTTAAAAAATCCAAAAAAATATACAGCGCTCGGCGGTAAAATTCCAAAAGGAGCTTTATTAATTGGCCCTCCGGGTACAGGTAAAACATTGCTGGCAAAAGCGGTTGCCGGTGAAGCACAGGTTCCTTTCTTCAGCCTTAGCGGAAGTGATTTTGTAGAAATGTTTGTAGGGGTTGGCGCAAGCCGGGTTCGTGACCTGTTTAAACAGGCACGGGAAAAAGCCCCCTGCATAATCTTTATTGATGAGATTGATGCCATCGGAAGAGCCAGGGGTAAGAACATGATGATGAGTAATGATGAAAGAGAAAATACACTTAATCAATTACTGGTAGAGATGGATGGCTTTGGAACTGATCTGGGTATCATTATTCTGGCCGCCACAAACAGACCTGATGTTTTGGATACGGCGCTTTTACGCCCCGGCCGTTTCGACAGACAAATTTCTATTGACCGCCCGGATCTTGTTGGAAGGGAAGCCATTTTTAAAGTTCACCTTGAGCCCATAAAAATTTCTCAAACACTGGATATTCATAAGCTGGCCGAACAAACACCGGGATTTGCCGGAGCAGATATTGCCAACGTTTGTAATGAAGCAGCACTCATTGCTGCCAGGAAAGGAAAAGATGCAGTTGACATGAGTGATTTTCAGGATGCCATTGACCGCGTTATTGGCGGATTGGAGAAAAAGAATAAGATCATCTCTCCCGAAGAAAAAGAGATCATTGCTTATCATGAAGCAGGACATGCGATCTGTGGGTGGTACCTGGAACATGCTTATCCTTTACTGAAGGTTACCGTTGTACCAAGAGGAACAGCCGCTTTAGGATATGCCCAGTACACACCTAAAGAACAATATTTATACAATACCGATCAATTAATGGATCAGATCTGTATGACACTTGGCGGAAGAGCCAGTGAAGATATTTTCTTCGGAAAAATAAGTACCGGTGCCAGTAATGACCTGCAGCAGATCACCAAAATTGCTTACAGCATGATCACCGTTTATGGTATGAACGATAAAGTGGGTAATATCAGTTATTATGATCCTAACCAGGAAAATGTATTTACCAAACCCTTCAGCGAGGACACCGGTCAAATGATTGATGAAGAAGTTCGTAAACTGATTGATAATGCATACCAGATTACGAAAAAATTGTTGACAGAAAAGAAAGGTGATGTAGAAAAACTGGCTAAAGAATTATTAAAAAAAGAAGTGTTATTTAAAAGCGATGTGGAAGCTTTAATAGGAAAAAGGCCTTACGAAGAAAAAAAGACATTAGATATAGAAGTTGAACCTAAAGATTTGGTTGACAAAGAGCCAACATCAGAAATGCCTGAAGAGCTAAAAGCTCCGCCGGCAATATAAATGTACACATGGCAGTTACAGCAGCAAAAGAAAATATTTTAAAAAGAATTCGGCAGGCACTGAGTAACACGGTGCCTTTGCCTTTTCCGCAAAGTGAGGGAGCCAATTCTGTTTTTCTGCCGGCTGCCGATAGCCTGGATATTGTATTTGCCCAGGAGTTTACAAATATGCAGGGCAGGTTTGCCTATTGTATAAATGAAAAGGAAATGTTGCAGCAATTGCAACAATTAATTACAGAAAAGCAATGGACCAAAATTTATTGCAATACCGGTAAATGGAACGCCCTATTCAGCAATACCATAAACCTGCCGGGTTGTGATGCATCCATAACCGATTGCGAATTTTTAGTTGCCCGAACAGGAACTATTGTGATGAGTGCCGCACAACAAAGTGGCCGCACAGTTAGTGTTTACGCACCGGTACATATTTGTATTGCTTATACCAATCAATTGGTTTACGATCTAAAAGATGCCTTACAATCAATTAAGACCAAATACACAGGAAACATCCCTTCGCTTATAACTTTTGCTACGGGCCCCAGCCGTACCGCCGACATAGAAAAAACGCTGGTAACCGGAGTGCATGGGCCAAAAGAAGTTTATTGCTTTCTGGTTGAATCATAATTGCAATATTACAAGTACCTTTATTACCAGATGAGCAACGAAATTTATACGCTTTTTGTTTATGGATCCCTGCGTAGCGGATTCCGTAATCCGATATATGAATACCTGACCAAATATTTTCATTTAATGGGTGAAGCTGTTGTTAAAGGCAAACTGTATGATATGGGTGAGTATCCGATAGCCCTTCCTGTTGATGAAGAAAAATTTATTTCAGGCGAATTGTATGCTGTTAATAATCCACTCGAATTTTCATGGGCCATTGGCCAGTTAGATGATTATGAGGGCCTGAATACAGAAGAAGGTCAGCAACCCATTTACAAAAGGGAGGAAGTTGTAGCTTATCAAAAGGGGCAACCTGTTGTTGCCTGGATATACTGGTTTAACGGAGATGCAACCGGTAAGCCTGAAATTGAATCAGGGGACCTAATGCAGTACCTGCAGCAAAAAAACAAACCCTGACTCTGATGGAAGTAGTAAGAAATAAAAAAATTTACTTCCTTTCCGATTTTCATCTGGGAGCACCCAATGCTGCCGACAGTCTCATCAGGGAAAAAAAAATTATTCAGTTCCTGGATGAAATAAAAACAAATGCCGCCCAAATTTTTATTGTGGGTGATCTTTTTGATTTTTGGTACGAGTACAAAAAAGTAGTACCCAAAGGCTATGTACGCATATTGGGTAAACTGGCTGAAATTACAGATGCAGGAATACCTGTTCATTTTTTTGTGGGTAACCATGACATGTGGATGAAAGATTATTTTCAAAAAGAGCTTAATATTCCTGTATACTTTGAGCCCGTTCCTTTTGAGTTTAACAACAGGAAATTTTTAGTTGGCCATGGTGACGGACTGGGACCGGGCGACCATGGTTATAAATTTATCAAAAAAATATTCCGGAATAAATCAAGTAATTGGTTGTTTGGGATCCTTCCCCCCTATATTGGCATGGGCATTGCAAACTATTTCAGCAGAAAAAGCAGGGCACAGACCGGGCAAACAAATGAAGTTTTTTTAGGTGAAGACAAAGAATGGCTGATCATTTATTGTAAAGCCGTTTTACAAAAAGAATATTACGATTATTTAATTTTTGGGCACCGGCATTTACCCATTGATTTCAGGTTACATGATGCCGGTAACCAACGGGAAAGCCGGTATATTAACTTAGGAGACTGGATACAATATTTCAGCTATGCCGTCTTTGACGGAGAAAATATGGAACTGAAGTATTATACGGCCTCTTCTATCGCCTCCAAAGGAGGAGGAAATGGAGAAGAATGGAAAGAAGATTGAATTTTTATTAAATACACTTAAAGTTGAAGAAACTAAAAACGATATTGCCTTTTCTGTGCATTTGTGCTTCTGTGGTAATTCCCCTGGCTACGAAGTCGCAAAATGATTCCGCATTTCAATTTATTAAATCTATCAAAGGCAATTTTTCATATTTTAATATAGATAACCTTGATTTTATTTACCTCGTTACAGAAAACAACCAACTAAAAAAAATAAGTGCAGCCGGTGATTCGGTTGCTGTTTTTAATGATGTGAAAAAATATGGCAATCCTTCCTCAATTGATGTTACCAATCCCCTGAAGACTTTATTGTACTATAAAAATTATTTAACTGTTGTTGTGCTTGACAGGTTATTAGCCATCCGTAATTCTATCAATTTCAGAAAACAGAATATTTTCTTTGTAAACAGCATCACCCTCTCTTATGATAATAATATCTGGTTATTTGATGAAGAAAATTACAAGTTGAAAAAAATAGATGAGGAGGGAAGGCTGCTGCAGGAAACTGCTGACTGGAGATTATTGTTTGATACCGTTCCTTCCCCTACCCGTATTATTGACAAAAACAATTTCATTTACCTCTACGATCCCGAAAAGGGATTTTATATTTTTGATTATTACGGCAGTTTTAAAAACAGGCTTACCTTTTTAAACTGGACTAATGTTGAAGTAAATGGCAATACCGTTTATGGTTTCAGCAATAACACTTTATACAGCTATGAACTGAAATCCCTTACCATAAAAGAATATAAACTACCCGCTTTTTTTGGCAATTTTATGGGTATTAAAGCTATGAATGGAAAAGTATACCTCCTTAATGAGAAAGGAATAGATATATATCAGATTATATCAAACTGAATTCGTTTTAAGTTAGTGTGCAATAGCTCAACTTTAACCAGGTAATGCTGTAGTAACCTTTGGTAATTATCCGCTGGCCATCCCAAAAATTCAATTGGTAAAAGATGATCCGGGAAGGTTTAATTACTGATTCAGGATTTCTGCAAGTTCCTTATCCCATTTCCCCGTTTTACCATATTCAACAACCCGGCCAATTTCTTTTCCGTCTTTCATTACAATAAAGGTAGGTACCAGTGTAACATTAAATGCCTCGGCTATATTACCCAACGATTTTTTTTCACGGTTCACACCAAACAGGGTTATGGTATTATCAGGTATTCCGCTCTTTTCCTGCAGCTTAAAAAATTTAGGTAAGATAAACTGTGTATCCTCACACCAGGTACCGCCAAAAACAACAAATTGTATTTTGCCCTTTGCTCTTTCAAATGCATTAAGTGTTGCCGTATCAGGGTTATAATAACCCTGGCTGGTATTATACCAGTTAAATGCAGTGTCATTTTGAATTAAATATTTATTAACCAACCCCCTTACAATTTTAACTTCAGGGTGCTTTTCATCCTGGCTGGCTTCATATTGTGCCTGGCCAAACAGTTTTGCAGTTACAGGAATAAAAAACAATAAAGCCAATAAATATTTTTTCATAACAATAAATTTACCTGGAGTTTTTTATGAGGAATAAATATCGCATCAAAATCATAACTGCACTAATTTTTTATGTTAACTGCTGGTTATGCAATAACAAAAAAGCTGTCAGCCTGAGCTTGTCGAAGGCGGGAAAATTCTTGTATACCGGTTTCGACAAGCTCAACCTGACAGCGATCAGAGAGCAGAATTATAAATCAGCTTTCAGTTCATATAAAAAGTTTTTTAGTTTTTTTAAAGATTCTATCAAAGCAAATTTTTCATCTGCTCTTTTATGTTGCTTTAAAAATTCCTTAGCTCCCTCCATGGTATATTTTCTTTCCCGCAGTAAATGATAGATCAGTTTCAGGTTTTTTATATCCTCTGGCCTGAAGAGCCTGTCGCCTTTGCCATTTTTACGGGGCTTTAAAATATCAAACTCATTTTCCCAAAAACGTATCAGTGACTGGTTCACTTTAAACATACCGGCAACAATGCCAATGGCATAATATTTTTTCTGAAACAACAGTTCATCATCCGGTATATCAATCAAATCTGTTCCGGCATCTTTTTCTTTCAAACTCATCCTGCCCCGGGTTAATTTTTTATTGTCTTTTTTTATTTTTATTTTATGGGCAGGTGGTTTCTCAATAGCAATAGCTTTTACCACCCTTGCTTCACTAACAGGTGCATCATCAAATGAAAAAGATATTTGCTGAAGATCCATAATCAAAATTAATCAAAACTTTTGGCACTGCCCGTTGCCGCAATTTTAAGTACCCGGTCATATTGCTCGGCAGTTAAATCATTAAAGAAAAAGTAAACCGGGTCAACGGGGTTACCATTAATATGTACTTCATAATGGCAATGCGGACCGGTACTGGCTCCGGAACTGCCGATCCACCCAATTACTTCGCCCCGCTTTACACGTTGCCCCTTTTTGGCCTTTATCCGTACCATGTGCATATACTCTGTTTCGTAACCATACCCGTGATTTATAATTACATGGTTACCTGTACCTGTGTTATTGCCGGCAGTTGTAATAACCCCATCCCCCGTTGCATAAATAGGAGTACCCTGTGGCGCTGTAAAATCTATCCCGCTATGCATTTTAGCAATTCCGTAAATGGGATGTATACGAAACCCAAATCCACTGGCAATCCGGTTAAGCTCTTTATTACTTACAGGCTGAATGGCCGGAATACAGGCCATTTTGTTCTCCTGGTTATTGATCAGTTTTTCAATGGCGGTATAACTGTCGAACTGATAGGCAACTCTTGTGGTTATATTATTCAGTGTTTTCGCTATTTCATTGCCCAGATCATCTTCTTTTATTAAATTGATCTTTGCTATTTCCTTTTTCTTTTCAATGGCTTTTGTTCTGGCACTGTCAGATAAAGGATTGGCCTCAAAAATAGAGCGGTAAACCTCATTATCCCTTTTCTCCAGTTCAGCCATCTGTTGTTGCAGTATTTTGGTTTTGGCAGCAATGCTGTTATAATTATCCCTGATTATTTCATACTTCAATGCAGCTTCCCTGTCGGCAGCCTTTGGAAAAAACTTTGTGTACAATGTAATAATGATTGCTGAAGTAACTAAGGCCGCCGAAAGAAAACCAAAAAGCCGCAACAACTTTACCCGAAAGGGCGTAACAAGCTTTTCATATCGAAGTGTATGTGTATTATAGTAGTATTTTATTTTTTTCATACCGCCATTCCCTAAAAGGGAATATGATTTTTTTATAATAGTATATTATGGATTCAAAAAATAGTTTGCCCGTTTCTTTGCATTTAATTCCTCCATATCCGCCCTCTTTTGGGTTCCCTGATCAGGGAACGAACGAAGTTCAAGAGGGGGCTTTTTTCCATACATTTGCAAAAGTTCACAAATATAGCCCCATATATAACAAAAATCAATCCATATAAACAATTGGCATATGATGACGAGTGCTGAGATACGACAACAATTTCTTGACTTTTTTAAATCAAAAGGGCACGCTGTTCTTCCTTCTGCACCCATTGTGGTAAAAAACGATCCTACGCTGTTATTTACCAATGCCGGTATGAACCAGTTTAAAGATTATTTTCTGGGTAATAAAAAAGCACCATATAAGCGGGTTGTTGATACACAAAAATGTTTGCGGGTCAGTGGTAAGCACAACGACCTGGAAGAAGTTGGTGTAGACACCTATCACCATACCATGTTTGAAATGCTGGGTAACTGGAGCTTTGGTGACCCTACCCATCCGGCAGGCGGGTATTTTAAAAAAGAGGCCATTGCCTTTAGCTGGGAATTACTGACCGATGTTTACAAACTGGATAAAGATAAATTATACGTTACCATTTTTGAAGGCGATGATAAAGAAGGCCTGCCCAGGGATGAAGAAGCATTTAGTGAATGGAAAAAATACATAGCTGAAGACCGCATTTTACTCGGTAATAAAAAAGATAATTTTTGGGAGATGGGCGATACCGGCCCCTGTGGCCCCTGTACCGAAATACATGTGGATTGCAGAACACCGGAAGAAAGAAAAACAGCAGATGGAAAAACCCTGGTAAATAATGATCATCCGCAGGTGATTGAAATATGGAACAATGTATTCATCCAGTTTAACCGTAAAAAAGATGGCAGCCTGGAAGAATTACCGGCAAAGCATGTTGATACCGGAATGGGATTTGAAAGATTGGTAAGGGTTATTCAAAATAAAACTTCAAATTACGATACTGATGTTTTTACCGGAACCATTGCAGCGATAGAAAAAATAACAGGTAAAAAATATGATTCACATGCAACACCATCTTCGCAACAATCTTCTACTTTTCCTCCCCCTTCGGGGGAGATAGAGGGGCCCTGGAAAGGGGCCGTTGCTTTCAGGGTAATTGCAGATCATATACGTGCCATCAGTTTTACTATTGCTGATGGGCAACTACCATCAAATACTGGTGCAGGTTATGTTATACGCCGCATACTACGCAGAGCTGTCCGCTATTATTATTCTTACTTAGATTATAAACAACCGCTGTTGCACCAGTTGCTGCCGGTAATTGCTAAACAATTTGAAACTGTTTTCCCGGAGTTGACACAACAACTGGATTTTGTAAGCAAAGTGGTGAAGGAAGAGGAGGATGCGTTTTTAAGAACGGTAGATAATGGTTTATCAATGCTTGACCAGGCAAAACAAAATATTACTGGGGTAGAAGCATTTAAACTTTATGATACATTTGGATTTCCACTTGATCTGACAAAGTTAGTGGCAACAGAAAAAGGACTTACTGTTGATGAAAAAGGATTTGAAGTTGAAATGCAAAAACAAAAAGACCGCAGCCGAACGGCTGCCGTATCAGATACCGAAGATTGGGTAATATTAAATGATATCCCTTCTTCAAAATTTATTGGTTATGATTCTTTAAAAGCAAAAGCAAAGATTGTCAAATACCGTAAAGTAACAGGTAAAGGAAAAGAATTGTATCAAATCATTTTAGACCAAACTCCTTTTTATGCCGAAAGTGGTGGACAGGTTGGAGACAGCGGCTCCTTCTACTTTGGAGAAGGCCGGGGCCTGCCTGCCGGCAGGCAGGGTGAGGTTAAAATTACAGATACCAAAAAAGAAAATGACCTGATCATTCATTTTGCTGAATCAATTCCTGAAGATATAAGCGGCGAAGTAATTGCAAAAGTTGATGTGGTAAGAAGAAAAGACATTACCCTGCACCACAGCGTTACACACCTGATGCATGCAGCTTTACGTACTATTTTGGGCAAACATGTGGCACAAAAAGGAAGCCTGGTAAATGAAACACACCTGCGTTTCGATTTTAGTCATTTTACAAAACTTACTGATGAAGAGATTACGGCTGTTGAAAAACTGGTTAATGAAAAAATAAGAGAGAATATACAAGTTGTAATTAAATCGATGAGCAAAGATGAAGCTGTTGCCCTTGGCGCCATGGCTTTGTTTGGCGAAAAATACGGCGATGTGGTTCGTGTAGTAATTATGGACCCTGATTATTCCATTGAACTTTGCGGTGGTACCCATGTGGGCAGCACCGGTGAACTGGGCTTTTTCAAAATAAAAAGCGAAGGAGCTGTAGCAGCGGGTGTACGCAGGATGGAAGCCGTATGCGGTAAAGCAGCAGAAGAGTTAATCAGCAATACATTTGTGGAAATTGCTGTAATTAATGGCTTATTAAAACATCCAAAAGACATCGGCAAGTCCATTGAAAATCTGCAGGCAGAAAATTCTTCTTTAAAAAAACATATTGAAGCCCTGGAAGCCAGGCAACTGGTTGCCATCCGTAATGAACTGTTACAAAAAGATGAGATCATCAACAATGTAACTTTCGTGGGTGATATAATTGAAGTAAGCAGTGCCGATGCCTTAAAAAAACTCTGCTTCGATCTGAAAAATAAACTGCACGATTATGTAGCTGTGCTATGCACCAATATTGATGGAAAACCTTTTGTTGCCATCGGTATTTCTGATACGGTTGTTGCTGCCAAAAATTTAGATGCCGGTAAAATTATTAAAGAGTTTGTAGCCCCCTTAATAAAAGGTGGCGGCGGCGGACAAAAAAACCTGGCAACTGCCGGGGGGCAGGACATCAGTAATTTGCAGGAAGTTATTGAAAAAGTAAAATCACTATTGTAAGAGATTTGCAATGAATATTGTTTTTGAAACCCCAAGACTTATTCTCCGACAGTTTACTGAAGCAGATGCTTCATTAATTTTACAACTTAACATTGATCCTGAAATTGTAAAGTATGTACATGAACCGGTTTTAGAAACTGAGGAACAGGCAAAAAAAATTATCATTGATATCATCTTTCCCCAATACAAAAACAACCTGGGCCGTTGGGCCATTCATACAAAAGGTAACATGGAATTTATAGGATGGTGCGGCTTAAAACACTGTCCTGAGCCGGATCAAATTGACCTTGGCTATCGCCTGATTCAAAAAGCCTGGCGTAAAGGTTTTGCTACCGAAGCAGCACAACAGACTTTGGAACATGGTTTCAAAACATTAGATCTTAAATTAATTACCGGAACGGCACATAAAGAAAACATAGCTTCCATTAAAGTGCTTGAAAAAATTGGCATGCATTTCGTTAAAGATGGCATTGAAGATAATTGCCCGGTTAGAACCTATACCAAATCAAACCCGGCTATATAACGGGTCAATGCTGCTGGCAAATCACAAAATATTTGTTAAAGAAAAAAAATTATATGCGAAATATTTCGTAATTCAAAAAAAGGCATTAGTTTTGTTCTACTAAACATTTCGTATATAAAAATAAACATCATGAAAAAAGTAGTTTTTACAGCTGCCATAATAGGTTTTGCAGCTTTTACAACCACAGTTACAGCACAAAATGAAAAACTGGATAAAGTAATTGAAAAGGATAAAAAAGAAACCCAGGAAATCATCATTCGGAAAAAAGGAGAGAAAGACTCTAAGATCACCGTAGAAATTAAAGGAGATAAAATAACCATTAATGGAAAACCTTTATCTGAATTTAAAGATGATCAGATCACCATTAATAAAAGAAATATCACCATCAGGGATGGAAAAGGCAATCTGAGATATCAAATGACACCTGGTGATTTTTATGAAACTGAAGGAATGAATTTATGGAATAATGCTTTTGAAAGGTCGGGAGCCTTTTTAGGTGTTACAACCGAAGCAAATAATGATGGATCAAATGATACAAAGCCACAAGGAGCTGAAATAACCGAAGTAAGTAAAGGTAGTGCAGCAGAAAAAGCCGGTTTAAAAAATGGTGATGTCATTACAAAGATCAATGATAAAAAAGTAGATGGCCCTGCATCTTTATCTGAAGTGGTTACTTCTTTTAAATCTAAAGATGAAGTAACCGTTTATTATAAACGTGATGGTAAAGAGAGTTCTGCAAAAGCAGTATTAGGTGAACGTAAAGAATCAGGTTCAATGGCTTATTCATTTAGCGGGCCCGATGGCTTGTCAAGATCATTTAGTTTACCCCGAAAAACTGTACCGGGTGTTGAGCTGTATAACGAAAAAGAATTGGCTGAACTGTATCCAAAAGTATGGACTCCGGGCTCCGGCAATAATTATGAATTTTTCAATGATACGTATCCGCGCCAGCACAAACTGGGTATAAAAATTCAGGATACTGAAGATGGTAATGGTGTAAAAGTTTTGGAAGTGGATAAAGACTCGCCTGCCGAAAAAGCCGGTCTTAAAAAAGATGATGTTGTTACAGAAATTGGCGGAATAAAAGTTTCAAATACGGATGAGGTACGCGAACAGTTACAGGAGAATATGGAAAAATGGGCTTACAATATTAAAGTATCACGTAATGGCAATGCCATGAGTTTTGATATTAAAATTCCTAAAAAATTAAAGACAGCTAATTTATAAGCCATGAATAAGCATGAGAAGGCGTCCTGAAAAATTTCAGGACGCTTTTTTATTTATCCTCCGTAGCCCTGTCTGCCGACAGGCAGGTTAAGCGAAGGAGGATTGCTCATTGCCTATTGCCCATTGTCTATTACCTTTGCCACCGTGAAAGAAAGCGATAAATACCAGGTAGTAATTGGAATGGAAGTACATACGCAACTGCTTACAAAAAGCAAATTATTTTGTGGTGATCGTGCTGGTTTTAGTACCGATCCCAATACCAACATCAGTCCTGTTACTCTGGCGCATCCCGGCACATTGCCAAAAATGAATAGTAAAGCCATAGAATATGCCCTAAAACTGGGACTTGTTTTACATTGCGAAATTGAACGGCATAATTACTTTGCCCGAAAAAATTATTTTTATCCCGACCTTCCCAAAGGTTACCAGGTTTCGCAACATACTACCCCCATTTGCAAAAATGGATTTGTAACTATAAAAGCTGGTAATACGGAAAGAAACATAAGGCTTAACCGCATTCATATAGAAGAAGATGCAGGTAAAAGCCTGCACGATATTGATGAAAATTATACCTCCATTGATTTAAACCGTGCCGGTGTTCCGCTTTTGGAAATTGTAAGTGAACCGGATTTGCACAGCAGTGATGAAGCCTTTGCCTACATCACCGAATTAAGGAAACTGGTTACCTGGTTAGGCATTTGCGATGGTAATATGGAAGAAGGCAGTTTGCGTTGTGATGCAAATATTTCTATACGCCTGAAAGGGGAAACAAAACTGGGTACACGCGTGGAAGTTAAAAATCTCAACAGCATCCGCAATGTAAAAAGAGCAATAGAAATAGAAACAGCCAGGTTGATTAAGATAGTTGAAAACAACCAACCCGTTATTCAGGAAACCCGGAGCTATGATGCTGATAATAACAGTACATTTTCGTTACGCACAAAAGAAGATGCCGATGATTATCGTTATTTTCCTGAACCTGATCTTACCCCCTTTCAGATAACTGATGATTATTTAGAACAAATAAAAACCGGGCTTCCTGTTTTACCCAATGATTTAAAAAAACATTATGTTGCTGTGCTTCAACTATCGGATTACGATGCATCTGTGCTGTGCGATGATAAGGATCAGGCCAATTATTTTGAAGAGGTTATAAAACATACCCATAATTACAAAGCAGCAGCGAACTGGTTGCTGGGTCCGGTTAAAAGTCATTTGAATGACACTAATACTACTTATAAAACCTTTTCTTTACCACCGGAAAAACTGGCTGCCCTGATTGGTTTGGTAGAAACGGGTAAACTGAATTTTGGAATGGCTTCGTCAACAATTTTTACTACACTCCTTGATCAGCCTGAAAAACAACCGCTGCAAATTGCGACTGAAATGAATTTGTTACAGGAGAATGACAGCAGTTTTATGGAGCAATGGGTTGATGAAATATTGGCAAAAATGCCAGATAAGGTATTACAATACCAGTCCGGTAAAAAGGGATTGTTAGGATTATTTGTAGGCGAAGTAAAAAAACTCAGCAAAGGAAAAGCAGATATGCAGATCGTAAATACATTACTTGATAAAAAATTAAATAAATAATTAATGAAAAAATTATTCCCTGCAGTAGTATTAGCTGCTGTTTTATTTTCCTGTAACAATGCATCAGATAAAGGAAAATTTACGGTTACCGGTGAATTGAGATCCGCAGCAGATCAGAAAATTTATCTGGAAGAATTATTTTTTAGTGATGCTAAGCCGGAAGTACTTGACACCGGTGAAATAAAGAAAGGAAAATTTACTGTTTCTGCAATTGCACCTGAAGAAGGGTTGTACCGGCTGCGTACCGAGAATGGAGTAAATCCTTATCTGTTCATAAATGAAGGAGGAATCATAAATTTTACAGCAGATGTTAAAAACACGAAATTGGATGGACCCGTTTTTAGCGGTAAATCAAATGGTTCATTAAAGAAAATGATGCATTATACCGACAGTATCGCAAAAATAATTGAATTTAAAAACAAGTTACTTACAGAATTAGTTAATACAGGTGCATCAGCAACTGACAGTGTATTTTTGGAGCAATCCAAAGAATTTAATTTTTTAAATGAGCAGTTCAGCAAATATTGTTTTGCATACGCCGATACTTCAAAAAGCCCTGTAGTATCATTGTTTGCTGCAACAATGGCACCGGTTGAATTATCAAAATTAGAACCGCAATTGGCTATTCTTGCAAAACGGTTTCCAGACCATAAAGGTATTGCCGGTGCACTTAAATATATTAAAACTGAGCTTACACTTCAGCAGCAAAATCAACCCCAAACCCAAAAACAAATACCTGCAATGGTTGGTAATCCGGCACCCGAGATCACAATGAATGATGTGAATGATAAACCATTTTCATTAAGCCAGTTACGTGGTAAATATGTATTGGTTGATTTTTGGGCAAGCTGGTG
>JANOFR010000090.1:0-47664 GCA_031413755.1 Chitinophagaceae bacterium
CTATCCAGTAAAATCCCTGCCTGTCCTGAATAATATTAACAACCCGGTTGGAGGAAAGGCCATTTTTAACGGTGAGCTGTTCAAAATGAAAATTTGTTTGCTGAGCTATGACCGGACTCAGTTTTTGTACAACTGAAATTAAGAAGACAAAGCCGGTAAAAAATATTTTTACTTTAATTTGCATAGCCCCTTACTGTTGACTGTTTACCTAAGTTAACTTATTTGCCGGGAAATTTATATGAAACCCGGTAAGGGCCATTCATACTTAAGTATGATATTATTTTTTAAACCGGCAATCCTTATTACCCCTTTTTTTTCATTATTCGATTTTCTTTTCGGGTGATGTGTGACAGCAGTCAGGCAGGGTTAATTTTTATAACATCACAAATAACCACAGCCATGCCATTCCAATCCTGGTTTAAGTTGAATACATTTAATCCGGTAAAATAAACAGCGTTTTAAAATTATTTTGCAGCATACGATACACCCGGTTCATTTAGCGGTAGGTTCGTTTTGTAAAAAGTAATTACCGTATGCAGATCTGGAAGTGTGGCCCCCTGGTATTCCTGTTGTTTTCAGGTTATCCGTTATTTCTCATTTTGCCGGAAACGCTTTGCAATTATTCCCAGTTGCGGATCGGTTAACGCAGTTAATTTTTTAAGGATGGAAATAAATGCAGCTACTTCGGGCTGGCTGGCCGGGCATCCAATATTCCCGTCTCTTACTTTACCATCAGCAGCCGTAGTTTTTATCCTGGAATCAAAAAGCAGTTTAGAATCCTTATCCAGGAAAACCCAGTATGGCAGCCCCATGTCTTTTCCGTTAAATTTCTCCATCATCTCCTGTCCGCCGGCATTTTCCAGGTTTTTATTTTCCTTGCTTTCACTTACTGTGATATGGGTGATCACAAAATTGTCATCAAAGAATTTTCGAGTGGCAGCATCAACCAAAGAGCTATCCATTCGATGGCACCATACACACCAGGAAGCATGAAACATCAGTAATACTTTTTTATTTTGATTTCCGGCTTCAACAACTGCCTTTTTTAAAACTGCAGCTGCAGGAGGGGTTGCCATAGAGATATCATTTTGTGCATACAGGTTAACTCCTGCAGAAATAGATATTAAAAAAAGTAAAAAACGTACATATTTCATGATTTATATTTTAAGTGATTTAAAATTAGGTAAAAAATAACTGTATTCATCAAACTAATTTTAAACTTATTTGTACCTGCTTTGGGGTTATTCTCCTTTTTTAAACTCCTTAAAAGTAAATACAGGGTATGCTTTGTTGAAAATTAAATTCATTAACAATTCTTTAATTTATAAACAGCTATTTACCCATTGCCCTGAATAAGATCTGCTGTATATTTGCGCCGCAATTCAGAAATACCGCGTTAGCTAATGGTTTATTAAACATCCTGTTTGCCCTAAAAACTCCTTGCCAGGCCAATACGCCTGACTTTCAAAGGAATTAATATGTAATGAATAAAAAACAGAAATATGAAAAGTGAATCAATGGGTGTAGGTACACCTATCAGTAAAAAAGACCTGAAAGAACTGTTACATGAAACAAAAGAAACCCTTGCAGTGGATGTGAAAATTGACAGCAACTGCCGTACATTCGGCTATGTGGATCTTTGGAATGTACAAAAAAGACAAAAATCAAGTGCTTCTATGAGAAGAAGGCTGATGTAATTGTACTATTATTCTATTGAAATAATAATTCTTTCATCATTAAATGTAAGCATGGCCCTTGTGGCCATGCTTTTTAATTAAACATATCAGCTATTGATTTTCGGCAGGTACAGCTTCGCTTAATTTTGCAAGAGCAGATAACCCTTTACTTTTTGCAGCCGTACATCCAAAATTAAATATCTCCTTGATTAGGGTTTCTTAAAATGGCTGGCATATAATAATACAAATTACCGCAAAAGAATGCTGGTACCCTGCCGCTTGTGTATCTTTCCATCCACATCCGTAGCTTCTATCATCCATACAACAGCCTGCATTTGCTGCCTTTCCCCATTAATAGTTCCATCCCATCCGGGCTTATCGCTCTGCATCTGATAAAGCATCTTACCCCACCGGTTATAAACCCTGAAATAATTTACTGTTGTAAAACCCATCAATATAGGGCGCAGGTAATCATTGATACCATTATTGTCGGGCGTAAATGAGGCCGGTACATAGATCTCAATTTTTTTATGGGTCTTCACCATTTGTGTATCTACCGTTACACAACCCGTTAAAGTTTTTAGCTGAATGGTATATAATTGCGGAACCAACCCGGTGAACTTAGGGTTATAACTGTAACGAAAATCGAGGTTTGTTGCCGGGGTCCACAAAACACTGCTGCCGATCAACCTGGCCTGTAAAGGTTCTGGAAAATTTATCACCGCATCTTCTTCGGGATAGGTAATACCTTTAGCCGGGGCATCAATTACAACTTCAATTTGTTTTGAAGTAAAAGTTTGCAGGCACTGATTTGTATTAACAGTGAGACTTACCTTATAAGTACCGGCAGCACTATAACTGTAAACAGGATTTTGCAATATGGAACTTTGGCCGTTACCAAAATCCCATAAATAATTAAGGTTAGTTGCGGTATTGTTTATTGTTCTGTTTATCAAAGGCAGCTTTAAATTGGTACATACAGGCTGCACGGTAAAATCTGCATTGGCAAATGGAAAGACCTTTACTGTAAATGTACTGCTGTCAGCACATCCTTTATCGGAAGTAACCAGCATTTTTACAATATAAACGCCCGGCTTGCTGTAATTATGAATAACATCAGTTGTATTTATTGTTGTACCGTCACCCAGGGTCCATAAATATTGAACTGTGCCACCTGAAATAACACTGGTATTGGTAAAATTGAATTGATTATTTGTAAAACACTGTTGTGCTGTATTAACGGTAAAGCCGGCTATGGGACTTGGATTTACATTTACAACAAAAGAACTGCTGTCCATACAACCTTTATCCGTTGTTATTAAAAGTTTTACAAAATAAGCATCCGGCATTAAGTAACTATGGGTTACATCTTTTGTAGTAATGATATTGGCATCCCCCATATCCCACCTGTATAGTAAACTACCGGCTGATAAAGTACTGGTATTACTGAAAACAAACTGATGGCCTGTAAAACACTGGTCAGCATTATTAATATTAAAACCGGCAACAGGGCTGGCATTAACAGTAACCGTAAAGCGGGCACTGTCAATACATCCTTTATCGGAAGTAACAATTAGCTTAACCAGGTAAGTACCCGGCCGGGCATAAGTATGGCTTATATCTGTTGTTGCAGCTGTTGTACCATCACCAAGATCCCAGTTATATAGTAATGTACCGGATGAAATGATGCTGCTGTTGGTATAAATAAACTGGTTATTTGTAAAGCACTGGTCAGTTGTATTAATACTAAAGCCGGCTACCGGAGCCGGATGAACCGTAATATTTTGAATGACCGTATTTGCACTGCAACCCAGAAAACTAAAAATGGTTGCCTGATAAGCCCCTGATTGTGTAACTATATACTGGGTTTGATTTGCACCGGGGATCGGTATATTGTTCAGGTACCATTGAATACTATCAGCAGGATTTACTTTTAAAATGGTAAGTGATGCCGAATCATAACAAAAAACTCCGGGGCCAATCATTATAAGTGAACTATCTAAAACTGCAGCCGACACATTTACCGTATCCCTTGATAAACAACCTCCGCCTGCGTTTGAAACAGTAACCACATATTGGGTAGTTACAGTAGGTGTTGCAATGGGGTTCGATATGTTAGGGTTGCTTAACCCAAGGGGCGGACTCCAGGAATAGACATAGCCCGGCCTTGAATTTACGCCAAGCTGAACAGGGCTTTTATTACATGATAACTGATCAGGTCCCGCATTTGCCTGCAGGGTCAACGTATCTAACAGGTTTGCATACAGTGTATCCCTGCAACCATAACCGGCATAAGGATCTATCACTACTGCTATGGTTGTACCCGAAGGAGGTGGCGGTGTAAAATTGATGGTTTGTGCAGTACCCAGTATTGTTGTAAAACCGGCATCCCACCAGGTATACGTTTGATAACCAAAAGGAGCCGTTACATTAATGAAAGCATCATCCGGGCAATAAGCAGCTCCAACAAATGAGCTGCTGCATTCTGTATTAACATCAATATAAGCATATCCAAAATGTGCCGTAAAAACACAATCGGCAGATTTAAAAAATAATTGTATTGTTTTTCCGGCAAGCCCATCCAGCTTAATTGTATTAGCTGACCAATTTTTGCACCATACATCGGTTGGCCCACCCGGATTGGGCGATTTGAAAAAACCGGGCAGGGAACTACTTGCTATAAAATCAAAGCTGGAACAGGTTATGGTGGTATTGTCTGTAAGGTTTTTTATTTCTATCTGAAGCCTTGGTTGTTCATACGCAGCGTGCCCCGGATCCTGGAAGACAACAGCATAATTATAGATCAGGTTAAATTGATTTTGACCGGCAGGAATCGTAAATGTGTAAGAAACACCTTCAGCTTCATGCCCACCTGTTGCATTGCCCAGTTGAATAGAATGACCACTTCCATTGGGGCAATTTTTAGGGAAAAGACCGTAAGGATCACGCCCATCGCCCGGAAATGAAGAAAGTATTGCATGACGGTTTGGATCGGGTGGTACCGGCAGCCCGGGTGGGTCCCATATGATCGCATTTTTACCGCCAACATCAAATGTATGGCCGGTCCAACATTCCCATCCTCTGAAATCACCCAGTTCAAAATCTATATTGGGCGGGCATTGGGCAAATGATGAGCTGGCATTACCAGATAATAAGAGCCATACTAAAAAAACTTTTAGAATACTTTGAAAAATAGCAATTGGTTTTGGGTAATTTGTTCTCATGTATTAGTAATGGCTATTCGTAAAGTTAATGATAAAATACCTTTAAAACAGCTAATAATGAAGCTTTTATTGAAATAATTTTTATTTTATTTTATATAGCTGAAAGTCAGCAACTATATACATAAATAGAAAATAACAGTAACTTCTTTAAACAGCAGGCAGCTTGATTCATTATTTATGATAACCATTAAATCATACCGGCAAATAGCCCTTTCTTTTCCTGATGTGGTGGAACTGCCGCATTTTGACAGGGCATCATTTCGAATAAACAATAAAATATTCAGCACCCTTTTAGAAAAAGATCATTTAGTCATGGTAAAACTATCCTTGATAGATCAATCGGTATTTTGTGCTTATGATAAATCGATCTTCTACCCCGTACCCGGGGGATGGGGAAAACAGGGTGCCACTTATATTGAGTTGAAAAAAATTAAAAAACGGTTGCTGATGGATGCATTGAGCGTGGCCTACAACGGAGTACTGAATAAAAAAATGAAATAACTACTCAGCTCCCATGGCAGATTGCTTCATTGCTGAAGCCAGTTTGTTACCTAAATATTTTTCTATCCAGGCATGAACCAGATAAATAACCGGGGTTAACAGGATGGCTACTGCAAATTTGTATATATAGTTGCCGGTGCCGGTAACCAATACCTGGTGAAGACTCCAGGGATCCCCCTGACCGGCTTGAATCCGCTTACCAACATAAAAAGCAATAAAAAGGACAACAAAACTGTCTACCAACTGTGATATCAATGTGGAACCCGTTGCCCTTAACCAGATATTTTTTTCGCCGGTCATTTTTTTGATACGGTGAAAGATCAATACATCCAGTGCCTGCCCTACTAAAAAAGCAACCATCGATCCAATGATGATCCACATACCCTGGCCAAAGATGCCCCGGAAAGCACTATCCGGTTTATCTATACCATTACCGATAGAAAAATATTCGGAAGCAGAAAGGTTGATGGCACCGGTAAAGATCAAAAAAGCATAGGTTATAAGTCCAATAGTGAGATAGGATAAAAATTTAACCCCCCTGGTGCCGTAATACTCGTTGATGATATCCGTCATTACAAAAACAACCGGCCATAACAAAACCCCTGCAGTTAAATGAAAACTGAAAGGGCTGCCGAATAAATTGATATTAGCCCTTGGTATGCCTGCAGTGTCCTCCAGTGAAAATATTTTTACGCCTATCACTTCTGCCAGTAATGCACTGGTTATAAAAATACCGGCCAATAAAATAAAAAGTTTGGTGCTTTTATCTTTAAGAATATTATGTATCATTTTTGGTATTTAAAAATAAAATGAAAATAAACCTGGCAGCAAAAAATAATGATGTTAAAGATAATTATCCACCGGGGTATTTTAATATCCATTTTAAAAGAATAAAAAATAAAGTACAACAATAAAAAAAGGGCATTTACAATTATGGCACCATAACCCAGTATTACCAATGACCCTTCGAGCCATGGCAGTGGTAAAACCTGATCTGAAATTCCAGCTGTTTTATTCCGTATTTCGATAATCCAAAAAACAACAGCCAGTAAAAAGCAGGCGTTGCAAAAAACAGTTACTTTAGAAAAGAAGCGCACGGTAAAAAGTTTAAATGGTTTAAAGTTTAATGGTTTAAGGTTTTTATTACTTCAACACTCAAGGCTCAACTCATTACCCGTTCCTGCCGCTAAGCATTGGTACAAAACTAAAATTATCAAATGCCTCTTCGCTGGTTGTACCGTCTTCGTTTTTAGTTATCCGTAGCATGCGTTGGTGATGGTCTTCATCAACCGGAATAACCATTTTACCGCCCCGCTTTAATTGTTCAATTAATTTAGGCGGAATAAAAGGTGCAGCTGCAGTTATAATAATTTTATCAAAGGGCGCATAGGTAGGCAGGCCCTCATAACCATCACCAAAAAAAAATTTAAGGTTTGGATATTTACTCTTAAATATGAATTCCTTTGTTTTTTCAAATAATTTTTTTTGACGCTCTATGGTAAAAACCCTGGCGCCCATCTCTGCTAATACAGAAGCCTGGTAAATACTGCCGGTACCAATTTCCAGAATTTTATCATTGGGTTTTACCTGCAGCAACTGGGTTTGATATGCGACTGTATAGGGTTGCGAAATGGTTTGGCCTTCACTTATAGGGAAAGCCCGGTCTTCATAAGCAATTTCATCAAGTGCACTGTCTAAAAAATAATGACGGGGGATATTGGTCATGGCCGCAAGTACATCCTGGTCAGTGATACCTTTCTCTTTAAGTATATCAACCAATTTTTTTCGCAGCCCCTTATGACGGTATGTGTCTTCGTAATTTCTCATAACTGTTTGCAAGATAAAAAAATGTCAGGAGTAAAACCCTGACCTTTTATACAGCAGAATCTGAAGCTGAAAAATATGATCCACAGCCGTTTAATTATATTCCGGTGTATGTTTATCAAAAAATGTATTCACCGATCTGTTCCATTCATTCAACACCTCATCACGCTGTTTGTTAAGTGTTTGATTGGTGCTGTTATAAGCCTGTGATGCGGCATTAATATCCTGTACACTTTTGTTAAAGGCATTTACGTCATCTTTTGAATGAATGCTCTTTTTTTCATACTCTTTTTTAATGGATTCAAAGCGTTCTTTTGTTAAATAATAATCACTTACCGTATTCATTTTTTCGCCGGCTTCCATTATATAAAAACTGAGCACAGCCTTACAACTGTTCAGCAAACTGTTATCACCCTGAAAAGGTTTTTCCACAGCCAGTTTCTCTAAACCCTCCTTTGCATATTTTAACAACGAATTTCTATTTTGTTCAATACCCGTAATATTATTTTTTTCAACCGCTTCCATCATATATGCTTCCTGTTTATAGGGTTTAAAAAAAATGAGGTATATACCCTTATGATAGCTGTTCACTTCATGAAACTGTTTCATCAGCACATCGAGCCCGCTTTTATTTTCGATGAGTGTAACATTATTTCTGGCCGCAAACTTTTCTGAAGCCAGTTTCATTTTTTCATTACCTTCTTCCAGTTTTTGTTCAACCATTTCCTGCGCCATCATATACGCTTCCATAGCATCATAGCTTTGCTCGGCAATTTCTTCCATATTAATGATCTTACTGTAATCCTCATTGAGAATATTAAAGTACAGCTTCATAAAACCTACGGAGGTATCCCTCAATGCCTTATCGCCTTTAAATGCAGGCAGGCCGGCAATATTCATCCTGGCTTCCTGTACTTCATCTATCAGTTTTAAACGAAGGCTTTCTACTTTTTTTGCATTCTTACCATGTGCCGAAGCACTGGCATAACTCATATATTTTTTCGAAATATTTTCCTGCTGTTTACTGATCACAGCCATGTATTCAACCGGGGTATTATACTCCTGTGCAGCTGATATTAAATTAAAAAAGAGGATACCGGGTAAAAGTAAAAATATTTGTTTCATATCAGGTAAGTTAATAAAGTTAGTTTTGGTATATTAAAAGTATTCATATTTTTAAATAACCGTTAATTCTTTTTAATATCAGGTGCACTGTTTTATTTATTGATCCAGTCCATCATTATTTTACAGGCTTCAGCAAGGGTCATATCCTGCTGCACCTGTTTCAGGTAGGTTTCATTTATTTCCCTGCTGCGCCCGGTGGATACATTTATACGCTGGCTGTCAAAAATATTATTGCTTACTGTTACAAAAGGAACAGCTTCATCTTCTGCTTTCCGGATCATTGTAAACATTTCTGTTGTTTTTTTATATTGAACCGCATAACTGTTCCATTGCAAAGGAACGGTTTTTCCCGACCTGTATTCCTTCAGCCAGGTACCAAATTCATTTATTGAACGAAAAAAGGGATCATTAAATGTACGCTGTTCACTTTTTACTTTTAATACCTGCACGGGCAAAGCAGCCGCTGTCTGGTAAATACCCAGCTTACTGTTATCGGGTTGCAATGCACTGCTGTTTGCTTTTTCTTTAAAAGATCCATCAGCAAACATATCGGGTAAATTAATATCAGGCAGTACACCTGTCCATTGTGTGGTGTTTCCATTTACCCGGTAAAATTTCTGTTGGGTTACCTTTACAAAGTCGTCATATTTTTTAGTTTTAGAAGTTGTAAGTGTATCCATCGGTAAAATGATCTGTGCCGTACCCTTACCATAAGTTGAACCGCCAACAATAAGTGCCCTGTTATAATCCTGCAACACAGCGGCTACAAATTCGCTGGCACTGGCACTGGCACCATTTATCAAAACCAGCAACGGGCCATCGTAAATGGTACCGCGGTTGGGGTCTTTTAAAAAATGTACTTTACCATCCTTTTCTTTTACCGAAGCCACCGGACCAATATCAATGAATATTCCTGCCAGTTGCATGGCTTCCCACATACTGCCACCTCCATTATAACGCAGGTCAAGAATAAGCCCTTCAATATTATCTTTCCGCAGCTTAACTATTTCCTTGCTTACATCATTGGCACAACCGTCATACTTAATATCTCTTTCATCTTTAATGAATTCATTTTCCCTGCTGTAAAAACCCGGCAGGTTTATGTAACCGATATTTTTTTTACCATGCAATACATAGCTTTTAACGATCCCTTCCTCATCCGTAATTTTTTCTCTATTGAGTTTTACGGTTTTTATTTCCCCGGCTGCTGTTTTTACGGTTATTTCCAGCTCCGATTCATTATTACCAGCCAGCAGGTTATCCAACTCTTCCTCATCATCCATATCAGCCACTGTTTTTTCAACACCGTCACTTTTAACTTTTACTAAAAGGTCGCCGGTATGCAGTTTTCCGCTTCGCCAGGCGCTGCCCCCCGGTTGTAAAAAGCTGATGGCCGTTTCGCCTTTCTCATTTTTATCCAGGTCAAACCCGGCACTGAATTCCGAAGCACTCATCTCTGTTTCAAACTCATTTTTTACTTTGAAGTTCATGTAATTGGTATGCGGATCATAGCACCAGGCAATGGCGTTCAGGTATTGGTCTTCCAGCTGTGTTTCAAATTTTTGTGGTGTTTGCAACAGGTTTCGGATATAAGCCCGCTCCTGCTTTTTTATTTTTTCTCTTGCCGCTGTTTCCAGTTGGGTAAAATCTGCAGGCAAGGTTTCTGAGACCGTACTTTCCCTTTCAGTTAAAATAGAAGCGATCTTTTCCAATACCTGCCACTTTAAAAATTTTTGCCAGCGTTGTACCAGGGCTGCATCAGATTCAGCATAAGTAAAACAAGGCCACCCCATATAATCCGGTTTTGAAAAATCGAAAGGCTTTGCTAACAGTGCCAGTATGATGCTATCTGCTTTTTGCAGATTTATTTTATACAAAGCAGTTGAGCGGTTATAAAAATTCCAGCCCTTACGCAGTAACTCATCATCCAGTTTTGTTTTAAAGGAATCTAACCCGGTGATATTCTGTTGTGTAAAAAAAAGTTTTTCATCATCCAGTTCTGTCATCCATTTAGTATAGAGTTGTGCCGATGAAGTATCATTCCAGTTTACCGGCCGGTAATGGTTGAGTTCCAGGAAACGGCGAAGGGTTATAACTTTCTGATGAAGTGTTCCCGTTATTGTTTGTTGTGCCTGTACATGAAAACAGGAAAATAACAGAAACAGCTGGCATATCCTTTTCATGAAACGGTTTTGGTACCCCAATGAATTACAATGTAAAATTTGTATATAAACAGAAAAAATTATTTCAACCCCAGCTCCACCACAATCCTGCCAATCTTTTCATCCAGTATTTTTTCGGTTGCATCAAACATGGTGGCGCTATCCAGTTTTATATTTACACTAAAATAAAATTTTATTTTTGGCTCTGTGCCGCTTGGCCGGGCAGATATCTTTGTACCATCGGCCAACACAAACTGCAATACATTACTTTTTGGCTGATCAATTGTCCAGCTTTTGCCGGTCTGTAAATTTCTGCCCAGCTGCAATTCATAATCCAGTAATTCAGCTACTGCAGCGCCATCAATGGTAAGTGGTGGATCATTCCGGTAGCCTTCCATCATATTTGCAATTTCCCTGGCTCCATTCATTCCTTTTTTAGTTACACTCACCAGGTTCTCTTTATACAATCCATACTGCACGTACAGATCGATCAGTTTATCAAAGAGGCTGCGTCCCTTATTTTTTTCATAAGCTGCCATCTCACAAAGCAAGGCTACTGCACTGATTGCATCCTTATCCCTGATCTCATCACCGATCATCAATCCAAAACTTTCTTCTCCGCCGATGATATATTTTTCTTTCCCTTCTTTTTCTTTTATCAATGCCGCTATCCATTTAAAACCGGTAAGCACATTGTAACAGCTTACCCCGTTTTCTTTTGCAATGGCATCGATCATATCTGTGGTAACAATGGTTTTTATCACCATATCATTTGGTTGCTGCAATCCTTTTGCTTTTCTTGCTTCAATCATATAGTTAAATGCAAGCATGGCAGTTTGGTTACCGTTCATTAATATCCATTCGCCTTTATGATTTTTTACGCCGATGCCTACCCTGTCTGCATCCGGATCGGTACCCAGTAAAATATCAGCATTCAGTTCTTTAGCATTTTTTAAACCAATGCTCATGGTTTCGGTTTCTTCGGGGTTGGGATAAATGACAGTAGGAAAGTTGCCATCCGGATTGCTTTGTTCTTTTACAATATGTACATTATCGAAACCGAATTGTTGTAATGCCTGTGGCACCAGCATAATACCGGTACCATGTATTGGCGTAAATACAATTTTAAGGTCATGCTGTGCCGCACAAATATCCGGGTAAACCGACAGCCCCCTTACCATTTCCAGGTATGCTTCATCCATTTCCCTGCCGATGATGATTATATTTTTTTCTCCCCCTGTCCATTTTACATCATCAACTGAAGCAATTTTCTCCACTTCTTTAATCACATTCTTATCATGCGGAGGTACCATTTGTGCACCATCATCCCAATAAGCTTTGTACCCGTTATATTCTTTTGGATTGTGAGATGCGGTACAAACCACGCCTCCTTTACAACCGTTCTTTCTAATAGCGAAACTCAGCTCCGGAGTTGGGCGCAGCGCTTCAAACAAATAAACTTTAATCCCATTTGCTGCAAAAACATTTGCAGTGATCTCCGCAAAAAAGCGGCTGTTATTACGGCAATCATGAGCTATAGCTACGCTTACCTCGCCCTTAAAACATTGTAGCAAATAATTGGCATAGCCCTGTGTTGCCATGCCCACCGTATATTTATTCATCCGGTTTGTACCCATACCCATAATACCACGGAGGCCGCCGGTACCAAATTCCAGGTTTTTATAAAAGGCGTCTTCCAGTTCACCCGGATTGTCTTTTTGCAAACGGGTTATCTCATCCTTTACTGATTGATCATAATTACCGGTAAGCCAGCTGTTAATCTTTTGTTGAATAACTGAATCCATATTTTTTTATTTGTACCGTTAAAAATAAATTATTAAAAGTTCATTGAAACAAATTTAGTAGATTTATCTATGCATTTCAACTGCAAAAAATATGCTCCCCTTTTTTTGGTTAAAACAATTTTGAGCATCATTATAATTTTAATTTATTCTTTAACAACGTTTGCACAAAATAGAATTTTACTAAAAGATACTTCAATATTTCATTTTAATCCCATTTTAACTGCTGCTTTTAAAAAGGCCCATAAGCCAAACTCAAATCTTAATGACAGGTTTAAAAGCCCGAATAATCAATTAATGTACTGGCCAAATTATCCGTTATCAGCTGCGCAAATAGAAGCCAGGGGCAGAAAAAATAATGAATCCATTGTTAAACAAATAGCCAGTGATCTTATTTACAGCTATGTTAATTCTCTTTTATATGGCAAAAAACATAAACCTGCAACAGTACCTGAATTTTAACCGGTTACCCAAAACTCCGCAATTATCTTTAACGTAAATCTTAACTGCCACCATAACAAAGGCCAGTTATACGTATTTTTGTTTTTTATGACCCCATCCCCTGTAAATCATTCAGTTTCATTGTACCCGTTTAAGGCAGTGCGATCCTGTATACTGAAAACTGTGCTGCTTTCTTTTATCAGCCTGTTATTTTTCTTTTCATCACCTGCACAGGATACGTCAGTCAGCATCCTGGGATCAACTAATCCCCTCATCATCCCTTCGCCGGATACATCAATTGGTCCTTTATCCAAAAAACAAATTAACAATCGTGTAAAAATAGTGGCTGCCACAAATATCGCCGTTTACAGCGCATCTATTGCTGCTTTATATGCTACCTGGTATAAAGATTATCCTCAAAGTAATTTTCATAGTTTCTATGACCTTGATGAATGGCAACAGATCGACAAGATAGGCCATATCTATAGTGCCTACACCGTAGGCAAATTTAGTATGGAACTCTGGCGATGGACTGGCATCGAAAGAAAAAAAAGAATTTGGATAGGTGGCATGAGTGGTGCATTTTATCAAACTGTAATTGAAGTATTGGATGGTTTCAGCTCGCAATGGGGATGGAGTTGGGGAGACTTTGGTGCCAATATTGCTGGAAGCGGTATGTTGGTGGCACAGGAACTGGCATGGGATGAGCAACGTATTCAATTCAAATTTTCTTTTAACCGAAAAAATTATTACGACCCTGCCCTGAATCACAGAAGTGATGAAATTTTTGGCAAAAGCCTTTCTGAACGGGGTTTAAAAGACTATAATGCACAAACCTATTGGCTGAGTACCAGTATCAGGTCATTTTTTCCAAAAAGTAAATGGCCGGCATGGCTACAGGTTTCTGTTGGTACAGGTGCAGAGGGAATGTTTGGCGCAACAGAAAATATTGGAAAAGATGAAAACGGCAATATTAATTTTAACCGTACCGATATTAAACGTTACCGGCAATGGTACCTGGCACCGGATATTGATCTGACTAAAATTAAAACAAAACGGAAGGGGATCAGGTTTGCTTTATCCATTTTGAATATTGTAAAATTTCCGATGCCTGCACTGGAATATTCAAATGGTTGTTTTAAAGTAAAAGCGATTGGATTTTAGTGACCATTCCTTACAACTCAAAAATTTTATAGAGAATTTTCGCTCTGATCTTCCAGTTCCATCTTCTCCTTTTCCTCCCCCTTCGGGGGAGATAGAGGGGGCCGGCTTAGGGTGAGGTCAATCCATCCACGCCCCTGTTACTTCTCCATCGGCTACTTCCACACAAATATGTGCATCCAAAGTAGTTGATAGTGAAAGCCCCACATAATCCATTTCAATTGGAAAAGTTTTGTGCGTTCTTTCTACCAGGGCCAGTGTTTGTATTTTTTTGGGATAGCATTCCAGTAAAGGTTTTAAAGCATACAGCATGGTACGGCCGCTGTTAGCCACGTCATCAATCAGTAAGATCGTTTTATCATTAAAATCCATAGTAACACTTAATGTAACAGCTGCAGGTTTCTTTTTATCAATACTCAGTTCAATCACGATCACTTCACCGGTAAATACTTCTTTTAAATAATGGCAAATTTTTTCTGCGATCACCGTACCATGAGCCTTTATGCCAATAAGTATCAATTGCGTTGCAGTATAGTTTTCTTCCACTACCTGTAATGCCATACGCCTCAGCTTCCTGTTAGCCACTTCGGCTGTCATTATTTGTTTTTTATGTTTCATGATCCCACGAATTTAATTGAAAATGAAACACAAAGGAAAAGGAAATAGCCACAAAGACACAAAGATGCTAAGAAAAAACTTCGTTTTTCAAAAAAATTTGTGACTTGCTGTCTTTGTGGCAAACCATAATATGCCATAGGCAGAATCCCAAAAGTAATTTGTGTTGATCTGAAAACAAATCCGGGCAATCTGTGGTTTAAAAAACATTTAACTTTGCGCATCAAACCCGATTATGCACATCCTACAACAAATACTTTTTATAGCCCTTACTGCCTTCGCCATCTGGCTCTTCGCCAAAAATATAGGCATTATCCGCCGCAATATTTTTCTGGGTAAGGCAGAAGACCTCAGCGACAACCCCTCAAAGCGCTGGAGAAATTTGATCCTCCTCGCCTTCGGACAAAAGAAGATGTTCCGCAACATCCCTGTGGCCATCATGCACTTTATCATTTATGCAGGTTTCATCATCATTAATATAGAAGTGCTGGAAATAGTACTCGACGGCATGCTGGGTACACACCGTTTGTTCCTTCCTTATATTGGAGGTATATATACATTCCTCATCAACTTTTTTGAGATACTCGCTTTAGGCGTACTGGCCGTTTGTGTTATCTTTTTAATAAGAAGAAATGTCATCAAACTAAAACGTTTTATCAGTAAGGACCTTGATGGCTGGCCCCGCAGTGATGCCAATTATATTTTAATAACCGAGATCATTTTAATGTCGCTGTTCCTGTTTATGAACAGCAGCGACAGGGCCCTGCAATTAAAAGGCGCCGAACATTATCATGATACCGGCAATTTTATTTTCTCCGGCATTATCGCCCCCATGCTTAGTGACCTATCCCCTTCAACTTTAACAGGTATTGAAAGAACCTGCTGGTGGCTGCATATCCTGGGCATCTTTGCCTTTTTAAATTACCTGCCTTACAGTAAGCACCTGCATATATTACTGGCCTTTCCCAATGCGTATTACGCAAGGCTTGATGTAGTTGGCGAAATGCACAATATGGAAAGCGTGCAGAACGAAGTGAAATACATGATGCAGCCGGAGCTTACTCCTGAATTACCCCAGGCTGAAGCCGGGGGCAATTCAACCCCTATGAAATTTGGTGCTAAAGATGTTTTTGACCTCAGCTGGAAAAATTTATTAGATGCATATAGTTGTACAGAATGTGGCAGATGTTCTGCTGCCTGTCCTGCCACCCAAACGGGTAAACTATTAAGCCCCCGAAAAATTATGATGGATACACGTGACCGCCTGGAGGCCGTAGGGAAAAACATAAAAGCCAACGGCGAATTTAAAGATGATGGCAAAACTTTATTGAAGGATCATATTACTGTTGAAGAATTACGTGCCTGCACCACCTGCAATGCCTGTGTACAGGAATGCCCGGTAAGTATATCTCCACTTGATATTATTATTGAAATGCGCCGCGCCCTTATTATGGAAGACAGTAATGCCCCGCAGGAATGGAACACAATGTTCGGCAATATCGAAAATAATTTTGCACCCTGGAAGTTTAGTCCCTATGACAGGGATAAGTGGAAGGAAGAGTTGAGTTGAAAGTTTGAGGTTGAAAAAAATATTTCATTTTATCATAGCTTAAAATAAGTTTCAAATGAAAATTTTTCCTGTTTTTTCTTCAATTATTTTCTCTTTATTTTTAGCCTGTTCATCAACTAAAAATTCGGCCGACATAAAGAAAGACAGTAAGTCATATAATAACCTGTTTATAATCGCAAATACCGGCGATATAGAAATAAGGGTACGATTGGAAAAAGAATTTGCAGCTGCAGCAGAGTCAAAAGGGTATAAGGTTGTAAAAAGTATAGATGCAATACACCCTTCACTGAATGATCCAAAACCGCCCTCAAAAGAAGAATTTATAAATAAAGTAAAAGCTTCCGGCTGCAATGCTTTATTTGTTATCTATTGTATAAGAAAAGCAGACGCCATAAACTATATTCCCGGTTCAAAATTTGATGGCACCGACCCCCTTATAATAGGCTTGGTTTCAGGAATTTTAGGTTACAAGGGAAAAGTAGAAGGCAATGAGTATAGTAAAAGTATTTCTACACCAGGTTCTTATTCAAAGGAAAAAGGCTTTTTTATATTGAGTGATTTATTTGATGCAGCATCTGAAGAGATCATTTATTCAGAAAAATCAGAAATATTTGATGACGCTAATTTAATTCCATTCAGTAAGGGTTATATGACAGATTTGGTGAAATATTTGGAAATAAAAAAAATATTAATTAAGTAACATACTTAAAGATCGTATACTGACGGCAGTTCTAAGATAAGATCACCTGCTCTTGTGTTGTTTTCACCCAACGATGTATCAGATCCTGATATTTTTTACTTTTCAAATCTTTTTAGCTTCAGATAAAATTCTGTTACTGTTATACCTGTATTAAAAAATATGGACTTATGAAAATAATCACCTGGAACTGCAATATGGCTTTTCGAAAAAAAGCCGGGCACATCCTGGCCCATAAGCCTGATATTGTAGTGGTACCCGAATGTGAGCACCCCGATAAATTAAAATTCAATGATGATATACCGAAACCCACCGATATACTTTGGTTTGGAGATAATAAAAATAAGGGCATTGGTATTTTTTCATACAGCCACCTCAGGTTTAAGCTGCTCAAAACCTACAATCCGGAGTTTAAAATGATTGTTTCCATTGCAGTTACAGGCAACAATTATGCATTCACTTTATTTGCTGTGTGGGCAAACAACCCCGCCGACCCCGATGGCACATATGTAGAACAGGTGTGGAAAGCACTTCAGCATTACAAACTATCCAAAAAGAATACGATACTCACCGGCGACTTTAACAGCAATACCATCTGGGACAGAAAATACCGAACAGGCAACCACACACATGTGGTGGATCATCTGCACAAAAAAGGCATAACCAGTTGTTACCATCTTTTTCATAAACAAATACAGGGAAACGAAGATCACCCTACTTATTATTTATACCGGCACCAGGACAAGCCTTATCACATGGATTATTGCTTTGCATCAACCGACCTTGCCCATAAAATCCAATCGGTAGAAATCGGCGACTTCAGTTTTTGGGCACAATACAGTGACCATGTTCCGGTAATCGTAACTTTTGATGATCACTGATATGCTGCTGCCCTTACCTCAGAATAATAAAGTGAGTTTTTTAAGGAATACCCCATTTCTATCTTAACCTTTATCAACTTGACGTTGTAAATAAAATTCCGTTACTTTATTAATAATTTATGCAATGAAAAAATTATTTTCCCTGCTGCTGCTTTGCCCTTTATTATCAACTGCACAAAATAGCCTGCCCCGGTTTGAGCATGATACTTTGTTTACCTCAGGCGGATATAAAATTTACAAAGGGCAAATTTTAGAGCTTGCAAATGGCACATCAGAAGCCGGCTATTTTAAATTTATTAAATTTCACAGCAGCCAGGGCAAAACCAATACATATTCTTTACAAAACAGTACGATACGTGTTAATAAATTAAAAAATTATACAAATTCCGGGGAGGATAATATCAGCATCAGGATCCTCGGTACTGTAACCTATAAGGACGGAAAGCAGGAAGAAACAGATATCATATTGAATTTTGAAAGGGCGATTGCAGGTTTTAACGGGCAAGCCGGCGAATTAACAGTACCTGAAGCTTTTAAAAACAAGCGCCCTGAAACTGTGCCGGCAGAAACGAAAAAACAGACTGTACCTGATGAAACCAAAAAACAAATGGGGGAAGACGAGGTCAAAAAACTTATGGTGGCAGATGAGATCAAAAAACTATTTGACTTATACAAAGCAGGTGCTTTAACCAAAGAAGAATATGAAACACAAAAGAAAAAATTGCTGGAGAAACAATAGCACCTGAAAGTAAACCTATAAAATAATTTATTACTTCCGGATCAGGTACTTCACCCCCACTTCCCCACTGCTGTACTCAAAATCATGAAGCCCCTGCTGAAACCCCAACAACAGGCCGAAACTTTTTATTTTTTTCTCCATATTAAACCTGAACACTACCGGTTTATCCCCGCTGTTTTCCAAATAACCCCAGTAACCGGCCACATGGGTTTGTATCTTCCAGTTATTTTTATTCCACTCCAGCCCCGTTCCAAACAGGAAGGCATCATCCTGGTTATTTTTGTCAGATTCTATGTGCCAGGAATAAAAACCCAGCATACCTGTCCATTTAAGTGCCGAATGATGGATGGGCTTGCCGAATGAAATATCAAAATAATAACCGGGTGCATCGATATCCCTGGCTGCCCCAAAACCCGAACCTATTGGAAAACGGTATCCGATCCTTGCAGCAAGACTGATCTTTTTTTTCCATCTTTTCAGTATCTGAAAATTTGTATTCAAATGCAATTCACCTTCCCCTTTTTTATCATAATAAAACTGTGGAAAAATATGCCTTTCTTCTTTCATCGCATGACTCAACTGATAATATTCAAACGGTACCCAAAAAATATCCATGGAAATAAATTCTTTTACCAAACAGTAATTGGCATATACTGCATAGTTCTGTGTATTGTCTCCTTTTGAAAAATGAAAATTGCCTGTTGCACTTATAAAAAAGCTGCTGTCGATGCATCCATTGCCAACACGGGGCACCGGCAATGCGTTAGGCCCCTGGAAAGCAGGTTGCGTTTTGATATATCTCGACCAGTGGCTTACCCCATCCCATTGTACCAATTGTGACCATTGGGCAAGTGTTTGGGCATTGCCGCCCTGTGTCCAAAAAATAAAGGTTAAAACAAACCATTTATGCATCAACCAAAAAATTATTCTTAAAAATAAAACATCCGGCGATCATATAAAGACTTTTTTCCGGCAACAAATATTGCAGGAGATGCTGTCCGAAAATAAAACTGATTACATTGCAGTCTTTACTGCAAAAGCACAAACTAAAATTAATGATCGAAAAAAAATGGTTCGAGGTAGACAATGCATACGAAATTGATTCGCCGGCATTATTGATATATCCCGGCAGGGTGAAAGCCAATATACAAACAGCGATAAAAATGACAGGCGATATAAACAGGCTCCGTCCGCATGTTAAAACTCATAAATGTGCCGAAGTGGTAAAACTGATGATGGACGCCGGGATATACAAATTTAAATGTGCAACCATTGCCGAAGCAGAAATGCTTGGTATCAATAAAGCAAAAGATGTTTTGCTGGCCTATCAGCCAGTAGGGCCAAAGCTGAAGCGGTTTATTGAGTTAATTAAAAAATATCCGCATACCCAATTCTCCTGTCTAACCGATAATTTACTTTCTGCTGCAGAACAATCCAAAGCATTCAGTGGCGCCGCATTAAAAGTTCCGGTATATATAGACCTTAATGCAGGGATGAACAGAACCGGTATTAGTACCGGTGATGATGCTTTGAAATTATATGCTGCCTGTTCAACTGCAGCCGGTATCATCATAAAAGGTTTACATGCCTATGATGGCCATATCCGGGATATTGAATTTTTAATAAAGAAAAAAAAATGTGATGAGGCATTTTCCATAGTAGATGGCCTGGCAATAAAAATTGAAAGTATGGGTTTACCCAAACCAGTCATCATTGCCGGAGGCTCTCCCACTTTTTCTGTTCATTGTAAAAGAGAAGGAACAGAATGCAGTCCCGGTACTTTTATTTATTGGGATAAAGGTTATGCTGTTATTTGTCCTGAACAGGAATTCATTCCGGCAGCGGTATTGCTGACCAGGGTGGTTTCCTTACCCGGTACAGGAAAAATATGTACCGACCTTGGACATAAATCTGTTGCTGCTGAAAATGAAATAACAAAAAGGGTTTTCTTTCCTGAATCTGAATTACTGGTTGCCATTGCACAAAGCGAAGAGCATTTGGTTTTAGAAAACAAAACAAATGATCAATTTAAACCGGGCGATATTCTTTATGGTATCCCCTGGCATATCTGCCCCACTGTTGCTTTGTACGAGAGTATAAGCATTGTGGAAAATGGCAAGGCTGTTGCCATATGGAAAAACATTGCCAGAGACCGGAAGATCACTATCTGAGGATCTAAACCACGATGAATACTTCCTCATTAAATTAAAACCCGTTTGAATAATATTAATTTTATGCTGCTACAAATGAATTTGTGCCTGTACAGGGTAGCGATAAATTTCTTTTTCTAAAAAATAACAACACTATTTTATTCAGGCGATGTGGTTGTATGTGCCGGATTATTATATTGCAGCCACAGGTGATTGTATTGCCATCCAACGTTTACGTAAACTGCTGTACTGTGTTCACTACAATAAAAAATCTGATCCGATAAACTGCTAAAACATAAAAATAAAATTTACCGAAAAGATTGATATGGGTAATAAAAAAAATTACAAAATTATTTTTTGTACCGTATTTCCATATTTATAAACCAAAATATAATTTTATGGAAATTTTACAATTAATCATTCAATTGGCTTCCGGTGCAATCGGAGGTAATGTTGCAGGCAAATTAATGCCTAAGTCTTCATTGGGTACAATTGGTAATTCTATTGCAGGTATCGTTGGCGGCGGATTAGGCGGGCAGCTATTGAGCATGTTTGGAGTTGGCGGTGGTGCAGAAGCGGGTAGTATGGATACCAGCAGCATTCTCACCAGTGTAGCCGGTGGTGGTGCAGGCGGCGGTATTCTCATGACCATTGTTGGCTTTGTAAAAGGATTAATGAACAAGAAATAAGTAGTACCCGGCCATACCCGTTTTTATTCTTTAAGATCAACCTACATTTAAAAATGTTGGTTTTTTTATCTCATTTCGGAGTATTCATCATTCTTCCCATTCAAGTCTGGTCTTACTCAGTAATGGGTTAACACTGTTTTATTTTTGCCAGATAGAGGCAGTTTTTGAAACATCGGAAACAATTTTGTCAATATGCCTTCGTAAGATAGTATTGGTAACACCCCGGTTTTCAATTGCTAATCCCATCATCAGGTTTCCTTTAGCGGTAATGTAAAAAAGGCATGGCTGAATTTTAGAATTCTCTTTAAGCATTTCCAGGCTTTTACTTTCTATGGCAGACTCTGCACTACCAAGAAATGCGGTAAGCCAGATATAATTTGTGCTGGAGCTTATTTCGTAAGCAACAGGCACATTAAAATCGGAACTGGGGTGATTAACTTCATACTTCTCTTCACCTGCTTTTTCATTTAGCATTTTTACGGTTAAGCCCATTTGTTCCAGCTTATCTTTTAACTGTTTTCTTGTAATGGCATCGCAATTTTGTGCAATGCCAAATAAAGGCAACAGCCAGATACAAAATGAAATAACGGCATACCTGTTTGGTTTATACTTTTTCATAATAATCAGGGTTACAATTTTCAATAATATTTCTCTGTAAAATTAGCCTGTTCCGGTCCTTATTACAATACCGTACAGTGGGTATTTTTATCATTCAATACTTCTTGTGTATGAACTGACCGGAATTAAGTATCCCAAAAAGGTTTTAATTTTCCCAAACCTTGGCTGTTACTATATGCCGGCAGGCAGATCTGAAAAACAATTGTAGAAGTTATAGTAAGCAGTTAATAATTTGCGGTAAAACCTGCCAGGGTTATGCCTGAAAAAAATAAAAAGTATTTCATTATTTGATACAAATTCGTTTCTTTACAGTAAATCTAAATGGGCGTATAAACCTTTATATGTCACCTCCTGATTTACCCTGTGCTTTCACAACAGGCCGGCGCACCAATTATAAAAAATCCGATCCCTACCCGTTGAAAATGAGATATCTTATGCTGATGCATGACCAATATCAGGATTTTTTTTCATCCTGTTATTACCTTTATTCCGCAATTAAAAAATATTTACAATACAGGTACTCAATTTTTTAATAACACTAAATTCTTTCAACATGTATACAGAAACACAGCACCGCACACTCCTTGATGAGTGCAACCAATGGCTTAATGAACTGGCATCATACCGTGAAAAAATCAATCAGCTTAAAAATGAATTATATTATTTTGCACCTGGGAAAAATGACCCTGTTGTAATGGTTGGTATTGAACATTTCCACAACCAGTTCCATATACAACTCATCAATATCCATGATCTGAAACATGAGATCAGGTACCATGTGCATGAAGCAGAACGGCATCCAACTTTCGGGCACCGCATACCACATCGCTACATCAAGGATAAAATAGATATGCTCCTGTCTGACCTGGACAAACTCGGGGATGAGTTTCATTCCTTCATAAAACTATAAGATCTGTAAAACACCGGCCAGCCTTTATAAGGCTGGCCGGTTAACTGATTGACCAATACTATTTAAAAAAATATTTTATGGCTACGTACGATTCCAAACATGTAAAAAATATAGCACTGCTGGGGCATGCTGGCTGTGGCAAAACCACTTTGGCAGAATGTATGCTCTTTGATGCAGGCGTTACAAAACGCCGCGGCAGTATTGCTGCAAAAAATACGGTAAGCGATTACCACGACCTGGAGACTGAAAGGCAGAGTTCCGTTTTCTCTTCGCTGCTGCACATACCCTGGAAGGAATTTAAGATCAACATTATTGACACACCCGGATATGATGATTTTGCCGGCGAAGTCATCAGTGCCCTGCGGGTAGCTGATACCGGTGTAATAATATTGAATGCTGCCATGGGAGTGGAAGTGGGTACCGATATCATTTGGGAATACACCGACACTTTTAAAACCCCCACTATTTTTGTAGTTAACCAGTTAGACCGGGATGAAGCAGATTTTGACCGCAGTTTACAGGAAGCCAAAGCACATTTCGGAGGCAACATTGTGGCTGTTCAGTATCCCGTACAAACGGGCAGCAGTTTCAACAGCATCATTGACGTGCTTAACATGGTGATGTATAAATACGGGCCGGAAGGTGGCAAGCCGGAAAAATTAAAAATCCCCGATGAGGAAAAACAAAGGGCAGAACAGTTACATAAAGATCTGATAGAAACCATTGCATCAAATGATGAACGCCTGATGGAAAAATATTTTGACCAGGGCGAACTCACAGAAGAAGAAATGAAAGCGGGACTGCATACTTCCATGATCAAACATGATATCTTCCCGTTGTTTTGTGCATCATCAGAAAAAAATATGGGTATCGGACGCATCATGAGCTTTATTGACTATGTAAGCCCTGCACCCATTGAAATGCCGCCACAAAAAACGGTAGCAGGTGGCGAATTACCCTGCGATGTAAACGGACCTGCCTGTGTGTTTATTTTTAAAACCATCATTGAGCCACATATTGGCGAACTGAGCCTGTTTAAAGTTTATAGTGGCAGCATCAAAACCGGAAACGAATTAGTAAATGAAAATACCGGTGTTACAGAAAAGATCAACCAGTTGTTTTTATTGGAGGGCCACAACCGGGTACCGGTGCAGGAACTGGTGGCAGGAGATATTGGCGCCACCATTAAACTACGTTCAACACATGTAAACAATACGCTCCACGAAAAGGGTACCCATGTAGAGTTGCAACCTATTATTTTCCCTAAACCAAATGTTACCGTAGCCATTTCTGTGGTAAACAAAGGCGATGAAGAAAAACTGTCACAGGCTTTGCACACCTTACAGGAAGAAGATGCTACAGTGCTGTTTGAAGTATCTCCCGAAATAAAACAAACGTTATTGCACTGCCAGGGCGAATTGCACCTTAAAGTATTGCAATGGAAAATTGAACACATACATAAACTGGATGTAAAGTTTGAAAAGCCAAAGATCCCATACCGCGAAACCATCAGCCGTATGGCCGAATCTAACTACCGGCATAAAAAACAAAGCGGTGGTGCAGGTCAGTTTGGCGAAGTATACCTGCGTATTGAACCCTGGTATGAAGGTATGCCCAACCCGGCAGGTTTAAACCTGCGCAGCAAAGAAGAAATTAACCTTGACTGGGGTGGCAAATTGGTTTTTTGTAATTGTATTGTAGGTGGTGCCATTGATACAAGGTTCCTTCCATCCATTTTAAAAGGGGTGATGGAAAAAATGCAGAACGGCCCGCTAACGGGATGTTATATCCGGGATGTAAGGGTAAGTGTGTATGATGGAAAGATGCATGACGTGGACAGCAACGATATCTCTTTTAAGATAGCCGGCCTGCATGCATTCCGCCAGGCATTTATGGAAGCTGATCCGCAACTGCTGGAACCCATTTATACAGTAGAGGTTTTTTGTACTGATGAAATGGTTGGTGCTGTAATGGGCGATCTGCAAACCAGGATGGGCATTGTAGAAGGGATGGAAGCTGAGGGGCATTTTGAAAAGATCATGGCCAAAGTACCTCTTTCACAGATGCATCAGTATTCCTCATCACTTCGCAGTTTATCACAGGGCCGTGCCCGTTTCAACATGTATTTTGATTCCTATGCACCTGTAGCCTATGAAGTACAACGTAAACTTACTGAAGCACACAGTAAGCATGAAGTACTGCAGGATTAAAAAAGAATACTTTCAACAGGCACTTGCAGGAAGCGGTTAATTTTTTATGATTTAGTTCACTTTATTAAACCGCTTATCACCTGCTATATTGTTACAGGCAAACAAAGATTATTTACCTTCATCTCTTATGCTTTTAACTTGCCTAATTTAAAGATTCCACCAAATCGCTCAGCTCCTTAAAATTCTTGGCTTTGGGCCGGTATGATTTATCATTAAAGTTGTAATAAAGAATCTCTCCATTCTGTCCGTTAACTACACTTATCATTTTATCTGCTGAACTTTGAACATGATTAAAATAATAAAGTGGTTTTGTTGCCTTAAGTATCATATTGCTCAGTTCATCCCTCCGGATAAACCTGATCGGGTAACTATAGCTTTCCAAAAGTTTATTCATGTACCTGCCATTTGCTGAGTTTTCTATTTCATCCGGTAACATAGTTCCTCCGGGCCCATACACATAATTAGGTACATATAATGTATCATTTTTAAGATTTACCAAAGCGGGAGCAGCATCTACATCTTTTTTAAGTTGTACTGTTTTATTTGCACTGATGTTATTGCTTACACCCTGGAAAATACATTTTAAATATCCCGGGAGCCCGTTACAAAACTCTGACTGAAAACCCACTGAACCAATATTTCTGCTGCTGAAATCTATATTACCTGTACCAATTGACATGAGGTACAATTCGGCCCTGGCTACCTTTTTTTTATTTTTTGGTTTTAACTCCTTTTCTGCATCAAAACTTTTATCCAATACCCAAAAACTCAGGTAGAAATAATCATTGTTAATATCACCTGACTTTGTTCTTTTTATCTCTCCAAAAGCACTGACTTTTTCTCTGTAAAAATTAAAGCTGGTATTGTCATGCTCCAGCGTTACAAAAAAATTACCCGGCTGAAGGTACTTGCTCATTTGTTGCGGTGTTACAAATTCCAGTTTCGAAACTGTCCAGCCCTGCCTGATGGCATTTGCCATCTGCTTATTGGCGGCACTGGTTGTATCATTCATCTCCACATATAATGTTTGATTTTTGATATTGGCATATTGCTCATCATCCGGCATACCTATTTGTGCATAACTGTTTGAAAAAAAGAAAATAAATGCAAATGCTGATAATTTATTCATTGCCTGTTTTAAAATTTATGTTACAAAAATAATATCCATTAATGGTGTTTTTATACTTTATAAACACAAATATTCTTTTTTAACAATTCGCTCAAGCCTTTTCATTATTGCCTGTTTAAAACCTCCCCTCTTTTTTGTACTTTTGCACACTTACAATTACAAGGAACAGAAAAAATGGATTTGACTAAAAATTTTGAGCCCAAAGCAGTTGAAGACAGATGGTATAAACATTGGGTTAAACAGCGGTATTTTAACAGTAAGCCAGATGGCCGCCCGGCATTTACAGTGGTAATACCACCACCCAATGTTACCGGAGTGCTTCACATGGGACATACATTGAATGAAACCGTACAGGATATTTTAGTACGTAAAGCCCGCATGAGTGGCTTTAATGCCTGTTGGGTGCCGGGCAGCGACCATGCATCTATTGCTACTGAAGCAAAAGTAGTGGGCATGCTTAAGGAAAAAGGCATTGATAAAAATAGTTTATCCAGAGCCGCATTTTTAAAATATGCTTTTGAGTGGAAAGATAAATATGGTAGTATCATCTACAACCAGATCGAAAGGTTAGGCTGCAGTGTTGATTGGGACAGGACAACATTCACGATGGATGATCATTATTACAAAGCGGTAATAAAAGTTTTTATTGATCTCTATAATAAAGGATTAATATATCGGGGTGCCAGAATGATCAACTGGGATTCATCTGCAAAAACTGCATTGAGTGATGAAGAAGTGGAGTACAAAGATCTGACCGGCAAGCTTTATCATCTGCGTTACAAATTAGATACCGTCAAAGAAGCGTACATCAGTATTGCTACACAGCGGCCCGAAACCATTATGGGTGATACTGCCATTTGTGTTAACCCAAATGATGAACGTTATGCTCATTTAAAAGGTGCTTATGCTTTTGTACCACTGATCAACCGCCGCATACCCATCATTTTTGATGACTATGTTGATCCGGCATTTGGAACCGGTGCCCTAAAAGTTACACCGGCACACGATATCAACGATTATAATTTAGGATTAAAACATAACCTGGAAGTTGTTGATACCATTAATGAAGACGGAACGATGAGTACAGCAGCGCAGATTTATATAGGTGAAGACCGGTTTGTAGCCCGCAAAAAAATTATTAAAGAACTATTGGAAAAAAACTTTTTAACCCGGGAAGAAGAATATACTACAAGATTAGGTTATAGTCAGCGCACTGGTGTTGTTGTAGAGCCCAGAATAAGTACGCAGTGGTTTGTAAAAATGAAAGAGATGGCCGGGCCTGCGTTAAATGCAGTTGTTGATGGTAATATTAAAATTCATCCCGGTGATAAATTTTTAGCTACATATAAATACTGGTTAGAAAATGTAAAAGACTGGTGTATCAGCCGCCAGCTTTGGTGGGGGCAACAGATACCGGCATGGTATGATGCAGAAGGAAGAATGGTAGTTGCTGAAACTGAAAATGAAGCAAAGGAAATATTCAATAAACAATTCCCGCCTACCGGACAGGCAGGTTCAATACCCAATGCTCAACTGAGCCAGGACGCCGATGTTTTAGACACCTGGTTCTCTGCCTGGCTTTGGCCAATAGAAGTTTTTAAAGGAATTACAGAACCCGGCAATAAAGAAGCAAATTATTATTATCCCGGTTCAGTTTTAGTAACCGGACAGGATATCATTTTCTTTTGGGTGGCTCGTATGGTAATGGCGGGTATGGAATATGAAAAGCAGATCCCGTTTAAGGATGTTTATTTTACCGGCATGGTAAGGGATAAACTGGGCCGCAAGATGAGCAAGAGTTTAGGTAATAGTCCCGATTTGTTAGATCTCATTGACAAATATGGAGCAGATGCGGTAAGATTCGGTATTATGGTTTCCTCCCCTGCCGGCAATGACCTGATGTTTGATGAAAACAGCCTGGAGCAGGGACGGAATTTTAATAATAAGATCTGGAATGCGCTGAAGCTGGTTAAGATGTGGGAGGGAAGACAAGCTATTAGCCTTGAGCCTTTAGCTGATAGCTCGCAGCTTACAGCTTACAGCTTTCCTTTGGACTGGTTTTCAAACCGATTAAATGAAGTAAGGTCCGAGGTTGATACTTTAATGAAGCAGTTTCGATTGAGTGAGGCATTAAAAACAATTTATTCGTTGATCTGGGATGACTTTTGCAGTTGGTATTTAGAATGGGTGAAGCCGGGTTTTGAACAACCTGTTGATTCAGCAGTTTATACTAAGACGGTTTCTTATTTTGAAGAGTTGATGCAGTTACTGCATCCGTATATGCCTTTTGTTACTGAAGAGATCTATCATTTACTTAAAGAACAGACGGATGATCTTTGTATGAAGCAATTTGCAACAGTAAAGGCAGTTGATAAAAAAATTTTAGCGCATGGCGAATTATTGAAACAGGTTATTACCACCATACGTGATGGCAGAAACAAAAATCAACTTAAACCGAAAGAGGCGATTAAACTATTTATTGAAACAAATGCAATAGAAAGTTACAACTCTATTGTACATATTTTAAGCAAACAGGTTAATGCAAATGAACTTTCATTTACTAAAGAAGCCATAGCAAACACTATAGTAGTAGCTGTTGAAAAAGATAAGTTTTATATTAAAACAGAAAAAGATCTGGATACATCAACATTGAAAGTTGATTTACTGAAAGACCTTGAACACCAGAAAGGTTTCCTGTCAGCCGTTGAAAAAAAATTAAGCAACGAACGTTTTGTACAAAATGCAAAACCCGAAGTACTGGCTATTGAACAAAAGAAAAAAGCCGATGCTGAAGCCAGGATAAGGACCATTGAAGAGAGCCTGTCAACGATCAGTTAAATCTAAAAAAGCATACTAATAGTTGCGTAAATTCGTTTTTATCTTCTAAACAGAAACCATGTTTACAGTTATAAGATCTCTATTACCGCTTACATTGTCATTATTACTGGTAACAGCAATCGCCCAAAACCCAAAACCAGTTGTTGCCAGGCCCCATAACACTCAAAAATTTAAGCCGCCAAAACTTACCTGTATGCTCGGTATCCATGCTGATTCGGCAACGGTTTCTGTTGATGAAGCTGTTCAGTTGGTTAAATTACCATTGAAGATCACGGATGATAAAAAAAATATGTACACTATTTCATCTTACCAGGTATTGTATAAAAAAATTGGGGTTACCGAAAATGAAGAGACCGGTAAAGTATCTCCAGTTACCAGTAATGTTTCAGAACTGTTCAGAACAACTCCACTGACCAAACTATGGATAAATATCCTGACCGAACAAATAAGGGAGGGCGAAGAATTATATTTTTTCGATATTGTTGCCAAGGATGCTCAGGGCCGGTTTATGTTTGCACCTGAACTCAGAATAAAAATTAAAAAGTAAGTATGATTGTAATAAGAATTATTATTTTTAGATTGTAAATTTATTCAGCCAATTTCTAACTACTTAATACTTAATACTTAATACTTATTACTTAATACTTACTACTTATTCCCCAGTACCGGCTTACCCATGCACCAATTGATGCGTCTCTTTAATCACCCCCATAACAAATACACTCTGCACATTGCCCATGTTCTCCTGCTGGCTTAATTTGTTTACATGAAAATCGTAGTAGGTGTTCATGTCCTTGCAAACCACTTTCAGCATAAAATCAAATTCGCCGCTTATGCTGTAGCATTCAATCACTTCATGAAGTTCGTTAACCATTTTTATAAATTTTACACCGGCAGTTTTGCTATGCTCTTTTAAAGAAACATAACAAATTACCATCAGATTCAGGTCAATTTTGTTTTGATCAACCAGGGTTACATATTGTTTTATCACCCTACTCTCTTCCATGCGCTTAATGCGCTCATGAACAGGTGTGGTACTCAGGTGAATTTTTTGCGAGATCTCCTTAACCGTAACCCTTGCATTTTCCTGCAAAAGTTTCAATATGGCCATATCTTTTGTATCAAGTGATACAGCCGTTATGGGTGAATTTTCTTTTTTAATTGCTTTTGCCATAGTAAACTTGCCTTTTATCCTGTAATAAACTAATAAACAGGGTTATCACCCAAAGTTATGAAACTATACAGAATATTCTACTGAATATTTTAAATTTGCAGTCTAAAACATTAAATATGTCAACAATAACAAAAAATGCCATTGATTTTAAGCTTGCCCACAAGGTTAAAGATATGAGCCTGGCCGAATGGGGCCGCAAGGAAATTATGTTAGCCGAAGCAGAAATGCCGGGCTTAATGGCCATCCGTGCTGAGTACGGACCATCACAACCATTGAAAGGTGCAAGAATTGCAGGTTGCCTGCACATGACCATTCAAACAGCGGTGTTAATTGAAACATTGACTTCATTGGGTGCTGAAGTAAAATGGAGTTCATGTAATATTTTCAGTACACAGGACCAGGCTGCAGCAGCTATTGCTGCAACAGGTATTGGAGTTTTTGCCTGGAAAGGACAAACCCAGCAGGAATCTGACTGGTGTATCGAGCAAACCTTATTTTTTGGTGCTGCCGATCGTCCGTTAAATATGATACTTGATGATGGTGGTGATTTAACCAATATGGTATTTGATACCTATCCTGAGTTAATTCAGCATGTAAAAGGATTGAGTGAAGAAACCACTACCGGTGTTCACCGTTTATATGAGCGTATGGAAAAAGGGTCTTTGCCTATTCCTGCAATCAACATCAACGATTCTGTTACCAAATCTAAATTTGATAACAAGTATGGTTGTAAAGAAAGTTTAGTAGATGCTATCCGCCGTGCAACTGATGTAATGATGGCCGGCAAGGTTGCTGTTGTTGGTAGTTATGGTGATGTGGGTAAAGGTTCTGCTGCTTCATTAAAAGGTGCAGGTTGCAGGGTTATCATTACCGAGATTGATCCTATCTGTGCTTTACAGGCAGCTATGGACGGTTTTGAAGTTAAGCCAATGATCGAAGCAGTTAAAGAAGCGGATATCATTGTAACGGCCAGTGGTTGCCGTGACCTGATCACTGAAAAGCATTTCCGCTTAATGAAGGATAAAGCGATCGTTTGTAATATTGGTCACTTTGATATTGAAATTGATATGGCCTGGTTAAATACAAACTATGGCAATACCAAAAACACCATCAAACCACAGGTTGATCTTTATACCATCGAAGGTAAAGATGTTATCGTACTGGCTGAAGGCCGCCTGGTAAATTTAGGTTGTGCAACCGGTCACCCTTCATTTGTGATGAGTGCTTCGTTCACCAACCAAACATTGGCTCAGCTTGAGTTATGGACCAACACAGATAAATACGAGAACAAGGTTTATGTGTTACCAAAATTCCTGGATGAGAAGGTTGCCCGTTTACACCTTGCTAAAATTGGCGTGGTATTAGATGTGTTAACTACCGATCAAAGTGCTTACCTGGGACTTCCAAAAGAAGGGCCGTTTAAGGCAGAGGCTTACAGGTATTAATAAATCCCATTTTGAAATAAACTGATCCCATTTGCCTTTGGCAGGTGGGATTTTTTATTATCGTATTGCGTGGTTGAAGTCTTGGCTATTAATTTTGCTGTCAGTCTGAGCTTGTCGAAGACGGGTTAGTTAATATAACCCCGGTTTCGACAAACCTGTCTGCCGACAAAGGCAGATCCTACTGGAACAAGTCTTACGATAGGATGACTTGTTGCCGATTAAACTTACCGGACAGTGTCTGGAATTTTTTTCCTCGTTGTTGGTATTCGTGCGGTAGCTAAAGTAGCCTTGGCAATCACAAACAACCAACATAACAGCAGCATAAATTTTTTACTGAAAAATAATTGAGCTATATTGTTTTAGAAGACAAGACCAAAGACATGGGATGAAATTAAATTGATACATTACAATGTTTTCGTTAATGGATACAATTGTTTACTTGTGTACAAAATGCTTTTAATTAAATCATTTTTTTTATCGTATCATAAAATAAAATATCAATGAAAAATATTGTACCGATATTATTGGGGCTATTTTTATTTTTCGCTTTTTCTTTTTCACAATCTAACCGGCTGGGTAATGATTATAAACTTAATATTAGTGAACAGTTGGAGTTAAGACGATTTGACTCAATAGTGGTATTAGAAAACAAATCTGAAACTTCTGCGAATGTAAGTTTTGGTGATTTAGACGGTGACAATGACCTTGATATTGTACTTGCAAAAGGCAGGCATTGGCCGCTGTATAATAAAATTTTATTCAATAATGGAAAAGGCGAATTTACCAACGTTGTAGAATTGGGTACAAAACCTGATAAGACATATTCAACGGTATTAGCGGATTTAGATAATGACGGAGATTTTGATATTGTAGTTAGTAACGATAATCCAGATGAGAAGAAGATTTACTTTAATAATGGAAAAGGTATTTTTAGTTTATCTCAAACCTGGGGTGAACCGAATTGGAATACCAGAAACGCATCAGTCGCAGATTTGAATAACGACGGCAAACCAGATATTATAGCCGCAAACAGAAAAGGGCCTTCTTATTATTGCCTTAACGACGGATTTGGTAAATTTCCTGCTCAGGTTTACAGAGCTATTCCTGCCGAATCTGCTACAACAATAGTTCCCGCTGATTTTAACAAAGATGGATTTATTGATTTAGCGGTTCCACATCGTGACGGTGGCCAAAGTCTTATTTTTTATAATGATGGGAAGGCAAACTTTAATATAACAAAATCTTTTGGTCCCGCCCAAAACTCTGCCCGTACGGCAGCAGCTGCCGATTTGAACAATGATGGATTTATTGATTTAGTGGTCGGTGATGAAAAAAGTGGAACTTTTATATACTTAAATGATTTAAAAGGTGGCATGAGTGCTCCAATATCTTTTGGTGAAAAGTATGTGCCATCATCAATTGTTATCGGAGAACTTAATAATGACAAGAAACCTGATATAGTTGTTGGATATGATGAGTCAAAAACAACTGCTTTTTTCAATATAGGAGGTGGAATTAAATTTACAGAAGTAAAATTTGGTGACAATAAAGGAAAGGCATATGGAATGGCACTTGGTGATATTAACAAGGATGGTTTTCTTGATATAGCAGTCGCCAGAACTGATGCACCTAATGTCCTTTATATAAGCCAAAAATAAAATGAATAACACAACCTACAAAAGTATTGTAAAGACCCGCCGACTTGGTTCGTGGCTCATGAACCAAAATAAACCATAAAAAATTTCCTGAAAAGGAACTACACTTTTGCCCTTGTCTGTGTTCCTAACCTGTCCGCAAGCCAGCCCTACCACCGTGAACAGCCTTGTCTCCTTCGCCGCAAGTCTGTGTTCCTAACTCATCTGAAAGCCAACGCTTCCCCCGTGAGCCGCTGCCGCCTTGTCTCCTGACAAGCGGCATAGCAATCGAAAAGCTGCTAACATTCCCAAAAAATCATAAGACGAAAAATCCACTCACCTGTTCCAGCGGAACACTTGTCTGCCGGTAAGTAGGTCTTGTGGGTAGCATATACAGCATAATGTTATCCGGCGTTCCAGCGGAACGCATTGTGCAAAATGGAGCACAACACGTTCCTATGGAACGAAAAGACAAACTGGTACATATTTAAGCTACCCACAAATTGTTCCTACGGAACAGGCGCTTACACTTCCACCTTTGCTGGCGTTACTCAACTTTAATAATCACTTCCCAAGCCCCCGCCGACTTGGTTCGTGGCTCATGAACTAAAATAAACCATAAAAAATTCCAGAAAAGGAACTACACTGTTTTAGCTTTTCCTTCGTAACTTTTGCCCCATATGTGGCAGGATATTATCAATCATTTTCAAACACTGGAAAAGCATCCGCTTGAACGGATGGCTATTTTAGTTGGCGGCTTGTTGATCTTTTGGATTCTTGAAGGCGCCATCCCATTGTTGTCTTTGCATTACAAAAAAAATAAAATACGGCATGCTGCAGTTAATCTTGGTTTCACGGTCATTCACCTTGTTATTCATACGCTGCTTGCTATTTTGATTGTGTTATTGTCAGATTGGTGTCTAAATCAATCATTCGGTTTAGTTTACTGGCTGCATGCCAATATACTGCTCACTATAATTATTGGCGTATTGGCGTTGGACTTCAGCAGTTGGCTGGTACACCTGGTGATGCATAAAAACAAAATGCTATGGAGGTTTCATCTTATCCACCACAGCGATAATAATGTGGATGTAACAACCGGTCTCCGGCATCATCCCGGCGATAGTTTGTTAAGGGGTATTTTTTTTATAGTGTTTATCTTTATTTCCGGGGCCCCAATGTATAGTGTAATGATCTATCAAACATTGGTAGTTATTGCTACTGCTTTCACACATGCTAATATCAGTCTTCCACGGTGGCTTGATAAAGCATTAAGTTATATCCTCATTTCTCCCAATATGCACAAAGTGCATCATCACTGGAAACAACCTTTTACTGATAGTAATTACGGTGCCGTGTTTTCCATATGGGACCGGCTATTGGGTACTTTTAAAAAACTGGATCCCAAAGAGATCCGTTATGGACTTGACCGCTATTACGATAATGAAAAAGATGAAGATTTTATAGCACTGATGAAAAAACCTTTTCAGAAACTGGATTTATAACTTTATTCTTTCTGGCCGGTTTTCCAACTACTGAAAGAAATTCTTAATAACTGATTTTTATCTTACAGGTATTATCGCATCTGAAAGGTTATCAAGCGTTTTTAATAAATAAATCTCTTAACTGAAACCCAGCTAAAATAAAAGGTATAACTATTCTTCAGTTTTTATTGGGGTAAAGAATAAATAAAACCATCCCCTTTGCAGGCGGATGGTTTTGTATTTAGTTAATTAAAAATTTTACTTTACAAGGTCCTTAGTGGCTTCCATTATGGGATGTCTGTCTATATACTGCGTAAACTGATCTACCTTACCGGCATCGTTATAATGTTGAACATTATGTGCCCAAAACATGATTGACTTGCCATTTTTGTATTTTACATTAACCTTAAACCAGCTAAGCATCCATTTCCCGGTGGGAGTTTCCCCTCCATTAGGACTTGCATTAGCCATCACCGGAAGAAAAATATGGCTTGAATATTTGATGTTGTCAATGATATTAAACCTGCCGGCATAATAGTCTTTAACAGCCTGCTTCCCGTCAAGACTATCACCACTTGACCACCTGAACTTTACATTATCAGCCAGGTTAGCTGTATAGCCATTAATATCTTTGTTTTCAAATGCGGTAAAAGTGGCTTTTACTGAATTAACGAGGTTACTGTCCATAATAAGCTCAACCGGAGCTGCAGGTTTATCTGATTTGACTTCGGCTGCAACAGTTTCGCCTTTTTTTTCTTCATTGTTACAGGAAAACAAAAAAGCGGAAACAAAAATTACTGAAATGATTTTTTTCATACTTGTTTAGTTTAGTAGTTAATAAAAAAGTTAGAGAATCCTGTGCGGGCAGAGATAAATATTTTCTGAGGGAAAAGAATAAAGAACAATATAGACATTTTATACAGAAATTCAAATCAATGCCTAATTTTTTTATGTTGAACCGGTATCCTCTTTTAAGTTCAAGGGCATAGATCATCCTTAAGAACCAAGGGTTTTATCCTGCTGATATACCTGTTAATCTTTTTCCACAATTCAGAATACGTTTTAGATTAAATTTGTGTTTCTCAAATTAAAAAATGCCCAAACTTTCGGTAAATATTAATAAACTTGCCACCCTCCGCAACAGCCGCGGTGGCAATAATCCCGACCTGATTAAATCGGCAAAGGATATTGAGCGCTTTGGAGCGGATGGCATTACCGTACACCCCCGGCCGGATGAAAGACATATCCGTTATGCAGATATTTATGAACTTAAGAAAGCAGTCTCCACCGAATTTAATATTGAAGGTAACTGTACTGAACAAAGTTTTGTTGACCTGGTGCTGGCCAATAAACCAACGCAGGTAACACTGGTGCCCGACAGCCTGAACCAACTCACCTCTAACCATGGATGGAATACGATAGAACATGCAGCTTATTTAAAAGACATGATTACTGTTTTTAAAAATGCCGGCATACGGGTTTCGGTTTTTGTTGACCCCGTTGTGGAAATGATCGAAGCTGCAAAAACTACCGGCACAGATAGGATTGAAATGTACACAGAATCTTTTGCAAAAGAATATGCAATGGGCAATAAGCAATTGGCAATAGAACCTTTTATTGCTGCTGCAGCTAAGGCAAATGAATTGGGTTTGGGTATTAATGCAGGGCATGACCTTGATCTGCAGAATTTAAAATATTTTGCTGAAAATATACCGGGGTTGCTGGAAGTATCTATTGGCCATGCCCTTATTTGTGATGCGGTTTACTTAGGATTAGAGAATGCGGTGCAGTTGTATAAGAGGCAACTTGCCACTATTACATAAATTACAAGAAAAGAAAGTTACAGTTCATACCATAAGATATGTTCTGCAACTTAATTTAACCGGGCACTTATTGAAATTATAATTTTGCGACTTCTATTCTTTCTTCCACACGGCTGCTAATGCTGAATGATTTGTTAAATAAAACTTTCTTGCCGGTTACTTCAAAAGTAATTTTGCTGATCTCGTTTCTTTCAATCTTGTAACGGATTTTAAAGGTTTCAGTCTTAATATTCTGTTCAAATAATAAATATCCAGATTCGTCTTTTATCTGAAGCCTGCTTCCTTTTACAGGAAGGTTTTCAAGGTTCAGTTCAAATACGAGCATTCCATCCTGTACATTAACAAAGCGAATATCACCCATTGAGCCAGTGGATATAACTGAATTGAACTTAGACTGCGCCTGTGTAACTGAAAAGGAGCTGGAAAATGAAACGAAGGTAAGCATACATGCAGCTTTAATAAAAACGGATTTAATTGATTTCATAATGGTTTTATTTAATTGATTAATTTTTTGACAACGCAAAGATGTAACAGTGCAGTTAATCAATTGTTACCCTACAGTTATAAGGATGTAACCAAAATGTTTTATTAAAATGATATTTTACAATTGATGACAGCTTAAACAGAAAAACAGGTACTATATAAGTTACATTGAAGTATGCCCTAAAAGCGTCCCAAAATAATCGGAATGCGCCATGAGACACAACAATACTTAATAAAGAAATATAGCTGGCACTAAAAAAAGATAGCCTTTACTACATTTAGTAATTTTAAAAAAACGTTCAATCTTTAAAATATAATTTATGAAAATTAAAGCCTTTATAAAAGGATTTCTAATAACATTTGGAATAACACTTACAGTGAATATTCTTGTCACTCTTTTGTGGAGTTAATTCATTAAAGACAAAGGGCCGGTTATTGATCGGGAAACAGGTTTCAGAATGGCTTTAGTATTTGCCGTAATTATTACTTTAAGCCAGGTTAGATTAAAATGATCAGATTAATTTGAATATTGGGAATCGCTGGTTAAAGACTCCAACGTTATTATTCAAATGATAAATAGCTTCCGCTTCTGCCGTTGTTGGTCGCCTGACCAAGAATCTTCGGTTCATTAAAAGTTTACTAATGATATATCGTACAAGAGTGCCCCGAAAGCCTTCGGGATAAACTGTGCCAATCAAATTATATAGCATTACTACAGCACGTAACCAAAAACTACAAACCTACCTACCGGCAGAAAGGCCTCAACCAAAAAAATTACCTTAATACTTTTGCAAGCTTTCTTTCCAAAGCTGCACCACGTAAATTTTTACCGATTATTTTTCCATCGGGATCAATTAAGAAGTTTTGAGGAATAGAGAAAATCTGAAACTGCTGGGCAACTGAATTACTCCAGCCCTGCAGATCGCTTATGTGTGTCCAGGTTAATCCGTCCATTTTTATGGCATCGATCCAGGCCGGTTTGGCTTTGTCCAATGAAACCCCCAGTACTGTAAATTTTTTACTTTGATACTTTTTATAAGCGGCAACCAGGTTAGGATTTTCCTGTCGGCAGGGACCACACCAGCTTGCCCAAAAATCAACCAGTACATATTTGCCCCGCAAAGAAGAAAGACTAACAGAAACACCTGAAGTATCAGGCTGTGAAAAATCGGCGAGCATTGTTCCGGTACCATTTAGTTTTCCTTCGGCAATCTGCTGTGCAATATATTGTCCCATAACTGATGCTTTAATTACCGGCGAGAGCTGGTTGTACAGTTCCTCTGTTTCTAAAACATCATCAGCAATCTGATTAAAACGTATTACAGCCAATGGCGTGATGTATGATGTGGTATGTGTGCTTACAAATTCCCGAATAAGTTTCATAGCATTTGCCTGCTTGGCTGAATCATATTCGCCTCCATCAGTAAAAACAGATTGATATGGCTCCAGAGACCTGTTAAACTCTTCAAAATCTGAATGTGATTTTGATCCGGTAACTTTTGCCTTATCGATAGTTTCCTTTACGCCCGTAATCTTAATAGTACTGTTATCTAAAAACAGGGTGATGTAAGGAGGCTGTTTATTAAAAAGGATGATTTTAAAATCAGGCCTTTCCAATTTTCCTTTAAATTCAAATTTATTGGCTTTAACAGTTGTTGCCGTTTCAGTTGCACCGGTTTGACCATTTAATAATTCTACAACAGTTCCTTCGGGAAAACCCACAACGGTTGCATTGATTACATAAGCTTCTGCCGGTTTTATTTTACCCGTAGTTTTTGTATTTGCCTTTACTTTTGATTTTGGTGTAACCTGTGCAAAGCAGAAAAGCGGTACTAAAAAAAGGAACAGGAAAATTCTTTTCATCATTAAAAATTATGTAGTGCAAGTTACTGAGTTTTGGGCAAAATGGATTAGCCAAGTATCCCCTTTAAGAATTCTTTGGTTGTCTGATGAACAGGACCGGATTCCTTTAATGCATTGATATAGGCAGACCCTATTATAGCGCCATTTGTATATTTACAGGCCTCCTGAAATGACTTTCTGTCTTTTATTCCAAAACCAACCAGAACAGGATTATTCAGCTTTAAATCCTTTAATTTTTTTAAATACGTTTCCTGAATGGCAATGGCATTTTTATCTGCAGGTTGTTTTGTATTACCGGTTGTAGATGATGATGAAACGGCATATATAAATCCACTGCTGTGTTTATCTATTTGCCGTATCCGCTCTTCACTTGTTTCCGGTGTAACTAAAAAAATGAATTTGAGATCATATTTTTTAAAATATTGCTGATATTGAGTTTCAAATTCATACATGGGTAAATCGGGTAAAATGACCCCATCAATACCAACCTGTGCTGCAATTTCACAAAATATTTCAATGCCAAATTGTAAAACCGGGTTCATATAACCCATTAAAATTATTGGAATGCCCCCATCTCCGGAAGGGGAGTTACGTATACTTTTTAATTGCTCAAAAAGGACCGGAATACTCATTCCATTTTCGAGAGCCTGCATATTACTTTGCTGTATGACAGGTCCATCAGCAATGGGATCACTGTAGGGAATACCGAGCTCAATGATATCGGCACCGCTATCTTGCAAGGCATTGATTACTTCGATTGTTGAATTGAGTTTTGGATAGCCTGCAGTGCAGTACATGTTTAGTACGTTGGTTTTCTTTTCAGAAAATAGTTTGTCTAATCTGTTCATTTTTATTTTTCTGCGGGTACAATGGTTACTTCTCTTCCATCTAAAATAATATGATGGTAATTGGGTTTTGCATCCACGTCCAGTATTAATTTATACAAAGATTTTTTTTGAGCGGCAGTTTTAGGAAAATCAACAATCACGCTATCGCCTTTTCTTACGAGTGTATAATTCTTACCGTCAAAGCCATCATCAATACAACTCAAAAACTCGTACCGTTCGCCATTAATATTTGAGATCATTTTTATTGACTCAGAATAGCCGGCGCAATCGCCAAGCTTTTCGAATTTCAATTTATGATTAATAAATAAATCGCTGCAGGAAAAAAGAAAGCAGCAGCAAATAAATGAGAATGCATATCTCATAATTATAAATATTTCGTTTTTGTTACCTTGTCAGTGAATTAATGATTAAACCCATTTTAAATAATCATAGTCAAAAAGCCCTCTCCTTCCGGAGAGGGTTGGGTAAGGTTATAAATATTTCATGTAAGTATCCAGATCCTTATCCCCTCTCCCACTCAAACAAATAACCACCACATCTTCTTTTTTAAATTCTATTTTATTCAACACATATAATGCATGGGCTGTTTCCAGGGCCGGAATAATACCTTCCAGCTTACTTATTTCAAAGGCTGCCTGTAATGCTTCCGTATCAGTTGCACTCATAAATACAGCACGGCCGCTTTCAAATAAATGAGCATGCATGGGTCCAATACCCGGGTAATCCAGCCCGGCTGAAATGCTGTGTGGTTCTACTACCTGTCCATCTTCGGTTTGCATGAGCAAACTTTTACTGCCATGTAAAATACCCGGTTTACCTAATTGAGTCGTTGCAGCACTCATACCACTATCTAAACCACAACCTGCTGCTTCAACTGCAATCAGCTTTACTTTTTCATCATCCAAAAAATGATAAAAAGCACCCGCTGCATTACTACCACCTCCAACACAGGCAATAACATGCGTTGGCAATTCGGTTCCGGTATTTGTAAACAACTGTTTTTTTATTTCTTCGCTGATGATGCTTTGAAACCTGGCCACTAAATCGGGATAAGGGTGTGGCCCCACCACCGAACCAATTATATAATGTGTATCAACCGGGTTATTGATCCAGTCACGAATGGCTTCATTGGTGGCATCTTTTAAGGTCTTGCTGCCGCTTAAAGCAGGAACAACCGTTGCACCCAGCATTTTCATTCGGGCAACATTGGGTGCCTGCCGTTCAATATCTTTTTCGCCCATGTATACAATACACTCCAGCCCTTTTAAGGCACACACCGTTGCCGTTGCCACACCATGCTGGCCTGCACCTGTTTCTGCAATGATTCTTTTTTTACCCAAACGAAGTGCCAGCAAAATTTGTCCGATGGTATTGTTGATCTTGTGGGCACCGGTATGGCAGAGATCTTCTCTTTTTAAAAAGATGTTGGTATTGTATTTATTGCTGAGGCGCTCAGCATAAAAAAGCGGTGTTGGCCTGCCTGCATAATCCCTGAGCAGATGCAAATATTCTTTTTGAAAGCCTTCATCATAAATTATTTTCAGATAGTTTTCCTGCAACTCTTTTACATTGGGGTACAACATTTCGGGAATGAAGGCTCCACCGAAGTTGCCATAGTAGCCATGTTCGTTTACAGCATATTTTTTTTCTTTTGTTACCAGCATTTGTAATTCTATTTAACTTAAATGACACGGTTTATCCCGAAAGCTTTCGGGGCATGCCTGTACAATATTTCTTTTATATACTTTTATTATATTTTGCAAATAATTCTGCTAACTTAATATCAATTTAAAAAACTCGGTATCTACCTGCATCAAAGGAAAATTGCGGGGTAATGCTGCTTTATCGAGTTTCTCAAATCCATTCTTTATATAAAACCTTTTTGCTGCATGTAATTGCTCCACCGTACCCAAATAAATTTCATTAATATTTTTTTGTGCGCACCAGTCAACCAGTGTATCTAATAATAATTGTCCAACTCCTTTTTCCTTTCCGCGGTAATCTTTATGGACAAACATTTTTCTTAAAGCAGACTGCCGATTATCAATATCGATCAAAGCGATAGTTCCAATTAAGTTTTCGCCATCGAGGGCCACCCAAAAACAACCCTTCTTTTTAAAATAAAAATTTTCAATATCCAGTAAATCAGGCTGGTCATTTATAGTTACCGGCACATTAAATTCATTATTTTGAATATTTAAAATGAGCGTTGCAATTGCTGACTTGTATTTTTTAGTGTAGATCTCGATATTCATAATTATTTTAAACCCTGCCTGAACTGTAATACCAATGCCATATCCTTTATACCCGGCTCCTTCTCTACCTTGCTGTTAATGTCAACTGCATAATAATCGGGATGCTTGAAAGCTTTTACTTTTTTTACATCATCCACTCCAATACCTCCGCTTAAAAAGAAAGGTTTTTCAATTTTACTTTTGCTCAGTAATTTCCAGTCGAACTGTTTTCCGGAGCCGCCTTCCACTTCCGATGAGGCCGTATCAAACAAATAGTAGTCGCAAACTTCATCATAATCGGCCACCATTTCATCAATAGATACTTTGCTGTCCTTTACCTTAAAAGCTTTTATCACTTCAACATCTTCTGATAATTCTTCACACAGGTCGGGGCTTTCATCGCCATGTAACTGCACCACATCCAGTCCATAGTCTTCAACCACCTGCATGATCTCATCATAACCGGCATTTACAAAAACGCCTACTTTCTTTAAATCAAAATCAGAATTTTTTAAATCTTCCTTAGCAATTTTATCGCCTACATACCTGGGTGAATCTTTATAAAATATCAATCCTGCAAAATCAATATCCAGTCCGTCGAGCTGTTGTAATTGTTTTAATTGGGTAATGCCACATACTTTAGTGTTCATACTTTTTTATTTTATATTTTTGGGCTAAAGCCCGGTTAATGTTATTATTTTATTCTCCGGGCTGAAGCCCGGAGCAATTCAGAAGCCCGGAGCAATTCAGAAGCCCGAAGCAATTCAGAATTATTTTTTCAATTCAAATACAAATTGTTCAAAAGCTTTACAGGGGTTTTCTGCCTTCATAAAATGTTCTCCCATTATAAATCCTTTAAACCCGGCTTCTTTAAAAATATTTATTGTTTCTATATTACTGATCCCGCTTTCTGCAATTTTAATTTTATCAGCAGGTATCTGTTTACTCAATTCTATCGAACGGTTTATATCTACAGCAAATGTTTTTAGATCCCTGTTGTTAACGCCCACAAAATCAACATCACTGCAAATATGCTTCAATTCCTGTTCAGTATGAATCTCTAATAATACTTCCAGGTTCAAAGATTTTGCAAAGAAAGCCAATTCCTGAACATTTTCAGGTGTTAAACAGGCTGCGATCAATAAAATAACATCTGCCCCCATTGCCCTTGCCTCTGCCAGCTGATATTCGTCAATAATAAAGTCCTTTCGCAGGATCGGTATATTATTTACCCTGGCTTTCCGCAAATCTGCCTCTGAACCTCCAAAAAATTCTTTATCCGTTAAAACAGATAAGCAGGAGGCCCCATAATTTGTATACGCTGTTGTAACTTCAAATACATCAGCCCTGTCATTTATTATTCCTTTACTTGGAGATTTTCTTTTAAACTCAGCAATAATCCCGGTTTTAGTTTCATCCTGCAAAAACTGTTTTAAAGAAAATGGTTTTCGGTTAAAGTTTTCCTGTTGCTTTAATTCATCTAAAGAAACAAGCTGTTTATTTCTTGCAACTTCTCCTTTTTTAAATTCAATTATTTTATCCAGAATATTCATGATCACCCGCCTGTTAGTTTTAATAATGATCGATAAGCCCTGCCGCTCTCCAGGCTTTCCACTGCCAGCTGGTAACATGCATTATAAGAAGGATATTTGCCTGTGCATTGCAGCGCCATAGCTGAATTAGCCAATACCACTGCATTTTGTGCCCAACTGCCTTCTCCTTTTAAAATGGTTATAAATATTTTAGCCGCTTCTTCAACTGAATTACCCCCATAAATATCCATCGGACTTACAGTGCGTTTTCCCAGGTCTTCGGCACTGTATATTTTTTCTCCGGTATTGGTAATTACTTTTATATCTCCGGTTAAAGAAATTTCGTCATAGCCATCCAGGCTGTGGATGATGGTAAAGGCATTGCTGCCCTGCTGCAATAAATAATTATAAATTCTTGCCATCTCCAGATTATAAACTCCAACTAACTGGTATTTAGGTGATGCAGGGTTTACCATTGGACCCAGCATGTTAAAAAAAGTGCGTACCCCTAAATTTTTTCTGACCGGCCCTACAACTTTTAATGCCGGATGAAACAGGGGTGCATGTAAAAAACAGATATTTGCCTCCTCCAGTTCTTTCTTTAAAACATCGTTATCTTTTTTAAAAGTATATCCCAATTGTTCCATCACATTGCTGGAACCACTGATGGAAGAAGCGCCATAATTACCATGTTTGGCTACTTTGGTTCCTGTGCCTGCAACTATGAAGCAACTCAGTGTAGAGATATTGAAAGTATTTTTTCCATCCCCACCGGTGCCAACAATATCAATTACATCCTGTCCATTCAGATCAACAGGTACACATAATTCCATCAACGCGTCTCTGAATCCCTGTAGTTCTTCAATGGTAATACTTCGCATTAAATACACAGTAATAAAAGCCGATATCTCTGCATCGCTGTACACATTGGTTGAAATATTATGCAGCACTTCCTTTGCCTGATCTCTCGTCAAACTTTTGTGTTCGAATAAAAAGTTTAGTATCTTTTTCATACCCCTGTCCCCTAAAGGGGAACTTTGATTGTTAATTAATAATAAATGTCTTCCTCTCTTAATTTCACTAGTATAATTTTGTTCTTCGCAAATGTCTTCTAGTAAGTTCCCCCTTTAGGGGGCGGAGGGGATTAACCAATTCCTCATCATCTTTTCACCATCCGGTGTCAATACACTCTCCGGATGAAACTGAACACCCTGCACATCAAATTTCTTATGCTGCAATCCCATAATATAACCGTTTGCATCTCTTGCCGTAATTTCAAGTTCAACAGGAAAGTTTTCATCGTTTACGATCCAGCTGTGATAACGGCCTACTTCGATCTTATCAGGCAACCCCTTTAAAATTGGTGATTTTGTATTTAAAATTTTTATTGGCGTTGCCACCCCATGGTAAACCGTACTTAAATTTAAAAGTGACCCTCCAAATGCTTCAGCAATGGCCTGGTGTCCCAAACAAACGCCCAGTATTGATTTTGAAGCAGCATATTCTTTTATCAAGGGTAATAATAAACCTGCTTCTACCGGAATACCTGGCCCGGGAGATAAAATAATTTTATCATAAGCTGCCACAGCTTCTAAAGCAATCTGATCATTTCTATATACATCAGTTTTTACTCCTGTAATTTTTTCAACAAGATGAACCAGGTTATACGTGAACGAATCGTAATTATCAAAAACCAATATTTTCATCATCAGATATTTTGTGCCAGGAGTATGGCCTGTTTCAATGCATTTAATTTATTATTTACCTCCTGCAATTCACTTTCAGGATCACTGGCGGCCACTACCCCGGCACCGGCCTGGTAAACCAAAGTATTATTCCTGCATAAAAATGTTCGGATCATGATAGCATGATTTACAGATCCGTCAAATCCAATAAAACCAATAGCGCCTCCATAATAACTCCGTGCAGTAGTTTCATAATCATTGATCAGCTGCATGGCCCTTATTTTTGGAGCACCACTTAATGTGCCTGCAGGGAATGTTGTTGCCAGCAATGTAAACGGATTTGCTTCAGGACCTACTTTGCCCGTTACTTCGCTTACCAAATGAATAACATGACTGTAGTAATTAATTTTTTTGTATTGCGTAACTTCCACTTCACTGCACATGCGGCTCAGATCATTCCGGGCCAGGTCAACCAGCATAACATGCTCAGCATTTTCCTTTTCGTCATTTTCTAATATTATTGCCAGGGCTTTATCTTCTTCATCATCACCGGTTCTTTTAAATGTACCTGCTATGGGGTGAACAATAGCCTTACCCTTTTCAACGATCAACTGGCTTTCGGGCGATGAACCCATCAGTTTATAATCTCCGTAATCAAAATAAAATAAATAAGGGCTGGGGTTAATGCTGCGTAATGCCCTATACACATTAAACTCATCACCAATAAATTTTTGTTCAAATCTCCTGCTCAATACGATCTGAAATACATCTCCCCTATGACAACTGGCCACTCCTTTCTTCACCATCTCTATATATGAAGCATCTGTGATGTTTGATTTTTCCTCTCCAACACATTTAAACGGAAAGCCAGGCACATCTTTGTTTTTGATCAAACTTTCTATCACTTCAACTTCACTTTCAATATCATTAAAAAGATTTTCACAGATAAACAACTCATCTTTAAAATGGTTGATGGCGATAACGTATTGATAAAGCCGGTAACGCATTAATGGGATAGCAGCCCCCTCTAAATCTCCCACCAAAGGGGAGACTTTTGCAGTTTTTAAATTTATAGAGTCAAAAAACTGCACTGCATCATAGGTTGTATAACCAAATAACCCCTGTGCAACATTCACCGGCTTAACTGCAGCCTCTTTAATTTCGAACCGCTGCATAAAATCCTGGAGCAATTGTGGCACTTCTGTTGGGTTATTTAATTTAATTCTTTCGGATGTTTGTCCTGGCAATTTAAATTCAATGGCCGATGGATTACTGATCTCAATCCCGGCAACAGCATTAATACCAATAAATGAATAGCTGTTTTCGCCTGCATGAAAGTCTGTACTCTCCAGTAAGATGGTATCTCTGAACCTGTCTCTTAATCTTAAATAGATGCCAACCGGTGTATACACATCTGCAAGCATTTTTTTGAAAGTGGTCTGTATCTCTATTTTTTTCATTGTCTGAACGGGGATTTGGGTGGATTAAATAGATTTTTTGGATGTTACATTTGGATTGAATTTTGGATTATCAAGCCGCTTATATTCCAAAGAAACTGCACCAAAATTCAATAACAATCCTACTGCAAGGTTGTATACTTCCAAATAATTTCTGGCTTGTGAAAAATGTGCCTTTTCCAAAATTTCCTTTGCTTTTAATTCTACACTGATAATACCTTCTACAAAAAAGTCAACTCTTCTTTCTCCAATTTGTTCACAACCATAAAATATGGGCATCCTAAATTCTCTTACAAACTGTAATCCATATATCCTAAACTCTATTTCCAAAGCCCGTTGATAAATCACTTCCTGAAAACCATTTTCCAAGGTGGAATGAACTTTCATTGCAGCACTAATTATCTTCGTAGTGATTTCTTCCTATTTAAATTGCGGCATCGCAGTAATAATTAAAAATTTGAAAAATCCTTTTAATCCCAACAATCCACCCAAATCCCCGTTCAGACAAAAAACAAAAAACCCGGCAACTCGTGCCGGGTTCAACTACTTATATATCCATAGCAGTAAGGCACGTCATTTGACAATGCTCCACCACCAACCGTTATTATTTGTATTGATCATTTTCATTACTATTGCAAATATGGGGGAGAAATTTTACTTGTGCAAATTTTTTTGTTGGCGTACCTTGAAAAAAAATAAAAATGAACATCATCGTTTTCGGGGCAACCGGTATGGTTGGCAAACAACTGGTACAACAGGCACTGTTTAATAAGCATCAAGTTAAAGCATTTGGCAGAAATGTGTTCACCACTGATTATTTACAAACGGAAAATTTACAACTGGTGCAGGGTGCCCTGTTTGATGAAACTGAAGTATACAATGCAATGAAAGGATGTGATGCAGTCCTTTCTGCCATTGGCGGCGGTGCTGACGGAACAGACAAGGCACGTACCCTCGGCATGAAAAACATCATCAAACAAATGCAAAAAGCGGGCTTAAAAAGAATCATTGCTATTGGAGGCCTGGGTGTTTTACAGGCC
>JANOFR010000091.1:0-1978 GCA_031413755.1 Chitinophagaceae bacterium
CTTTGCTAAGAGAAATTTTAGAAGAACGTTATGTAAGTTTCTTTGGGCAGATTGAAGGCTTCAATGATATGAGAAGAACACAGAACGAAACCCTTGTTCGGGTACCTGTAGCGCCAAATACCGGCACACAATTACCACAAAGGTTTCTGTATCCGCAAAGTGAAATAGACAGGAATACATCAACACCAAGTCCGATTCCCGGAATATTTATTCGAACACCTGTTAATCAATAACAGCAAAATTAAACCGGGGCAAAAGTAGTAATGTCATTTTTTATTGCTATACATCATAGCAAAACCATTTTCTATGTTGATGAAAATAATAATAATTTTTTTAACTGTTATTTTTAACCTGTCTTGTAAAGCACAGCAGGTAATTACTTTGTACACAGGCATGGCACCTTTTTCATTGCCTGTTGAAGACAACGAAAGTTCAGCAAAATCCACAAGTGGTAATGGAAGGTTTTTTGTAACCAATGTAACGCGGCCAACGCTAACCGCTTACCTGCCAAAAAAATCAAATGCATCGGGTACTGCGGTAATCATTTGTCCGGGTGGAGGCTACAACCGGTTATCTATAGATGATGGAGGTTATGAAGCTGCCAAAGTATTGGCAGATGCAGGCATAGCAGCCTTTGTTTTAAAATACCGAACCCAGCGTGACTCCGCTTATACCGATTACAGGAACGTTCCCTTGCTTGATTTACAACAGGCAACAGATATTATTTACGGCAATGCGGCAAAATGGAATATTGATACAGTTCATGTAGGCATCCTGGGATTTTCTGCAGGAGGCCATCTTACAACAATGGCAGCAACAACTTTTGAAATACGAAAACCCGCTTTTACAATCCTTGCATATCCAATTATCAGTTTTATGGATTCGCTCACATCCAAAACATCCGGTTCACGTAACAATTTATTGGGCAAAAATATAAGCCTGGAGGATAAAATAAAGTATTCTCCAGAGCTTCATATTACCAATGCTACGCCTCCCGCATTTATTATTCATGCCGAAGATGACAAAACAGCTTTAGTTGGAAACAGCATGGCGTATTATAATGCGCTGCTTGCCAAAAAGGTTACAGCACAGCTTATACTTTATAAAAAAGGCGGGCATGGTTTTGCAATGTATAATAAAGAAGAGGATAAATACTGGATGCCGGATGCATTAAAGTGGCTGACCGTAAATGGTTTTTATAAACAATAGATCAGCAGTTTTATTTGCTTATTTATTTTTCAATCAACGTACAACTAATTTAACTGATGAAATATTTAAAAACCCTGTATGTACAAGTAATTATTGCAATTGTCATTGGCATAGTAGCAGGGCATTTCTATCCATCTTTTGCGGTGCAGTTAAAACCATTGGGCGATGGTTTTATCAAGCTCATTAAAATGATGATCGCGCCCATCATTTTCTGCACTATCGTAACCGGTATTGCCGGAATGCAAAACACAAAAAAAGTTGGCCGGGTTGGTTTAAAGGCCATTCTTTATTTTGAAGTGGTGACAACACTGGCGTTGATCATTGGGTTGGTTGTAATTAATATACTTAAGCCAGGCGTTGGTATGAATATTGACCCCGCAACCTTAGATACAAAATCAGTAGAAAATTTTATTACCGAAAGCAAGAGCCAGTCTGTTGGAGATTTTTTAATGCATGTCATTCCGGAGAATATTGTGAATGCATTATCTACCAGTAATATTCTGCAGGTATTGTTTTTTTCTGTTTTACTTGGATTTGCATTATCGAAAATCGGCCCAAAAGCAGCACCGCTTTTAAAAGGTATCCAGTCGCTCGAAGATGGCTTGTTTGCCATCATAAAAATAATTATGAAAGTGGCACCTTTGGGTGCATTGGGTGCTATGGCATTCACCATTGGTAAATATGGCCTGGGTTCTCTTGCGCAACTGGGGCAACTGATGGGGTCATTTTATATTACCTGTATAGTATTTATTGTAATTGTGTTGGGTGG
>JANOFR010000092.1:0-36681 GCA_031413755.1 Chitinophagaceae bacterium
CAGTTTATAATAAGCCTGTTTGCTGCGCCCAAACACCTGGCACATTTCAGTTACTTTTTCTTTTGGCCGTTGTTTTTGGAAGGAGTTGATTGTTGGGCACCATGCTTTTTTACGATGTCGATGTTAAACTTTTTCTCCGCAATTTCAATGGCATGTTGCCACAGATCGGCACGCAGCTCTGCCACCCGTAATAACTCTTTGAGTTCTTTGTTTTCTTCTTCCAGCTTTTTGTCGTGAATGTTCTTTTTCATTTCGGCAAAGTTAGCAAGGGGAGTGGTTCTTTTTTCATAACCCCGCAAACCACGGCTTTGGTTAATCCAGTAAAGGATGGTGGCATTACCCTTGATGCCATAAATCAGTTGAGCCTGTCGTTTACTGAGTTTGCAATTCAATACTTCATTTACAATTTTTTGCTTAAAGGCTTCTGTGTAGAATAATTGTTGCGGCCCGCTGCGCTTTACGCTTTGTTTTTTGCTCATTTTGTGTCCTGTTTTTAGTTGACTTATCCACTTTTTTGGAGTCAACCTATTTCAGGACTATACAATTACAGCTAACGGGCGAGGCTTTGTGCAGTTGGGGGCTTCATCTATTCGTCGCCCCCGGGGACGAGTGCCTGACCGAAGTACTAATGTAGAGATTTTATTCAAAAGCTAAATATTAAATGTTAAGCTGGGACTGAAGCTGAGTGGCGAACGGGGAGATGAAGGACGCTATTCGTCAGCCCCAATGGCACAAATGCACTTGTTACCAGCCGTATTACACTCAAATCATTAGACCATTTATTAAAAAAGAATTTCAACTCTGTTTCCTAAATTTTTCTGCCATATTTGTAGCCGGTAAAATTAATTTTGGTAATGCGGTCATAAGTGATTTGCAATCTTTGTAATTGTAAGTTTCTAATACCCATTTATAAGATTGAAAATCGTCAAACATGCTATACCCAGAAGTCCCAACTAACTTAATTGGCTGTATTGGTGTTGTTCTAAGAGAAGGAACAATAGTGGCAAGTTCATGCGGAATACTGCTTGGGTCAGTCAAATCAGCGATAATAAAACGTGCAAAACGAGCAAGTGTCTCAATAGTGCCAGTAACATCTTTACTTAATGGTTTATCAAAATCAAAAAGTATTGGAGCGAAGTTTTGATTTCGCAATTCATTTCGTATCGCATCAAGTACAACTTTTCGTTCATTGGTAAATCTCCCTAAAATTAATACAGCTTTAGAAGTAATGGTATCAATTATATTTCGAACATTCTTATTATTAAGTAGTAGATAAATGAATTGTGCTACTATCAGATTATCGACTGTTATTTTGGCTTCTTCCTTTGGAGTAATCACAAGGTTTGATTGATCTTTTGGTTCTCCTATTATTCCCCATGCAGATAATCCGTAAACATAACAATTTGATATTATAGCTTGATCAAGATTTGTTTCCACTAAAGTGGCATGAGTAAGATTAGAACCAATAAGAGTGACTTTGGTGAGAACTGCCTTACTAAGGTTTGCTCTTTTAAGATTTACTCCAGTTAGATTAGCTCCAGTGAGAATAGCTTTGGAGAGATCGGCCCCATTGAGATTTGCTTTGTTAAGATTGGCCATAGTCAGATCAGTTTCAGAAAGAACCGCATTAATTAGTTTAGCTCCGGTAAGGTCTACTCCAATAAGATTCGCACCTATAAAATGAGCTACTTCGAGGTCAGCTCCGGACATATTGGCCGCTTTGAAATTAGTCTTTTTGAGACTTGTTCCTCTAAGATCGGCATTTGTAAAATTAGTTTCGGTTAAATCTGCATCATTGAAATTGGCATGAAATAGATTTGCATTACTGAAGTTTGCTTTATTAGCTTTAACTCTGATTAGGTCGGCCCCAGCAAGAAAGACTCTGGTAAAATTGATTCCAGAGAGATTGGCGTCATTAAAAATTGCTTTTTTAAAAAAAGCATCTTTGACCACGGCCTTATGAAAATTAACTCCAGAGAGATTGGCGTTAGTGAAATTTGCACCTTTTAGATCGGCGCTTGTTAGATCAGCACCACTAAAATCAGAATCTTCAAAATCGGCAATAATCAGATTTGCATTACTAAGATTGGCATTTGTTAATTTTACTGCCCTGCATATGGCTTCATACATATTTGCTTCAGAAAGATTTACTTTCGTCAAGTCGGAACCACTAAGATTCGTTTTGTGAAGATTCGCTTTACTTAAATCTGATTCACTTAGATTTACTTCCAGGATGTATGCCTCGCTGAGGTCTGCATTCTTGAAAATGGATTTATAAAGGTATGCTCTATCGAGACTGGCCATATTGAGTCTGGCTCTACTGAAATTAATACTACTACCCCTTACTTTAATTAAGGCAGTCATATAAAGATCTACATCACTAAGATTTGCCATATTAAGATTTGCTTCACTTAGATCGGCATTAATAATTTCTGCTCCACTTAGGTTTGCATCTGTGAGATTTGCCTTTTTCAAATTTGCGCCACTTAGCTTAGCATTTTGGAGATTGGCACCCTTAAGATCGGCTCCATTGAAATCTACTTTGAAGAGATCAGTTCCACTTAGATCAATCCCACGTAGATCAATTTCATTCTCGGGTTCCCTCAGTCTCCAGTTATTCCATGCTTTTATACCTTGCTTGAGTATTTTAAGTTGATTTTTATTTGCCATAAATTGTCAATCATGATGTAGAAAAAATATAATGTCAAATTCAATAACAATATAATAGTTAAGAATTGAAAGTTTTTTAAAAATATGGCTGGTAACGTCGAGCATTGCCGCAGTTTGGGAATTTGATGCTGTGTCCGCCCGGTGATGTTGCTGATTAAAGGAACGAAATTTTCTTATGACTACAAAGGCTTATTAATATTCGGTCAAGCCGATGACTGAAGAAGGGTAGAGGAAAAATGCTGAGAATATAACTGTCCGCCCAAATTGCGGCAATGCTTTGTTGGCTGTAGTTCTTTTGCCATGATCTGTCAGTATTTAGTATTAGTTGTCAAACTCTGTAACAATTTTGAAAGAAAATAGCTATGATCGCTGGTCAGGCCTTGAAGATAAGGAATCTTCAAGGTCTATCCGAAAGTAATAATGGAGGATCTTAGCTTTAATTGACTGTTCTATCATTTAAATATGAGGCGTCTAAAAATACAGTTTTGGTATATGCTCGTTTCCATGAATAAACGTCTGGTCCCTGAACTTTATTTGATAAAACATATATCACTTCAGCTGGGTCATTATACCCAGTACCAATTACTATTTTTTTGCTAGCATCTTCAGGGTAGGTAGAATTCGGAAATTCCAGAACACCCTCTACTCTAAATCTATTTCCACCGCCTTCATCATCATGATCTCCTCGGCGAGACAAAAGTGAAATCACAATTTTTGTTATGTCTTTAGCAAAAATTTTAGACTTTTGTTCTTCAGAAATTACTGGATATATTTGTACTACATGGTTTCTTATTGGTTGATGTCGCATTTCTCCTCTGACTTTAATGAAAGTATTTAGATAATGAATTTCTAAAGTGGCAAACAAGATATGTTCACCTTCCCAATGATCATCCACATCTGGTGACCCAAAATTAATATAGCAATTTCTTAGATGCAGCTTACTGTTATTTTTTATAATAGTTGAATCATTATTCACGTTGCTTTCGGAAATGTTCTTTTCTGGTTTAACAGCGCTCTTGTCAGATGTTTTCAAATCCTCATTCTTTGCTTGTTCTTTTGTATTAGATTCTGAACATGATGCAGTAAATAATAGAAGAGATAGAAGGAAACGATTAAAACTTTGCATAAAATTGATTTATTTGTAAAAAATATAATAAGCATTAGTGACAAACAACTAGCCGGTTGTAGTTCTTGTATCCGATTTAAATACTGTGTCCAAGAATTACAGCCAACTCAAAAATAGGCGAAAGTTTTATGCAAAAAAAACTTTCGTCAATACAACTTTCATCACTTCAATCAAAGCTCAATAAAGTTATTCAGTACAAGTGTGCCCCGAAAGCTTTCGGGATAAACTCTGCCACTAAAGTTTGCCCTGCCTGCCGGCAGGCAGCAGTACAAAACCATGGCCCATAAAAAACATCCGCCAACCGGCGGATGTTTTTAAAAATATTGTTTACAGATTTCTCCTGCGTCGAAATGAGAAGGGCTATTTATACATCTATAGCCTCACCATAAGCAACGGCTGTTGCTTCTTTCATTCCTTCACTCATGGTAGGATGTGGATGTACTGCATTTAATATCTCGTGGGCGGTGGTTTCTAATTTACGGGCAACCACAGCTTCAGCGATCATTTCGGTCACGTTCATTCCAATCATATGGCAGCCTAAAAACTCGCCGTATTTGGCATCATAAATTACTTTTACAAAACCTTCGGTGGCACCTGCTGCACTTGCCTTGCCACTGGCCATAAACGGGAATTTACCAACTTTTACTTCATAACCGGCGTCTTTAGCCGCTTTTTCAGTATAGCCTACACTGGCAATTTCGGGACTGCAATACGTACAACCGGGTATATTGTTATAATCCATAGGCTCGGGGTGGTGGCCGCTTAAATGCTCGGCAGCATTAATACCTTCTTTTGCGGCTACGTGTGCAAGTGCCTGACCGGGAGTACAATCACCTATTGCGTAAATACCCGGTACATTGGTTTGTCCGTTTGCATCTGTTACGATCTTTCCTTTTTCGGTTTTTATACCCAGCTGTTCCAGGCCAATGTTTTCGATATTGGCAACAACACCAACGGCGCTCAATAAAATATCGGCTTCCAAAATGCTTTCTCCACTTTGGGTTTTTACAGTTGCTTTTACACAAGTGCCACTGGTATCTACCCGGGTCACTTCAGCATTGGTCATGATGGTCATGCCCTGCTTTTTAAATTGCTTTTCCAGCTCTTTGCTGATGTCTTCATCCTCTACAGGTACCAGCCTTGGCATAAACTCCACCAGGGTAACTTTGGTACCCATGCTGTTGTAGAAATAAGCAAACTCACTGCCAATGGCACCGCTTCCGCAGATGATCATACTTTTTGGTTGTTCCGGTAAAACCATTGCATCGCGGTAGCCAACTATTTTTTTATTATCAATAGGCATGCTGGGCAATTCACGTGCCCTGCCTCCCGTTGCAATAATGATATTTTTTGCCTCAATAATTTGTTTTGTGCCATCTGCAGCTGTTACTTCCAGTTTGTTGGCGGCAATCAGTTTTCCATTGCCCATGATCACGTCTATTTTATTCTTCTTCATTAAAAACTGAACACCCTTGCTCATTTTATCAGCCACGCCACGGCTACGGGTAATAACGCCCGAAAAATTGATAGAAGGATTTTCTACATGGATACCATAACTGTTTGCATGTTTTGCATATTCGTATACATTGGCACTTTTTAATAATGCTTTGGTAGGTATACAACCCCAGTTTAAACAAATGCCGCCAAGGCTTTCTCTTTCTATAATTGCTGTTTTTTTTCCCAGCTGGCTGGCTCTGATTGCAGCAGGATAACCACCCGGTCCGCTTCCAAGTACTATTACGTCGTATGCCATTTTTATTATTATGCGTTTTTAATGATGAATGATGAGCCTGCCTGCCGGCGGGCAGGTTGCAAATTTAGCCTGAAACAGGGTATTCGCCAAAAGCTAATTTAAAGGTTGTTTTAACGTTTTATACCACAGGGGAATACTATTTCTATGTATTTTTAAGGATGATGAAAAGATGGTTATTACTGGTTACGCTGACTACGTTTGTATTTGTTGCCAACAGCCAATCCATTGCTAAATGGAAAATTGAAGATGTGGTGAAATCCTATTCTGTTAATAATGATACCGTTTATGTGGTTAATTTTTGGGCAACCTTTTGTAAGCCCTGTATTGCAGAGATACCCGACTTTATAAGAATTGTTGAAAAGTACAGGACACAAAAAGTAAAACTGTTACTGGTGAGTTTAGACCTGCCTGGTTTTTATCCTGCCAGGATTGCTGCTTTTGCTAAAAAGAATAAGTATAATACCCATATTGTTTGGCTGAACGAAACTGATGCAGATCGCTTTTGCCCGATGATTGATGCGAAATGGAGCGGTGCTATTCCTTCAACCATTATTGTAAATAATAAAACGGGCTACAAAAAATTTACAGAGGACCAGATAAGTGCGGAAGACTTTGAAAGGTTTTTGAAGGAGGCGATAGTAGGGAATGCAGTAAATAAATTTGTTGCACCTATGATTGATGCGGAGGTAAATAAAGAAAGCTCAGGAGACTTACCTTATGTAAATGAATATTTGACTTTCAAATCAAATGACAGTTCAGTTTATTCCATTGCTGGTGGAAAAGTGAGCATGATCGCCAAAATAGATCATATGAAAGTGGTGATCATTGAAAAGGATAAGCTTTTCTATACTTATTCAAACCTAGGATCTACCTTATTAAAAAAAGGTGATGCCGTAAAAGTTAACCAGTTAATAGGTTATGCCGCATTTGACCCCCATAATTATAAGCCAAGCTTAGATCTATATATTTCTACTACTGAAAAAAATATCCTGCTCACTAAAGAAAATTTTATAACCCGAAAAGATAAAAGACTCACAGACCATTCAATTGAAATAGATTTACGGGAGCCCAAATAAAAAAGCCCGGCATTACCGGGCCCTTCTGCAAAATCAATTTAATCTATCGACCTGCCTTCGGCGGGCAGTTCTGCAGTTTACTTATTTCTTTTTATCGCACAACCAACACTCCTGCTTTCTTTAACAGAAACATCTTTACCTGCTGTAAGTTCATGAATTGCTTCCTGCAAATGATTGCGCTTAATATTACCGGCATCAGACGGGTTATCATCAATAGCTCCGTGATAAACCAGTTTTAAATTCGTATCAAATAAAAAACACTCCGGGGTACGTTTAGCACCAAAAGCATCTGCTACTTCATGATTTTTATCAACCACATAACTCCATTTATAATTTTGGCTTTTGGCATATTCTTTCATGGCATCAAAGCTGTCATCGTTACTGCGGTAAGCTTCATTGCTGTTTAAAATGATAACACCCACATTATTTTTAGCGGCATATTCACTTATCGCAACAGTACGTGCCTGGTTTTTAATTACGTAAGGGCAGGTATTGCAGCTGAACATCACCAGTACGCCATTATCTTTTTTTGCTTCTTTCAGGGTGATATTTTTACCGGAAATATCCTGCATTTTAAGATCGGATTTGGGCATGATACTGCCTATTTGAAGGGGATCGCCGGTTGTAAAAGCGAGTGTTGCAAGTAAAGTAATGCCAGACAATCCAAATAATATTGTTTTCATATTTTGTAAATTTTCTTAAAGTTATCGTATCATCCGGATTTAGTGAAACCACTCATGTAGTTTTTTTTTCAGCAGCGATCACTTTTTCTGCTGCCTGACGTCTGTCAGCAATGGTTTTCAGCGATCTGATACTCACATTCAGTTCAAAACCGATGAGTAAAACCAATGAGTTAATAAAAATGAGACCCATTAATACAATGATGGTACCAATTGAACCATATAAGGCATTATAACTGCCAAAAGCATTTACAAAATAGGAAAAGCCAAGAGAGGCCATAATGCATAAAAAAGTAGCCAGAATGGTACCCGGCGATGTAAGTTTCCACCTTTTTTGTACAGCTGGTGCATATTTATAAATAAAAGCTATCGAATAAAAGATGAGCGTAATAATAAAGATCCAGCGCACATAAAAGATAAAACCGATCCAGAAGGCACTTTTTAATCCGAACCATTTTAAAACAGCACCCTGGGAGATGAGTAGAATAAGGCAACCGAGAACCAGGCCAAAGATCAATACTGTTAAGCGTATGGCAATCCAGCGGTCATGAAACCCTTTTCTTTTTTCGAAGCCAATATAATTTTTATTAAAGGAACGCATTAAGCCCATCATGGCACTGGATGCAAAGAAAAGGGCCAGTAACAACCCGAATGATAATAAACCATAAACAGGTGTCTGGAAAAAAGTAACATCGATAAACTTAATAATACTGGTATCATATCCCTGGGCAGGTATTATATCTTTTATGATAAGTGACAGTTGTTTCAGGATATCCTGCTTTTTTATAAAGGGCAAATGGGGGATGAAAGTAAATAAGAATAAAAAGGAAGGGGGTATTGCCATAATGAAATTATAGGCAATGGCCGATGCCCTTTCCGTAAGACCAACTGTTTTTACCTGCTTGTAAAAAAAACGGGTCACATCATAGAGTGGTACGCCCTCAAAACCAGGTAAATACCAGTGTTTGCTTTTGTATAAAATAAAAGCAATTGGTGTTTTGGTGATCAATATGCGTTCCAGTTTTGTCATTTAATATAAGGCTGTTCCTGCAAGATACTGATTCGCTGTTTTATTAAAAAGTGAGGAAAAAAATTACATATGCCCTGTTGTACCTTCCTGTAAAATTACACACCCGTGGATTTTCAGTTTTCGGTAATATTTTATTTAATGACTTTTGCTTTTATCAAGCTATCCAATGCCCGCTGGTATGCTTTTGCAAAAACCAGGTGTTCAGCATACGAGGAAGCAAAATTAGAGTAACCATTAAGATCAGGTTTGGCAACAAAATAAATATAATTGGTTTGCGGTGCATTTAAAACGGCATCAATGGTTTTAACAGATGGGGTACAGATAGGGCCGGGTGGCAATCCAAAATTCTGATACGTATTAAACGGAGAAGGAAAACTGAGGTGCTTATGCATGATCCTTTTTAATCCAAAATCCTTCATGGCAAATTTTACAGTAGGGTCTGCCTGCAGTTTCATACCTGTTTCCAAACGGTTTAAATATACGCTTGCAATTTTTCCTTTATCTTCTGCAGCATTGGTTTCTTCCTCTACAATACTGGCCATGCTGTAAACCTGTATGGGCGTCAAATTCAGTGCTTTTGCTTTCTGCATTCTTTCTGCATTCCAGAATTTTTCTTTTTCATTGAAAAGTTTTATCAGGATTTTATCTGCCGTTGAGTTCCAGAAAATGCTGTAGCTGTTTGGGATCACAACTGTCATGACGGTATTACTGTCAACCTGATAGTTTTGTAAAGATGCCGGATCATTCAATGACCGCATAAAGTCAGCAGCATTACATTCAAAATTTTCGGCAATTTTTTGAGCAAGATCTTCTTTGGTTCTTAATTTATTGATCACAAGATTAACAGGTACCTGGTTGCCCGATCTAAGCATGCGCAGTAAACGGTAAAGGCTTATACCATTTTTTATCTGGTAACGGCCGGCTTTAACCAATTGCGGGTATTTAAGCAGTTTGGCAATACGGTCGAAGAAAAAACCAGTACTGATTACTTTTTGATCAGTTAAAGATTTTTTTACATCTGCATAAACGGAACCGGTTTTAATATAAAAATATTTTTCTTCTGGAGCCGAAACCGTGGGCCCGAATATTTGCCATGCTATAAAACCTGCTGCAGTAATAAAAACCAGCAGGGTACCCAAAAATATTTTCTTTTTCATTTTGAACAAAATAAGAGGTCTCTTTAACTTTTTTAATTCACAAATTTATACAATCGGCATGTACCTGATTACAGCAGCCGGATACCGGCCGGAAAAATACAGTCTCGCTACATTTGCAAAAAAATTAAAGTCAATTTGGTATTAAAAAAACCCCGCCAGTTAACGACGGGGTTCTGAATTTATTTATAAAATATTATTTTTTTACGTTTGTATCGGCACCCGGCAAAGGTACAGTAGTGGCAGCAGGTGCCGTATTTGTTTTTGGTGTTTGCGTAGAAACGCCTTTTAACAAATCATCATTCGGTGAAGAACCACTGCCATCTTTTGGAATAAAAGCCGGTGATATCACACAAAGAATACCAACAATACCGGCAAACAGCCAGGTACCTTTTTCAAGTACATCTGTTGTTTGTTTTACACCCATGATCTGGTTGCCAAATCCACCAAAGCTGGATGATAAACCACCACCTTTTGGGTTCTGTATCAATACGATCAATCCTAATATCACGGAGGCTATAATTACTAAAATCCCGAATAAAACTAACATATTATGGTCCTTTTAAGTTATCTATTTTGGCTGCAAAGTAAGCGCTTTTGGCAGGATTGAGCAAACTTAATTTTTCAAGAATATTACGGGCTTTGTCAAGTTTACCCTGTTTGGCAAATACATCTGCCATTGAAACGGTTAATACTTCATCTTCCGAATTGCTTTTTTCGGCCAGTTTTTGAATAATTTCATCAGATTGCGTATTTGTTTCGGCTGTATTTTCAACATGTACTTTCTTCATGGTTTTAAGCCATTCTGTAAAACTTTTCAGTTGCTTACCCAGTTTATCCGCTGTTTGTAATTCTTCTGTTAATTTAATACCCTGCGACGCAAAATAATCAACCAGGTGCATGGGTTCGAAAAGCAAAGAAGATTCATTCATATCCATTACAACAGGTAATTTCAATTCAATCTTCATCGGTTCAATCTCATCTTCCATTTCTTCATCATTGGCTGTTTTATCTGTCCATTCACCAGCCATTGTAATTTCATGTTCTTCTTTATTTGCTATATTTTTATTTGTTTGCTGTAATTGAAAATTTAACCAAAATGGATTATTAAATAAAATACTTGTTTTAGCAGCCTGTTCTTTAAATGCCTCTGTGTATTCATCTGTAATTTGTAACAGGTAAAACTGCGCCGGAGAAAAATAGGGATGTGCAGCAGTTATTTCTTTCAGGAAATTTTTATTTTCCTGATCATTAAAGTCTCTTTTAAAAAGGGATTCAAATATTGCCCGGTTATGCTGCATGTTACAAATCTATATTGATATTACCAATTTGAAAAAATCTTATTAAAGATGGCATCGGTCAGGTTCTTTGATATTTCATCGCCTTTTTGCGATTCTACCTGTGTAAGGGATAAATTAGCATCAAAATCCACGCTGTAAGTTACATCAGCTTCAAAATTTTTTTTCTCATCCAGTGTATTTTTGAAAATAAGATGAAATTCTGCCGTTAGCCGGTTAAGGCTTGTGCTATTATTACTGATACCTGTTGTGCTGGTATAATACCTGGATACATACCCACTGATATCATAGTGGGCATTTTCGTCATTGGTTTGCCGCAGCCTGGTTGTACTGATTATTTTTTGTTTTAATTTTTCAGTTACCTGCGGGCTTAATTGCGGATTCTTATAATCAGCCCTGTTCTCAAACTGATTTACCCTGAAGGTTTTTATTTCAGGAGGTAAGGGTGCCGTATCTTTAAAACCGTATTTGCAGGTAGAGAAGTTGAAACAGACAATAAGCAATATGCAAACAGGCAATAAAAATATTTTATTACCATGTCTTTGCCAATTGCTACCTGCCCATTGCATATTGCCCGTTGCATTATTCTTCAATATCATATTCTTTTAATTTACGGTACAAAGTACGTTCACTGATACCCAGGTCAAGTGAAGCATCTTTTCTTTTTCCTTTATGTTTTTTTAATGCTTTTATGATGAGTTCTTTTTCTTTGTCAACAATGCTTAATGATTCTTCCACATCTTCGTGCTGATCAATATTATCTGCGTGGTGCTGTAAAAAAACCGGCTTGGCAGCCGAAGCATTTGAGGGGTTGTTATTCAGCTCAGCATAGGATTGGTCATTATAAACAGGGGCATGTTGTGCAATATTGGGATTTTGTAAAAGGTCATAAAACATTTTCTTTAACTCATTCACATCTTTCTTCATGTCGAAAAATAATTTGTATAATATTTCTCTTTCATTTGCAAATTCACTCTGGCTAACAGAGCCTGCACCCCCTGCCAAAACTGGCAGTCTTGAATAATTATGTTCCGGTAAAAAACGCTTCATCGTATTTGCATTAATGGTTTTTTCCTGGCTCAGTACCGATATCTGCTCTGCAATATTCTTCAATTCCCGAACATTGCCGGGCCAGGGATAGTTAATTAACACATCTTTTGCCCCATCATCCAATTGTACAGGCGTGCCCTTGTATTTGTCGGAAAAGTCAGTAACAAATTTCCGGAATAATAAATAAATGTCTTCTTTTCTTTCCCTCAATGCCGGCACCCTTATTGGTACTGTGTTTAAACGGTAATACAGGTCTTCCCTGAATTTATGGATTTGGGTAAATTCTATCAGCTCTTTATTGGTTGCTGCTATTACACGTACATCTGTTTTTTGTACTTTACTGCTGCCTACACGTATATATTCGCCGGCTTCCAGCACCCGTAATAAACGTGCCTGGGTACCCAGTGGCAGTTCACCGATCTCATCTAAAAAGATAGTACCGCCGTTAACGGTTTCAAAATAACCTTTGCGGCTGTCAACAGCACCGGTAAAAGATCCTTTTTCATGTCCGAATAATTCAGAATCTATTGTTCCTTCGGGAATAGCACCACAGTTTACAGCGATAAATGGATTATGTTTCCTAGCACTGAGTGAATGAATGATCTGTGAAAAAACCTCTTTACCCACACCACTTTCGCCATTGATGAGTACACTAAGATCGGTATTAGCCACCTGTACTGCAATATTCAATGCATGGTTTAATGTGGGAGAGTTACCAATGATTCCGAATCTGTTTTTTATTGATTGTAGTTCCATTTTTTTTATTACAGCGCCACAAAGTACCGGGGTTGCACTAACTATTTTTTATTGATTAATAATTACGTTTCCGAATAATGTTCCTGCGGTGCAGGAAGTAATGTGAATAAATACATACGTTCCTTTCCTGTGATTTCCTTTCGGAAATACAACCACTTTATTCTGATCAGTTCTTCCGAACCAATCGTCCTGGCTTTTTTTAGAGGTACCTTCAATGAGGACCTTACATGTTTTTCCTACTTCTTTTTGCATGGCCTGCAAAGAGTGACCCCGATAGAGATCAACCATTTCCTGCAACCTTCGCTTTTTTATTTCCAGCGGTACATCGTCTTCAAATCTTTTGGCCGCCAGAGTTCCGGGACGTTCGCTGTAAAAATACATATAAGCCAGATCGTATCTGCAATACTGCATAAGGCTAAGCGATTGCTGGTGGTCCTCTTCTGTTTCAGTGCAGAAACCGGTTATCATATCCGTTGATAAACCGCAATCAGGAATCAGCTCCCTGATCCTATTTATTTTAGCGATGTACCATTCCCTGCTGTAGGTTCGGTTCATCATTTGTAAAATCCGGGTGCTGCCACTTTGTACAGGGAGGTGAATATAATTGCAGATGTTTTCGTACTTCACGATGGTATGTAAAACATCATCAGTAATATCTTTTGGATGAGAAGTGGAGAAACGGACACGAAGCAGGGGAGATATCTGTGCTACTTTTTCCATCAATAAAGCAAAAGTAACGGCCCCCTCTAAATCTCCCCCCGTGGGGGAGACTTTTGTACCCTGCGAATTCAAAGTGCTGTTTGAATTTTCAGGGTGTTCAAAAGCCCCTCCCCGGGAGGGGTTTGGGGAGGCCTGGTAATAATAGCTATCTACATTTTGTCCAAGTAAGGTTACTTCCCTGTATCCATCTTCAAATAAGGTTTTGCATTCGCTGATGATGGAATCTGCATCACGGCTTCTCTCCCTCCCCCTGGTAAAAGGAACCACACAAAACGAACACATATTGTTACATCCACGCATAATGCTCACAAAAGCTGTTATTCCATTACTGTTTAAACGGATAGGAGCAATATCGGCATAGGTTTCATCACGGCTTAATAAAACATTTATCGCTTTTTGCCCTGTTTCTGCTTCTTCAATAAGCTTTGGTAAGGTTCGGTAGGCATCAGGCCCTATAACCAGATCAACCAGTCTTTCTTCTTCAATAAATTTTGCTTTTAATCGTTCGGCCATACAGCCTAACACGCCAACCAGCATACCCGGTCTTTCTTTCTTTATCTGCCTGAATTCTGTCAAACGTTTTCTTACCGTAGTTTCTGCTTTTTCACGAATGGAGCAGGTATTGATAAAAATAAGGTCGGCTTCTTTATAATTTGTAGTAGCGCCAAAACCATGATCAGATAAAATGGAGGCTACCACTTCGCTATCAGCAAAATTCATTGCACATCCATAGCTTTCAATATAAAAAAATTTTTTTCCCTCATTAACAGCATTTGCAAATACGGCAAATGCTTCCCCCTGCCTGGCTTCATCATGTTCTTTATTTGTCACTAGGTTAACCATTACCTTACATTTTTTAAGAGCAGCAAAGATAGATAAAAGCATGGAGATTGTGACAGTATGGCAGAAGCTATTATGTATTTAAATACATGTACGATACATGTAATTCAGGCTTTATGAATCAAAAAGGTTAAATTTACTTACCTGGCTTCTTTCATTTACTTTATTTCCTGCAGCGCTATTCAAACATTTCAGGTTTAAGGCATTTGAAAAATTAAAATTCAGGTTTCATTTATGAAAATTAATTTATACATCGTCCGTCATGGGAAAGTAAATACGGATGAAAAAAATAAACCGGATTATCTCCACCTGTCAAATGAGGGTATTGCTTTTGGATTATTTCTGGATACCCATTTTAAAGACATTTATTTTGACCATATTTTTTATCAGTCAACAGATATTAAAACCTCTGATCCTTATAACCGGTGCCGCAATACGATACGCGGTATGAAGGGTGTAAAAACAGAATTTGATAAAACGCATATAAGCATGATTTTTGAAGAACTTAATAAAAGCAGGGCCGATATACAGAATGTGATGCTTTGTTTCAGGGCCGAAGGGTTTAATGTAATCAGTAATATTATCGGTTCACAAACAGAAGAACAGTTTAATAAAGATTATCATCGTGTTTTTCATTATAATTTTAATTCCAACAATTATAGTTTTATGAATAAGTTTAGCGCAGAAGAAGCGCAATAAAATAATTATGTTTTACAAAAAAACCGGCTATCAAGCCCCGGCTTTTTTACAATCAGTATCTTTCACCATATCATTGTTCTCTTTTCCGGAGCCTTATACATTTTATCTCCTTCTTTTATAGTAAAGGCCTTATAAAATGCATCCATATTGGTTAGGGGACCATTGCTGCGGTACATGCCGGGTGCATGATTGTCGGTAACGATACGTTGTGCGGCAGATTCCGGTAAAATATTATTACGCCATACCTGTGACCAGTTCAGAAAAAAACGCTGGTCTCCGGTAAAGCCATCAATCTTAGCCTTACTTTTACCCTGCTTTGTATTTTTATAGGCTTCATAGGCAATACTTAAGCCACCCAGGTCGGCAAGATTTTCACCTAATGTTAATTTGCCATTTACAGGTATGGTATCTAAAACGGTGTAATTGTTATATTGAATTACAACTTCATCGGCACGTTTTTTAAATTCATCAGCATCAGCTTTCGTCCACCAGTCCTGCAGGTTTCCATCAGCATCATATTGCCGGCCCTGGTCATCAAAGCCATGGGTCATTTCATGACCGATTACGGCACCTATGCCGCCATAATTTATGGCATCATCTGCTTTAAAATCAAAGAAAGGGGAACGCAATATACCGGCAGGAAAAACGATTTCATTCTTTTGGGGACTGTAATATGCATTAACTGTCGGGGGGCTCATTCCCCATTCTGTTTTATCAATTGGCTTACCCAGTTTATTAATATTTTCTTCGTAACCCCATTGGTTGCAGCGGCGTAAATTTCCCAGAAAATCATTTCTCTTTATTTCCAGGCCTTCATAATTTTTCCATTTGTCGGGGAAACCGATTTTTTTTGTGAATGCATGCAACTTGGTCAATGCCCTCATTTTTGTTTCTTCACTCATCCAGTCCAGTTTTTTTATCCGGCTGTCGAAACTGATTTCCAGGTTGTTTACCAGTTCCAGCATTCTTGCCTTGGCATCCTGGTTAAAATATTTGTCAACATATAACTGCCCTAACAAATCACCTAACAGCCGGTCAATTAAACCGCTCATGCGCTGCCAGCGTGGGGTTTGTTCTTTCTGGCCGCTTAAAACCTGGTTAAAAGTAAAATTTGCATCAACAAAACTGCTGCTTAAAAATGCGGCAGCATCTCTCATGATGCCCCATTGTAAATATACTTTCCAGTCGTTTAAGGATACTGCGCCGAGCAAGGAATCAACAAATACCATAAATTTAGGATTGCTAACTATTACATTTTCCTGCTTTGTTTTATAACCTAATTGTGTTAAAATAGTATTCCAGTTAAGGTTAGGTGTTTTTGTGCTTAAGGCATCAACAGAAAATTTATTGTATAATTTAACCGGGTCACGCATTTCAACACGGCTCATTTGTGCATTGGCAATGGTAGTTTCAAGTTGTATAACCCTAGCGGCATTTGCCATTGCTTTATAATTTTCCAATCCGCACATCATAAACAGTTTTGTTATATACAGGCTGTATTCGGTACGTATCTTCTGGTTACGGGCATCATTCTTTAAATAATAATCCCTGTCGGGTAAACTGGTACCACCCTGGTTAATGCTGATAATGTATTTAGTTACATCTTTTGCATCCTGTCCTACACCGATACGGTATAAAGGAGATGTTATTGAATTTGAGCGCAGGTAATTAATATGATCTAATACCTGTGTTTTTGAACCCAGCGTTTCAATTGCATCCAGGTAGGGTTTAATGGGCAGGTAACCCATTTTTTCAATAGCTGCACTATCCATACCACTTGCATATAGATCACCCACACGTTTCATCAGATCATTTTTACCGGGATTGCCGGCGGCTTCTTCTAACAACCCTTTAAGCGCCAATGAACTTTCTTCTGCTAATGCATCAAAACTTCCCCAACGGGTTTTTGAGGCAGGAACTGGGGTATTTTTTAACCAGTTGCCATTGGCATACAAATAAAAATTATCGCCGGGTTTTACGGTAAGATCCATGTTGGCAGGGTCAATAAATTTTTTTGTTTTTTGTGCTGTTAAGGATGCAGGTAAAACAAACATAAATACGGCTGCTAAAACAACCAATACCAATCTCTTCATAAAATGATTTTTTTAATAGATAAAATTAGGGATACTTGAATAAATACCAATAATAAAAATTGCAGGCGGTAAAGGCCTGACCTTAAGTTAAATTGAAATGGGGTTTTACCTTTCCTGTAATAATGTATTTCGGATTAATCCTTTCTTTAATTTTGAATTCAATTTAATTGACACATTGTTAAGATATACCGGAGTTTGCCTTTTATTGTTTTTTTCTGTTGCGGCTTTTGCACAAAACACATCCCCCGATCCCGGTTTGCTGATCGGCAGTATTCTGGATGCAGATAACAGTAAAGCTGTATCAGGAGCAAGTGTTACCTTATTGCTGCTTTCTGATACTTCAATTCAAAGAAATCAACTCAGCCTGAAAGACGGGGAATTTATTTTTAATAAACTTCCTTTTGGTTATTATCGCTTACAGGTAAATGCTGTAGGCTATACAAGCCTGGTATTGGATAGTATTTATATCCGTCGGGAAAGATCTGATTTTGACCTGAATGATATCAGGCTCAATAAAAAAGCCTCCCTGTTACGTGAAGTGATCATTTATGCAGAAAAACCGCTTATCGAAAATAGAGATGGAAAAATTATTTTTAATACCGGCGAATCAGCTTTAAGCTCAGGTGCAACCACAACCGAATTATTAAAGCAAACGCCATTGGTTAATGTTGATAACGATGGTAAAATATTATTGCGGGGTAAAGAAGTAAAGATTTTGATAGATGATAAGCCGGTGGAACTGGACTCCAAACAATTACAGGACCTGATGGAAAGTATGCCGGGCAGTCTGATAGAACGGATTGAAGTGATGACAACACCCCCACCGCCATATGCCAATGAAAGGGGAGGCGTAATAAATATTGTAACTAAAAAAGGCAAGGTTGGATTCAATGGCAGAATCAATATTAACTATGGGTCAAGGGGCGAAGCAGGTATCAGCGGTAATTTAAATTACCGTAAAAATAAAATGGCACTTAATTTTTCCGTGGGATATGGCTACAGTGAATTTACAGGGAACAGTTATAGTAACCGCCAGAATTTTTATACCGATTCTTCCAATTTTTTTAATACCGTGGGCAAAAGCACTAATAATAACAGGCGGCCAAACCTGCGGCTCAGTTTAGATTATGACCTGAATAAACATCAGAGCCTCAATTTTACTGCACAATACAACAGTAATAATGCGGCCAGTGAAAACAGTACCGAATACAGCAATTTAAACAGGTATTACACGGTTTATAAATTAAGCAAACGAATTACTAAAACGGATAATAAAAACTGGAGCCCGGCTTTTACCCTTTCCTATACGCTTAAGGGAAAAGATCCTAAATCGATACTGAAGATCATAACCGGGTTTAATTTTAATGCCAGCAATAATGAAAAAGATTTTTATCAGCAATACTTAAACCCTGATCATACATCAAATGGGTCAGATTCTACCCAGGAACAAAACACATTTATTAAAAACAACAGTACCAGTATAAGAATAAATTATGATAAGCCATGTAGTGACAGGAAAACTTCACTGAATTTCGGGGCCAGCTATAACCGGTACAACAATCACAATATGTTGAATACTGCTTTTATGAAAAAGCCTGAAAATGAATTGGTAAAAAATGAACTTTTAAGTAATGATTTTCTCTTTCATCAAACCATTTACGGAATGCGGGCATCCGCACGGTATGATTTTATACCGGATTTTTATGTGAATGCCGGCTTACAGGCTGAATATACGCAAACGGATTTCGATTTCAGTAAGAGCAGTAACCGCTATTTAAATAATTACTGGTCATTATTACCTTTTGCCACCCTGATGAAAAAATGGAAGAACGAAGTGAGTATTAACTTTAGTTATAAAAGAACGGTACAAAGGCCCAGGTTGAATGAATTAAACCCAGGCATTGATTATACTGATCCGTATAATACACGCTCGGGTAATCCTTTTTTGCAACCTTATTATGCCGATAATTTTGACCTTGGCTTAGGAAAGTGGAACAAAAAATACAATATTAATGCCTCAGCAGGCTATAATGCACTGCAGCATATTTATGGCTCTATTAAAACACTGCAGCCCGATGGCAGCACTTTTACAACCTGGCAAAATATAAGCGGACGAAAAGAGTATGAGGCCAGTGCATGGGGTGGATATACATTGAGTAAAAAAGCAAAGGCTAATTTAAGTTTTGGTTATACCTATAATGTGTACAGCCTTTACGACCGAACTGTGCGTTTTTTCCGAAATGGGGGTTCATTTTATTCAACCTTGAACGGCAGTTACCAGTTTACAGATCTACTGAATGCCAATGCAAGTTTTACTTTTAACCGTTTTGCAAATCCTCAGGGTACGGTAAGAAATACTTTGAGTATGAATATTGGTTTTCAACGAAAATTTTTTGATAAAAGGTTTATTGTAACCTTCAATGTCATTGATCCTTTTCGCCAGCAGCAGAATATAAATTTTACCTACGGCAGTAACTTTAACCTGGAAAGCTATAGTACAACAAACAGCCGTAACTACCGCATAGTGCTCAGTTATGTATTTAAAAAGAAAGCAAAATCGGGCAGGGATGAATTGTTGAAAAAACTGCAGAAAAAATAAGGCAGATCATTTATTCTGTTTTTCACTGAAGGTCAGCCGTTTTGCCAGCCAACTGTCTTTTACCGGGATGATCCATTTTTCGATCAGGTCCTTTTTTGATAACACCGTATTGTTGAAATATAAAGTTTCAGCATTGATGAAATTATTTTCAACTGCATAATTTAATTGATTAAGGGGCAGCAGTTGAATCCGATAGCTACCGGATTTATCTTTTGACACAAAAGCGAGGGTCTGCCTGTCGAATAACTGAACTTTAAATTTTTCTTCTATTGATTTAATGAGGTGAACAGAGCTGTCGGTACTACAGCCACTTACGCCTGTTGCAGATTCATCCGCCATCAACACAATAAATTGCCTAAAAAATAAATTGGCAAATCCTTTTACGGTATCACCATGGCTTTTCCAGTTTGCAACAAAATCATGCAGCATTTCTTCCATTTCCAATGCTTCGCTTATGAAAAACAAACGGCTGCTTTGATAGATCCATACACGGGAACTGTCGTTAAAATCGGATGGTATGTGTTCTTTATATTCGAGGTTCATATTTTTAGTATCAGGAAGTAAGTATTTAGTAGTAAATATTAAGTTGTAAGTAATAGGTTTTAAGTTTAAAGTCTCCAGTTTCCAGTCTCCAGTCTCCAATCTCCAATCTCCAGTCTCCAATCTCCAGTCTCCAATCTCCTGTATCTTATATCTTGTATCCTGTATCAGGTATCCTCCATCCCGTATCAAATATCCATCGATGCCGCAACCAGCTCTGCAATATCCAACACCTGTACTTCCTCTTCTTTATTACTGTTTTTTACCCCATCTGTCATCATGGTATTACAAAAGGGGCATGCTGCTGCTATAACAGATACACCGATTTCCAACGCTTCATTTGTTCGTTCAATATTTATACGGGTGTCGCCTTTTTCTTCTTCTTTAAACATTTGTGCACCACCTGCGCCACAACAAAGGCCATTGCTGCGGCAGCGTTTCATTTCTACTAGAGAAACATCAAGGGCTTCCAAAACCTTACGGGGAGCTTCATAAATATTATTGGACCGGCCTAAATAGCAACTGTCGTGATACGTAATTTTTTTGCCTTTAAAAATTCCGCCTCCGGTCATTTTAATTTTCCCTTCATCAATCAGCTGTTGTAAAAATGTGGCATGATGAATGACTTCATAAGTGCCACCTAATTCGGGATATTCATTTTTTAAAGTATTAAAACAATGTGGACAGGCTGTTACAATTCTTTTAATACTATATCCATTCAATACCTGGATATTCTGGTAGGCCATCATCTGAAACATGAATTCATTACCTGCACGCCGGGCAGGATCGCCGGTACACATTTCCTCTTTTCCCAAAATGGCGTAATTTATTCCTACTTTATCAAGAATGGAAACAAATGCTTTGGTTATTTTTTGTGCCCGCTGATCATAACTTCCGGCGCAACCCACCCAGAATAAAACTTCGGGGCTCTTGCCTTTCGCCATCATTTCTGCCATAGTTGGAACATGCATAGTTTATCTTTGTTTTTTTCTACAGGTAATTTAATTAAAATCTTATACCAGATTGTACAAAAGTAAATGATTCAATATTAACCAAAACCAAAGAAGTTTGGCTTTTTAAATATCTTCGTAACAACTGAAGCAGGTGAAAAACATTATAAACCGGATAACTAATTGGGAGGCCTGGCCTTTTAAACTGCTGTATGCCCCCATTGCACCGGTGTGGGGCTGGTATATTCTTAAATCTGGCTCAGTATGGTTTTTTACACCCAGCAATCCAAAAATAACTTTTGGCGGTATGGATGGCGAGCCAAAGAAAGAAATGTATGATCTGTTGCCCAAACATTTATATCCTGCTACATTTAATGTTTTACCTGGGCAAAGTTTTACTAAAGTAAAAGAAGCTTTGCAGGAAAGCAATATTCATTATCCCTTTATAGTAAAGCCTGAAGTTGGATGCCAGGGGATCTTATTCCGGAAAATTGACAAGGAAGAAGAATTGCATGGTTATCATTCGAAGATTCCTGTTGAATATATTGTGCAGGAATTGGTGAATTACAAAATGGAAGTGAGTGTGTTTTATATCCGTCATCCAAAACAAGACAAAGGAACGGTAACCGGTTTTTTACATAAGATCCCATTGCAGGTTGTAGGTAATGGGATAGATACTTTGGCAGATTTGATCAGGCATCATCCTAAGGGGCATAAAAGAATAGGTGAAATGTACAGTAAACACAAAGAAAGGTGGAATGAGATAATTCCTGCTGCTGAAAAATATATGCTGAGTTATGCTGCAAATCACAACCGGGGGGCTCATTTTATAGATTTAAAGGAATATATTGACGATAAACTGGTTTCTATTTTTGACGGGATCAGTAACAACATAAATGATTTTTATTATGGCAGGTATGATATCATGTGCAACAATGTAGATGATCTGAAAAACGGGAAAAATTTTACCATACTCGAATATAATGGCTGCGGTGCCGAACCAAATCATTTTTATGATACCGGCTATACCTTACCTGGCGCTTATAAAGAAATTTTAAAACACTGGAAAGCTTTATACAGGATCTGCAAATACAACAGCCAACAGGGTATAAAACCATGGCCTTTTCAAAAAGGAATAAAATTTCTGGGCGAAATAAAAGCGCATTTTAAATTGATCAGGGAGGCTGATGCGAAGATGTTGTAAACTTTTCTGTTATACTTCAGTTCACGGCTTTTTTATTTTAAAAACAGCAGCATAAATTTTAGCAACACCCCAGTTGCCCGCAGGAAAATAAAGAGCAAAGAATAGGGCCATGCCCAGGCTGAAATTCTGCTCACTGAATGTTCTGTCGAGTATATTACCCGGATAGGCATAAGAACTTTGAATGGCATAACCACCAAACTCCAGCAACCCCATGGCCACCAGCCCATAAGCATATTGGGCATGAAAAGGCAGGTTGCGTAACAGCAAAGATACAGGCACCATATACAACAGGTAACAGGTAATAATCTGCCACCAGTATGTAAATTTTGCTATTTGCATGTAACTGCCAAAATAATTCATACCCAGTCCCCATACAAAATATACTATAACATAGATAAGGATAAGTTTTTTATCTACTTTTAATTTTTCCAGTAATTGGCTAAAGATCGTTTTCATGGATTATAATTAATAAATAGTAAAAGCTGCAAACCGGCCATGGTGTGTAATGGAAACTGGGATTTTCAACTTATTATTTTGGTAATATAAAAAGGGGATTCCGTTTTTATCTTTAATAACATATAAGTCATTTTTTTGCGCAGCGGTAACTGAGGTATAGACATTAATTATTTTTTCATTAATAATCTCTTGCTGTTTATAATGATCACAATGGGGTAACCGGAAACAGTAATTTATAAATGTATCCATACCGGATTCATCTGATCTTGCAATGCTGTACATATAGTTTTTGGCAGCGCTGGTATTAGTATGAAAGCTGTTGTTATTAATTTCCACTTTTCCAGTTTGCCCGGTTAACAGGGTGCAATTGAATTTCTGTGGGGCAAAAAACCTTCCACCAAATTGGCGGGTGTATATCTTGTATGCACTTTCTTTCATGCTCCATAGCTTCCATATCATTTCTTCAGGTAAAGTGGCTTCCCGGATATAGCGTTGTTCCTGAAGGGTAAATATTTTTTCAATAAACCCTTTACGTTTCCAGTTGCTTTCAGCAGCTGCTGTTGCAAGATCAATGATATCATTACCTGTCACTTTTCAATGAGTTTAGTTGTTATGATTTCCATGGCTGCTTTTACAGTGAGCATTTTTTCCATCGACTCATTATCTATTACAATATCAAAAGCATTTTCTATATCCAGTATCACATCTACCAGATTTGCAGAATTGATCTTAAGGTCTTTCAGAAAATCAGTATTTTCATTCAGGTTTTTAAATCCTTCCTCATCTTTTACATAGGGCTTAACAATTCCTTTCAGCAATTCTATTAATTCATCCTTATTCATTCATTATATTTTTTAAAGATAATACAGGCATTTATATCACCAAAGCCAAAACTGGCTTTGGCAATAACCTGCAATTTATTGGTTTCTATAAGTTTTTGTGGTATTTTTTCTGTGCCAATCAGTGCTGCTATCTCCGGGTGTACATCTTCGCAATTTATGGAAGGAAAGATATATCCACTTTTTAAGCCCAGCACTGCGGCTACACTTTCAATGGCCCCGGCAGCTCCAAGACAATGGCCGGTCATGGATTTTAAAGAATGAATAAATGGAAAGTCATTTCCTTTTCTGTTTAAAGCTGCTGCCCAGTTTTGTATTTCTGTTGCATCCTTGGCTGTTGCTGTTAAATGGCCATTTATCAGATCAATAGCATCAGCATGGATACCGGCGTTTTCAACCGCATCTTTAATACAACGTTGTACAGCTTCATTATTGGGGGCAGTCATTGTTCCGCTGCCTCTTTGCCCACCTGCATTAACAGCACCACCGGCAATCTCTCCATAAATTTTTGCACCCCTTTCCAATGCACCGGAAAGTGATTCTAATAATAATGCACCGCCTCCGCTTCCGGGAACAAAACCACTGGCAGTTTTACTCATAGGGCGTGATGCCTTTTCAGGATTATTATTGTGTTTATAGGTAAGTACCCGCATGGCATCAAACCCTCCCCATACATAGGGGCCATGATCATTGCAACCACCTACCAGCATTCTCTTTGCTTTTCCAGATTGTATTCTTTCAAAACCCATCAATATAGCTTCAGTACCGGAACAGCAGGCAGATGAATTGGTGGTTACCAAATTTCCAAGTCCGATTATTCCACTTAAGTAAGCAGAAATACCGCTTGCCATTGTTTGTAACACTGCAGTACTGCCGAGTTTTTTTACATTGCCGGTATCTAATTGGTAAATAGATTCTCTGAATTTTTCTACACCTGAGGTGCCTGTGCCAAATACGGTTCCGCTATCCCAATCAGGATCAGCAGTTTCGCTTATGGATAGCCCGGCATCTTTCCAGGCATCGATACCCGCCATGCAGCCATAAAGAATACCCGAGCTGTTAAAATTTTTTAATTGAAGGGGGGAAAGGTACTGTTGTTTTAATGCTTCAGTCACTTGTGGAATACCTCCAATACAACAGGAAAATTTTAAATCCTCCAGCTCTTTTTGAAAACGAATACCGGAGATCCCATTTTTAATGGCATCCGTAAACGCAGGGATTCCCACACCGTTTGGAGCTACCACACCAAGTCCCGTAATGACTACCCTGTTTTTCACTTCCTGTATTTTAGTATTCCTGAAAGCGTGCCGCTGCAAACAATTTTATCCAGACTGTTTCTCATTTCCACTTCGCATTTAAGTTTATTAAATCGAAAATATTTTTTTTTTGAGATAACGGTTACTTTTTCGCCCGGGAAAACAGGAGCCAGAAAATCTATTTCAGCAGAGCTAAGTGCAATTTCAGGTATTGATGTTTTTGATACAGTATCTTTCAGTAAGTAAATACCAAAACAAACAACACCGATCTGTGCCATCGTTTCTGTTAAAATAACACCTGGCGTTACCGGATTGTTTTTAAAATGGCCCCGGTAAAAATATTCATCTTTACGGTATGTATAAGTTCCTTTAATCCCGGTGACGGTCAATTCAAACAGTTCATCTACAAAAAGAAAGGGTGAAGTATAAGGTAGCAGATCTAAGATTTCTTTTGTGTTCATGATTCAAATGATATGTTCACCGCCATCTGCAATAATAATGCTTCCATTTATCCAGGCAGCTTCATCTTTACATAAAAGATAAACAATATTTGCAACATCTTCAGGTGTTGTTAATCTTTTAAAAGGATTACGGTTTAGTGATCGTTCTTTTAGCTGTTCATACCCGGGGATCATCCTTAAGGATATGGTATCTGTTACACCGGCCTGTATGCAATTTGCTTTTATTCCATGTGGTGCAAATTCCAATGCAATATTTCTTGTGATTGCTTCCAATGCGGCTTTGGCAGCAGATACCGCAGCATATGTTTTAAATGCTTTTGTGTTTCCTTCACTGGTAAAGCTGATGATCCTTGCATCTGCGGCGAATAATTTTTTTTCAAAAAGCAGTTTTGTCCAGTCGTACAAACTGATGGCCATCGATTCCAGTGTTAGATGAAAATCATCATTTTGCAATTCCTGTTTTTCGCTGTCAATCATAGGTTTTAAATTCCCTTTTGCAATGCTATGTACCAGGACCCTGATTTTTCCCCTTCCATGCATTTTTTCCTCTACCACCCTGATAACCTCATTTCTTTTTTCAACCTGCATGGCATCTTTGTTAAACGATAAAAAATCAACACCGGTTGCTTTAATTTCAGCAAACTCCTGTTCAATTGCTACTGAATCTGTTTTACTGTTGCGGTGTACAATAATAATATTACAACCGTGCTGAGCCAGTTTTTTAGCAGTAGCTAATCCCAAACCGCCTGAACCTCCAAGTATCAGGGCCCAATAATTTTTATTTTCAAAATCTTTTACCATTGTATTAAAATGCTTTGTGCAGAAAAGCCAGGGCCAAAACTAAGCATCAGGCCCTTTTCGCCTTTTGGTATTTTTCTTTCCAGAAATCTTTCCAGTACATAAAGTACGGTAACACTTGACATATTTCCATATTGTTTTAAAACTTCCCTGGTATCATCAACATTTTTGCCAAGTGAACCGAATAGTTCATCTACCGTTTGCAATATTTTTCTGCCACCCGGGTGAAAAACAAAATGATCGATCTCACTGATGTTTACATTGTTCCTTTTGAGAAAAGGATGAATTATTTTTGGGAAATGGGCAGCAATTGTTTCGGGTACGCTCTCATCCAGTATCATCTGCAGGCCTGAATTGGTCAGTTTAAAGCCCATCATATCAGCAGCATCATAAAAATGATACATCTCCTCAGCAATGATCTCAGGCCCCACATCTTCGGTGCATGATGATAATAAAAGGGTAGCGGCACCATCACCGAATATTGCAGCACTTACAATATTGGCCATCGAAAAATCATTTAACTGAAAGGTGGCCGTAGGTGATTCAACAGCAACAACTGCCGCTTTTTTACCCGGGTTGGCCTTTAAAAAATTTTTTGCATAAATGATCCCTGAAACACCGGCTGCACAGCCCATTTCTGTAACAGGCAGGCGTACAATGTCCTGTTTCATTTTTAAACTATTCACCAGGTAAGCATCAACTGAGGGTATCATTATCCCTGTGCAGCTTACCGTTATCAGGTAATCGATATCACCCGCTTTCCATCCGGCTTTGTCCAATGCTTTTTGTAATGACATTTCAGCCAGCTTTGTACATTCACGTATATAGATATCATTTTTTTCTTCAAAAGATGAATGGGTAAAAATTTCTTCGGGCGACATGATAGAATACCTTTTATCAACACCGGCATTGCCGAAAATTTTCATAACCTTTCTTATAAATCTTTCATCCTGGCCCGAAAGCCAGATTTCTATAAGGGGTAAAATATCTTCTGTTACCCTTGAGTAGGGCGGTAATTGTTTGGCTACTGTTAATATTTTTACAGGCATATTTTTTTAATTATCCATTGATACCGGAAAGCCCATTTCCAGCTGATGGAACTGACTGTACCCCGGATTTTTTTACTTATTTCCAGTAATTCCTTTTTTTTAAATCCGCGTAAAACAGAGATGGCGCCATCTTTACGCACCATAGGGTTAGTGATAAAAATACTTATCCCTTTAAACAGGTAATAAGCTGCTATGCTCCTGTGCAGGTCGTTGATGATAATGCCTGTTCCTGCTTTACCTGCCAGCTGTTTCAACAGGATCTCTATTTCTTCATTTTTAAAATGATGAAGGAATAAAGTAGCAAGAACAATATCAAATGTTAATTCTGAAAACTCATCAGACAGGACATCCATTTTCAAATAACTGATCTCCGGATAATTTGTTGAAAGTTTCCGGGCATAATTTACGGTATATTCATTTGCATCTATGCCGGTAAGTTTAAATATTAAGTTATTTTCTCTGCCATATACTGCTACTTTCCTTAACATATCACCACTGCCGCAGCCAATATCAATAATAGTAACAAATGAGCCCCGGGGTTTGGCATGAAGTAACGTATGCAGACCATCAACGGTTGCTTTATTACCTCCTAAGTGTTTATTTATTAATGCGATCTGGTCTAATGATTTACGCAGCATTTCTCCCTCCATAAAAAGATTATCCATGATCTCCTTTTCAGCACTGCGGTATTTGGTACTTACAAACATTTTAAGTTTTTTTATCCGGAAAAATAACAAGTTGTATCCTGAACAAAGGAACACTGCGTAACCTGTATGATGTAATATTTGTTTTCGTTAAAATGCTTACCCATTCTTTTTTAGTGAACGACCTTTTTATTGCAAGCAAGCCATCTTGCTTTGCCAGTTTACTGATTGGCAGCAAAAAACTGCAAAGCTTATAAAGTATCATAACAAAACGTTTCCTTTTCAATTCACTAAAAATAACCGCAGTAGATATACCCGGTACATTACTCCTGATAAAATGAATAAGACCATCTTCGGTAAAATGATACATGAAGTGACTGCTGATTAATATATCACAAGGTTCATTTTTAAATGCATCACTTAAGATATCAGCCTGTATAAATTTTATATTTGTAAATGCCGCACATTTATTTTGTGCGTATTTCAAAGTATTACTGTTGCCGTCAATTCCAGTAATAATGAACTGAAAATGGTTTTTTTGCAAAGCTTTAGCCACCGCTAATACCAGATCGCCACCACCACATCCCAGATCAACTATAGACAATGTTCTTTTTTCTTTTTTATATATACGGAGTATCGGTTTAATAACTGACCGGTGATTACCAAACCACCTGTTTATCCATTCCAGGCTGCTTAATGCTTTATGCAGGGTTTCACCATATAGCGAAAGATTATCCAGTTTTTCGGGTTCTTCAGATCTGTTCTTCATAAGGTAGATAGGTTAAAAGGCTTTCCATGGGTTTGTTTGATAATGGCAGGTAATACCCCGGGGATTTGTGTAAGGCCATACATGATAGCTCTTGCCAGATTGTCCTTCCCGAAAAAAGATTGCAGTATCCTGCCGGTTGTTATTCTTTTTTTAAATTCCTTATTCCATTGCAGGTTATATATTGATTCCAGTTCCTGCCGGGTTTTTATTCTTTTATCTAAATAATCAATCACCAGTTCAGAAGCTATTTTGGCGCTGCGTATCGCCATAGCCATGCCATTACCACATAACGGATGGATCATTCCTGCTGCATCACCACACATAAGCATATGCTGCTCCACTGATGATTTATTGGAAAAAGAGACCTGGCTGATGGTTAATGGCTGATCAAAAACAGGAACGGAGTTTTCAAAAATAGTTTTTAAATGAGGGTTTTTGTAAAGAACCTCTTTATTAAACGCATCAATATTTTTACAACGTTGAAAACTTTTATAATGTGCAAGATAACAGACATTCAGATTTCCGTTTTCCACCTGTGATACGCCACAGTAGCCACCATCAAAATTATGCAGGGCTACCAGGTCTTCGGGGAAATCGCCTCTCAGGTGTGTTTTTACTGCTACAAAGGGAGACCTGTTTTTTATAAATGTTCTATCAAGTGTTACATCCATATTGCTCCTTTTGCCAAAAGCACCTATTACAATTCCAGCAGTCAGTTCAGTTCCTTCTTTGGTTAATACAGAAAACATGTTGTTTTTAAAACTTACATCCGAAACTGTATCCTGAATAACAACGCAATTGTTTTGCAATGCTTTTTGTAAGAGAAAATGATCCAGTGTATACCGGCTTACTCCAAAACCACCCAGTGGAAGTTTTGTTTCTATCGTTTTTCCACGGGTGGTGCTTAATAAAAAACGGGAGATCTTTTTAGCCCCGATAGACAGGGGATCTGCTCCAAGCTGTTGCAGGTATGGTAATACTTCATTTGAAATATATTCACCACAAACCTTATGTTTTGGGTATTCATTTTTTTCGATTAGCGTAACTGCTACACCAGCCCCGGATAAATGAATAGCGCTCACAAGACCGGCCAGGCCACCGCCAATTATTATTATTTCAGTTGCCGTATTATCCAAAACTTGAATTTTTAGAAGGGTCAGGAAATTTTACAGTTGTTATACAAACAGGGTAGAAAACATTTTTCATATTACAGAATTTACAGAGTTACGAAAAATATGTATAGCCTGGATCAGGCTGTAAAATAATTATTACACTGCACTGGAATATAAAATACTTAATTAAAAATACAAATAAATTAAGTTTTTTTAAACGCGTCCGGTAATATTTACGTATTTGTATTTATAATGTATAAAGTACTAAAGTTAAAAAACTGTAAAAACGCAGAACTGTCATATAGCTGACACGCTGCCTGTTTGTTACTATGTAATTTCACATTATAAAATTTATTATGAAAAAAAGATACAATTTACTGATAATTCCATTTTTAACAGGAATGATCTTTTTAATGTCCTGTAAAAAAAATGTTATTCCGTCCAATGGAAATGATATTATTATTCTACCGGGAGATACAACCCAACCTGTGATTTTATACAGTGGCGTTTTAATTGGCGGTGAGTTGGGGGACCAGTCAAGGGGCGATGTTACCATTGAAAAAGCCGGCCCCAAAAAGTATCTGGTATTTAAAAATTTTGTATCTAATAACGGCCCGGATGTTCATGTATATTTTTCCAAGACTATTGGAAGTCATGCCTCGCCGCCAACTGATTACAAAGATCTGGGATTACTTAAATTTACCAGCGGTACATTTAATTATGAGTTGGTAACTGATCCTGATGTGGTCAATTATAAATATGTATTAATCTGGTGTGCGCAGTATCGTATTCAATTTGGCTATACAGAATTAAAATAAATAATTAATTAAAGTTGAACATTTATGAAAAAAATATTATTATCAGCAATAGTTGTTTTTGGGGTTTTAAATTCAGCATTTTCCCAGCAAAAAAAGGGCAGGGCTGTTGATCAGTATGCCGATGTGACAGCAGGATTTGGATCGTCACAGGTCACAGGCTCGCTTTCTTATGTGTATAAATGGAAAATTGGAAAACGGAAAAGGTGGGAGACAGGATTTGGGGCAAGATTTACCAGCTATGCTGGAAATAACCTGTATTACAGAACTGCCCCTGCAAAATTAACAAGTGGAAAAACTGACCCAACCGTGCTTTTTACGGAGGATATTGAAGCCAATATTGATTCTGTATTGTTTCCGAAGTCACAGGTCAATTCATTCAATATATCCCTGAATTTTGCGTATAATTTCAGTAAAAGATTTTCAGCAGGGTTAAATATTGATGCCATTGGATTTAGTGTTGGAAAAAAACAAAGCGGAATTTATTATGGGAACAATTTTGCAACCGGTGTTCCAGTTAATGCCAGGCCAACGAGTTTTAACCTTTTGTTAATCAGCGATAATGATAAAGGGTCGTTGAACAGTGAGCTGTTTGCAAGGTATAAATGGAATGATTCCTGGGGTGTTAAGTTAGGCCTGCAATTCTTTTTTGCTGAATACACAACAGATACTAAAGTACAAACCACACCGGGTGGAGATATGAATGACCGGTTCAGAAAAAAAATGTTAGGAGCCGGTATTGGGGTCACTTATAATTTTAAATAATAAAAGGAATATTTTAGTTAAATTTGATTCATGATAAAAATTTTTTCTTTAATCAGTACAATTTTATTTATTTCAATTCTTTTACCGGCACAAACAATATATATCCCGGTTGATGCCGACAGTAAAGTTCATTTTGTAATTAAAAATTTTGGCATTAAAACCGGGGGTGACTTTAAGGGATTAAAAGGCAACATCAAATTTTACCATGCAAACCTTGCAGCATGTAATTTTGATCTGACAATTGATGCAAATACGATTGATACGGATAATGAATCACGTGACGAACATTTAAGAAAAGCCGAATATTTTGATGTGGCTACCTTTAAAACGATACAATTTGTCAGTACTAAAGTAGTACTCTCTTCTGTTGCCGGCAGGTATTATATGTATGGAAACCTGACCATCAAAGGCGTTACAAAACCCATAGAGTTTGGATTTGGAGCTACACCAAAAAACGGTGGATATTTGTTTGACGGTGAATTTAAAATTAATAGAAGGGATTTTGGCGTTGGGGGAAACAGTGTCTCTTTGTCTGATAAATTGACCGTTACCTTATCGGTTTTTGCTAAGTAAAAAACGGAAAAACTATTTTAAATGTTCCCTTTTACTAATATATAGGTATAAGTCATGCTTACTATCTTTGTTTGATGCCTAAATTGTTACGTGTTTTCTTTTGGGGTTTACTCATCAGTTTCCTGGGTTCATTGCCGCTGGGTACACTAAATGTGGCCGCTATGCAGATCGGTATTCAGGAAAGCATTATTAATGCAGTCTATTTTTCCCTGGGTTCTTTACTGGTTGAAATGATCTATGTACGCATATCGCTGATTGGCGTGGACTGGATACGAAAACAGGAAAAACTGATGAAGGCAATGGAATGGTTCACACTCTTAATCATCATAGCATTGGCTGTGGGCAGTTTTATAGCAGCAACCAAAGAAGGGGGCACTGCTAAAAATGTTTTACTGCAAAACAATATGCATCGTTTTTTATTGGGCATGTTCATGTGCGCCATCAATCCTGTGCAAATACCTTTTTGGTTTGGATGGAGTACGGTTTTGTTTACCAAAAAGATCCTCGAGCCGGTAAAAATGCAATACAATATCTATATCATCGGTATTGGTTTGGGAACCCTGGCAGGAAATTGCGTTTTTATCTTTGGCGGAAAATGGATGGTACAGCGAATTGCCAACAGTCAGCAGTATCTGAATTGGGTGATTGGTGGCATCTTCGCTTTAACTGCTCTTATTCAGGCAATAAAAATGCTTCGTAAAAAAGATGCGGTATATAAATTTACTCATGGTGATGAAAATAAAATAAATTGATCAACCAAAATAAGGGATAACCATTTTTCGATCTATTGATGCAGGTATTGCGTTAATAACAAATAAGATAACACATATTCTGCCGATAAAATAAATGCGCTCACATCTTCGGGTTTTGTTGCCATTACGCCTGTAGTGAAAAAATAATATGCCTGTTAGTACAGTATGATCAGCAATATAATTGGCAGATTAGTTTATCAGCCAGATTCTTTCAGAATCCAATTATAAGATTTTCAAGATGCAATAATGCAAGTTCCTGTATGTTTTTCTGCAGTTATGCCTGCGAGGTAAAACTTTTATTAGGGAAAGTTTTTATTTCCTTATACATTTTTTGGATATATCTAATTTGAATTTTTACAGCAATGAGAAAAAATATTCATTGACTAAAATAATTAGTATTTTCGGTGCCTGATGAATTATGCAATTGTAGATATTGAAACAACAGGTGGCCATGCATCGGCCAACGGCATCACCGAAATCTCTGTGTTTGTACATGATGGGCAAAGGGTGATAAAGCATTTTGAAACCCTCATCAATCCGCAACAACTCATTCCAAAATTTATTACTTCACTTACTGGTATTGACAATGAAATGGTTGCAGATGCTCCTGTCTTTGATGATATTGCAGATGTATTATTTGAAATACTGAATGAAAATATTTTTATTGCTCACAATGTAAACTTTGATTATTCTTTTGTAAAGCATCAGCTTAAACAGTCTGGTTATGAATTAACCGCAAAAAAATTATGTACAGTGCGGTTGGGAAGAAAAGTGTTCCCCGGATTGCCTTCTTATAGCTTGGGTAGCCTCTGCCGGTCGTTAAAAATTAATATTGAAAACAGGCACCGTGCAGGAGGAGATGCCAAAGCTACCGTTATGCTTTTTGAATATATGCTGACAAATGGTGCCATGGCTCATATTGATCTGATGTTAAAGCGAACATCGGCCGAACATTGGTTGCCAATGAATCTGGATAAGGATGTTATTGATAAGCTACCTGCCAAACCGGGCGTGTATTATTTTCACAACAGCAAGGACAAAGTCATTTATGTTGGTAAAGCCATCAACCTCAGGAAAAGGGTAAGCAGTCATTTTACACACAATGATACTGATTTAAAAAGGCAGAATTTTAGCCGTAACATTTACAAAGTTTCTTATAAACAATGTTCAACTGAACTGGAAGCAATTGTTTTTGAAAGTACCGAAATAAAAAGATTATGGCCCAGGTACAATAAAAGTCAAAAACAACCCCTGGTAAAATATGCATTGTACTCTTTTGAAGATAACCGGGGATATATCCGTTTGGCCATTGACCGCAAGAAAAAAAACCTCCCCTGTTTATACAATTTTAATTTACTGAATGAAGGATTGGTTTTGGTGAAAAAGATGGTGGATGAATTTGATTTGAATGCAAGGCTTTGTTTTATAGATAAAACCCCGTTCACTAAAAAAGAGGCAGAAGATCTTGAACCTGCTGTTATTTATAATTTAAAGATAAAAAGGGCATTAGATGCTTTAACTGAAAACCTGCCCAGTTTTGTTTTGGTAGACGAAGGGATAAAAGAAGGGGAAAAATTATGTTTACTGGTTGAGCGTGGGAGTTTTTGGGGAATGGGTTATCTGCCTGAATCCTTTCCTATTGGTAGTGCCGGTGAATTAAAAAATTACTTAGATCCTTTTGCTGATAATGATTATATCCGTAATAATATTTATTCTTTTGCCGAAGCAAACCCACATAAAAGAATACAGCTTACCGGGGAACCTTAAAAATCTATCCTTCTTTACCTCTTTTGTATATTTGTCATTCAATAATTTCTGTTTTGCAAAAGGCACTATATAATTTAAAAATTCAGAAGCGAATAGCAGCTATATCCATATTGCTGTTAATTACTAAAACTATAGCCTGGTATATTACAGGTTCTGTTGCTATTTTAACCGATGCTTTTGAAAGTATTGTTAATGTTACCGCTGGTCTGATTGGTGTTTATAGTCTTTATATTTCTGCAAAACCCAAAGACCAGGATCATCCTTACGGGCATGGGAAAGCAGAATTTATTTCTGCAGCTATTGAAGGTTCATTAATAAGTATCGCTGGCTTTATCATAATATATGAAGCAGTAAATAACCTGGTTCATCCCCATGAAATTAAAAAACTGGATTATGGAATTATCCTTATTGTTATATCGGGTTTGATCAATTATAGTGCAGGTGCAGTCTGTATTAAAACAGGCAAAAGAAATAATTCGCTTGCATTGATATCAAGCGGTAAACATTTACAAACTGATACCTGGTCAACACTGGGAATTGTAATTGGATTAATGTTGATTTTGTTTACCGGATTTGTATGGATTGACAGTTTAATTGCCATACTATTTTCCCTCTTTATTATTTTTACAGGGTATAAAATATTAAGAAGCTCTGTTGCAGGAATTATGGATGAAGCAGATACCAGTTTACTCAGGAAAATGGTGGAAATGCTGAATGCAAACCGACGGGAAAACTGGATTGATCTGCATAACCTCCGTATCATCAAATATGGTAGCCGGATACATTTGGATTGCCACCTTACAGTGCCCTGGTACCTGAATGTGCATGAGGCTCATAAAGAAATTGATGCATTGGCAGGCCTTGTAAAAAATAAATATGGTGAATCTGTTGAATTGTTTGTTCATTCAGACGGATGTTTGGATTTTTCCTGTAAGATCTGTTCAAAAACTGCCTGTACGGTGCGTAAAAATGCATTTGAAAAGAAAATGGAGTGGACAATACAGAACATTTCAAGTGACAGTAAGCACCGCCTTTCAGTTAATAAGGATCAGTGATCTATTTTAATAAAAAAGCTTCTTCAATAAAATATTGAAGAAGCTTTTTTATTTTTTTAAATGCAGTTTTTAATTTGGGGTGATCGTATTTTTTATAATTGTTTCTTCCGGTGTAAACAGTTTAACATAATAAATCCCTTTTGTAATTGCAGGGATATTTTTACTTATTGCATTATTACCGTTTTGTAAAAATATTTGTGTATTTATAATAGTTCTTCCACTCACATCAATAATAGAAAGATTTGCTGTTTGTTTTTTTGTACTGTTTATTACTATTGACATAGTATTGGAACGGGCGGATAAATCAATATATTTTATATCAATGGTATGATCGGCTTTATTTGTAATGGAAACTATTTTACTGTATGCTGATGAACCGTCTTTGTCTATCATCACCAGGCGGTAATAGTTAATACCCGATATTGGAGTTGCATCTGTAAAATTATATTTTACTTCGGTTGTTGAAAACCCACTTGCAGTAACATGGCCAATTGAAGAAAAATTCAGGGCATCATTACTTCTTTCAATACTAAAGTAACTGCTGTTACTTTCGGATGCAGTGTTCCAGTTCAATAAGTTTTTACCTGCATTTTCTTTTCCTGTAAAATCAATTAATGTTATAGGTAATATTACAGTGCCATATTCTTTATAGCCATCATCCGGGGCAATTCCGTTATAAGGAGTACCTACATAAATACCTGCATCTATTAGTGGTGAAGTTGATCGTAATTTATAATCCGTTGCTGATACAAATAATGGGTTAACACTTCTGTTATTATTGTAAGAATAATTAGTTGGGTTACCCCCCGGCCAGCTTGGCGTATTGGCAGCATTGCCATAAGCATCATTGTGCGTTACTGTCATTCCATTTATGTTAGCGGGATTACTACCTCTTAGCCAATACGAAGCAAATCCCTGCACAATATTATTCCTGACATTAATATTTTGACCATTACCCTGAGGCATTGAGGTCAAATCAATTCCTATATAAGAGGGATTACCTGCTCTTGCAACTATGGTATTGTTATAAACATTAAAGTTATTTATTTGTGGGTCGTCTGTACCCTCAGAAATAATACCTATCGCAAAGCTGTTACCAATACCTTGCCCCTGATACATATTTGTAAACAGGTTATTTCTGATGATACAATCAACTACATAGGAATAACCCCCTGGTGTATTCCCTCCTGGGTGATTATTTCTATCATCGCCCTTTGCATTGGGCGTTCTTGTATTAAAACTAACGCCGTAGGATTTATTATTAATTGTATTATTCTCTATAATGACGGACTCTGCCCGCCATTCTAAAATGATAGCTCCTTCGACTTTACT
>JANOFR010000093.1:0-17383 GCA_031413755.1 Chitinophagaceae bacterium
TCCCGATTTTTGCATAGGCCAATGCAGCTACATCAAGCATAGGCTTTGCCTTGCTGAGGGTTTGAACTAAAATGGAAACAAAATTTCCACCGGGAGAATAGCCCGGAACGTCACGGTGGTAAATAGCAGAAGCTTGTTGATCGGCGGTTGCATTATTCCTTTTGTTATAAACATCATTTGCCATGTTCCAAAAATCGGAGCCGGCAACAGTGGAATAGGTTGGTGGTGGCGGTAATGCAGTACCATTAACCACACCAGGCACTAAGAGCCTACGCTGAAATGCATATGGATTAACAGCCTGAGCTGGTGGAGGTGACGTTGGTACCCAATACCAGGGATTAGCAGCTGTAGGAGGAGGGGGAATATAAGGAAGATTTACATTTGCCGAACCATCGGTAGCAGCCCATGCAAAAACCCTTGTGGACACTTCTTTTCCAAAAGCGATGGAGCGTTGCAATGTTTCAACATCCACTTCACCTGAATAGGTTGCCTGCAGGGCATTTTCAAGACTATCCATTTTTGTTTTGTTTGCAGCCGCTGTTGTTGGAAAGAGTTTCCGGTTCATATCTGCAAGCGCTGCATTGGCACTGGCTGCCCAATGATATGCTTTACCCGGCTCAGTTGCCGGCATCACCGGAAAATCGGTGAGCTGGCCATGTAAGGTTTGATATGCAGGCATGCCCGGTACAACCGATTCGTAAAGTGCAATACCGCAATAGGCCTGGCATCTGTCAGTACTTTGGCTGCCGGTACCAGCCGGCAACGGAATCTTCAGCATATCCAACTGCATATTAAGCCAATGGATAGCTACATCGGATGAGAATGTTTTGGTTTGTTTTAAATGGCCATTCAGGTCTTCCTTGTTTTCTGTTTCTGCAAATTTGCCTTCTTTTTTACAGGAGAAATTGAAAACCGAAACAATACCAATCAGTAAAACTGAGTAGAGAATTTTCTGTTTCATAAAAAATATTTAAATTGTTAATGATAATTTTTACAGGAACAAACCTACCGGCAAATACAAAGGAGAACAATCCCTCAATTGAGGGGAATTGTAAATTCAGGAAACAAAAATCAGGAGGAAATATGGTGCAGCGGGGGCTGTTAATTAACTACAGAAGTCTTTCTTTTAACGCTTTAGCCACAGCTCCGGTAGCAGATGCCACATGCAATTTTTGATAAATACTTTTTACATAATCCCTTACGGTGTGATAACTGAGAAATAATTTTTCGGCAATTTGTGGCATGGGTATGCCTTCTGTAAGTAATTGCAGGATTTCTTTTTCCTTATCGGAGAGTTGATAATTGGGTATGGTAACCAATGGAGCAATAAACTGTTGAAAAAGCCTGGTTACTCTGGCGGCAACAGCAGGAGTAAATGCCACCCCTCCATTCTGTACATCAGTTATAGCTTCCAGCATTTTTACCGGGGAGGTGTTTTTTAAAATATAGCCGTTGGCGCCGGCACAAAGGGCTTCACATATTTTTGCATCATCCTCAAAAACAGTTTGTATTAATATTCTTACATCACTAAATTCTTTTTTAATTAAGTCCGTTGCTGCTATTCCATTTAATCCTGTCATTTCAATATCCATCAGTACCACATCCGGATTACTTTTTTCAATATCATGTTTCCAGTTATTACAACTGGTAAAACTTCCGGTGCAGGTATAACCTGCCGAACCATTTAAGATGGAACGGTAAGCATCCATCATAATGGGATTATCTTCAAAAATGGCTACCCTTATTTCTTTATTACCATCCATATTACAAATGTAAGTTGATATATGCTGTTTTATGACCCCTCAAAAAGGGGTATTTAAAATTCCAGTATTATAATAGTACCCGTTCCCGGTTGCGACTGGATATTGAATTTTGCGTTGATCTCAGCAGCCCTTGCCTGCATATTACTTAAGCCATTGCCGGTTTTATTTTCGGTAGGTATAAAACCTTTACCATCATCCTGTATCTGAAGCCGCCATTTGGCACCTTTGCTATTAAGGCTGTAATAAATATTGCAGCATGCTGCATATTTAAAACAGTTGTTTATGGCTTCTTTGCTGATCAGGTAAATGGCCTTGCGTTGCCGGATGCTTAAATTTATCATCCCGCTTTCTTTATCTGTTGCAAAGTGAACCTGTATATTTTTTGATACCGCAATGGAAAGGGCAAATGATTTTAACCGCTGTAGCAATTTTTCAATACTGTCATTTTGAGGGTTAAATACCCAAACCATATCACTCAGTTTTTCAATTACATCCTGCGTATAATTTTTTACTTTAAGTATATATTCAAAAGCTTCATCGGGTTTGTTGTTTTGTAATTTTTCTGATGCTATCTGGCTGAGCAGGTTAATGCCGCTTACTGACGAACCAATTTCATCATGCAGGTCCTGGCTGATACGGTTGCGCATTTCAAATAATTTTAGTTTTTGATTCAGCCTGTAGCGGAATAATATAAAAATGCCTGTTGCTAAAACTATCACCATCAAAGTATAAAACCACCAGGTCTGGTACCATTTTGGGAGAAAAATTATTTCAAGTTCAACCGTATCAGACCATATACCATCTTCATTGGCTGCTTTTACCTGCAGGTTGTATGTGCCGGGCGAAAGCCTTGTAAAAGGAAAGCTGTTTTGGTTACCGAGGCTTATCCATTCATCACTTTGTTCTTTTATCCGGTAAACAAAATTTATTCTTTCAGGATTGGAATAATTTATTCCTGAAAAATAAACAGTTACCTGTAATATATTGTTAGGTATCGTTACTGATCTAAGAAAAATATCCGAAGTATCTGAAAAACCGGTTTGGGTTTTCATAGTAACCCTGTTGATATATAATCCTGGAGAAATAGTATTGGCCTCCAGGTGTTTCGTATTAATAATTGTGAAACCATTTGGCCCCCCCGCATAGATTTTTCCGTTTTTCTCCATTCCGCAGAGTTCTTCAAAGGCATTGGAATGAAGACCGTCGCTCTCAAAATAATTTGAAACTGAAAAATCCCGGATATTAATTCTGCATAGCCCATTGTTGGATGTGGCATAGAGAAAACTGTCATTTACAGGAAACAACTTATAAATTCCTGCATTTGCCATACCCTGGTTAGTTGAAATAATTTTTTCTACCTGATAACTCCTGTTTAACTGTACTATTCCCGAACCATAAGATGCTAACCAGTAAGAATTGGCGGCTTCACACATATCAAAAAAAAGATTTAGTGGTTGCCCGGTTACCTGGTTTTTCAGCTCATGGTTTTCGGCTTTTGAATGTAAAGGATCGTAAATGGCAAAGCTGTTATCGGATAATATCCAGATTGTATTCTCCTTACTTTTATAAATAGCATTTACTGTATTGTTTTTTAATGGGCTCGGCGAAGTAGTATTAATTTTTTTTAGAGACTTTTTTTTATAATTCCATTCATACACACCATTTTCAGTTTCGCTGCCTAAATATATAAGTGAATCCCTCCAATTTACGGCACTGTTAATGATTTCGTTTTTTATTTCATTAAGTTCCGGATATACTTTTTCAATCCCCGTAAAACGATCGGGTGGCTGGAAAATAAACAGGCGGTTTTCTCCACTTACAATTAAATTTTCATCACTATGACGGAACATATAAGAAAAAGACATTCCCACTTTCAATTGTGTGATATTTCCTGACGTATTATCAACCCGGTAAAACCCGTCTTCAGCACAAACGTATTCCACTGAATCAGTATAAGGATAAATAAAATAAGCCCTGTTGATCCGTGTTTTTAAATCAGGTGATTGAAAATAATTAAGAAAAACAGTATTGATGGTGGTAGCCACAGCAAAACCCTGCAGTGTACCCAGCCAAAGGTTATTCTGCCTGTCGAAGAAAACCGAATTAATTGAACTGAGCCATTTTTTTTGATCAGCCTTGTTCAAATCTTTGATTGAAACGATATAGCCGCCTGCCCTGTTAAATTTAAATAAACCGTTACCGGATGCAAACCAGAGATTATCATCCCTGTCAGGCTGTAGTGAACGGATTTCTATATCATGGGCTCCGGGAATTTTTTCATTGATAATTTTCAATAACCCGGTATTATCATATTCTATTTTTTTTATTCCCCGATTGGTAGCCAGCAGCATTGAACCCTGCCCTGTTTTTTGTGCAGCGTTAAACCGCCTGTATATATATTCCTCCGGTAAATGAAGTGCAGGCAGATCATAAAAACCGGTTACGGAATGATTAACTCCCGAATAAATTACCAAACCGTAATTAGCAATGAATGCCCAGACATTTTCATAGCCGTCTTTATAAAACAAATTAATGTCATAGTCATAATTGTTTTGTTTGTTTTTTAGAAACGGTATTGATACAGATTTCCTGAATATTCTTTTTTCTGGGTTATATATAGTTATCCCGTCAAAAGTCCCAATCCATAATTCATCATTATTCAATATCATACATTTCAAAAAATCATGACTGAAACGGCTGGTTGAATCGGTTACTGTTATTGAGTATTTTACGTTGCCGGTTGTAAGCTCAATTCCATTTAAGCCGCCATAAGATGAAATGACCCAGAGCATGTTCCGGCTTGTATCTTCCAGTATATCGGTGATATCACTTCCGGCGAGTACATGTTTTTCTATTGCACTTTTATTATAAATGATTATATCTTTACCATCAAACCTGTTGAGTCCATCCTGTGTTGCAATCCACATAAAACCAAACCGGTCCTGTAAAACTTTCACTACCTTATAAGAACTCAGTCCATCGGTCATTGAGTAATGCCTGAAATTGAGATGTTGAGTTTGCCCGGGCAATTGGTTAGTAATAACAATAAGACATATAATAAACAACTGCCTGAGAAAGCTATAATGATACTTATATAACATAAGTGAATTGTTAATTAAAGTAACCCTTCTAAAAGTACAATAAAAATTTAAACCATTTAAGCCATGACAAATAAAAACGAAAAGCCAAAAAAATGGGTTATTATGATTTATGCTGTTGCAAATGATAAAAATTCTGAGGAAGGCATGACTAATTTTTTTAAAGAACTGAATAAAGTTGGAAAAAAGATAGACAAGAAAGGTAGCACGGCGGAAGTAAAAATTTTACTGCAAGCATACCGCAACTGGGGGACAACTAAAAAGCATGCTTATTATGCAAAACGATTTGAACTAAAAAGCAGTTTTCTAAGAAAAGGGAGGGTTCCTCCAGATGTGGTATATACAAACTTGTACACAAATATGGGTGACCCAAATGCTTTATCCGACTTTATCGTTTGGTGTAAGAATAAATACAAAAAGGCAAACCATTATATGCTGCTGCTATGGGGACATGGTGCACAATATGGAATGTTTACAGGCGAAATTGATAAGAAAAAAAGAAAGCTACATGAACTGATTCCTCCTAAAAATTTTTCTATGACGCTTAAGGGAGAAAATGAAAAATTATTTGTGAATCAACTTAAACGGGTAAATAATACAGTAGCGAAGCAGCTGAGGGATGCTCAGGAATTAGCAGTAACATATAAAACCAAAAATAGAAAACGATTGGGTCCGACTGATACTGCAATAAGCAGGAAAATAATAAATAGCTGGCCGCCAGACAAGTATAGAAAGGTAAAAATACCACCGACTGTTATTTACTATTTTGATGTAAATAAAGATAAAAGACGGGAGAAACTAGATGAATTAATACCACGCAGACCGGTCAGTGATTCACTAACTATTGAGGAAATATGTAAAAGCTTATGGGATACCAGTCTGTATTTAAAAGGCTCCGGTAATATTGATATTCTTATGATATTTGGATGTGCCATGCAGACTTTCGAGCTGGCCTATGAGCTGAATAAGTGCAGGTCGTTGGGTTGTAAATATCTTATCGCCAGCGAAGAGCTGATCTATTGGGATGGATATGACTATAAAAATAGTTTTATCAAACTGCTAAATGACCCGGGTATGAATGTCAAAACACTTTGTGGGCATATTATTACAGATACAGAAAAGAAACCTACTGATGATTCAGATTCCTGGGCAGTTTCATGTGTGGATGTTCAAAAATCCAGTAAAGGAGTAAAATATTTGAACAGTGTTGCCAACCAGGTGATGAAATTGGCAGAAATGCTTGATAAAGACAGTGGACAGCGGGGCAATAAAAGATTAAAATGGCTTCTTGAGTGCCTTTCCGAAGCAAGACTGCATTGTCGGCATTTTGGAGAAAATTCGTTTGATGCATGTTATATAGATCTTCAATGGTTCATGATAAACCTAACATTGGTATTGGAAAGACGTAAATTATTTGACGAATTATTAAGATGGGATGATAAAGTGTTGAAGTCAAAGTATAAGAATTTGATAGCAACGCTTTGGACGGCAAGAACTTTTTTCGGAAAGGAAGAGGGTAGCTTTGTGGTCAGCAATTTTATTGGTAAGAATAGATCTGATAGGGCACTATGGCCGACAGTAATTCGAAATACAAATATTGAGAGAAATAGTTTAAATACTTCTACAGGAGCATTCGGCAGTGCTATCTTCTTTCCAATGTCAAAAAAAACAAAAGATAAAAATATGAATAGAGACAAGGCATTATTCTTTGCTACACCTACCGACTATAATCTTGAATTTGAATTAAGTAAATCAACAAAAAATGGGTGGCATTTTTTGGTAGAAACATATCTCAATAACAATCCAAAAACACGAAGCCATGGAAGAAGCAGGAATGGAATGTATATTCCAAAAGACAAGAATACCGAACCTTCAGATTGGAATGCAGAGAATTAAAAACCATAGATCGTTATTCCAGCACAGGACGCAACAATTTCTCCGTTTCATCCAAACTCATGTCTTTACGTTTAGGATAAGGCCAAATCTATTTTTTTTGATTTGACTACTAATCTATAAAAACTATCACTTAAAGCCAAATGGTTTATAGAGCAATTTCATGCATGCCACATGAAACAGGCAGATGTGAAACCATTTTTTCTTAAAGTAGTTTATAAATTTTCCCGGGTAAAGATGCTACCACATTCTGCATCTCCAGCATCAACAACGCTGTTGCCACGGCACTGCTGCTTAACCCGCTTTTAAAATAAAGTTGATCTATCTCAATACCATCCTGTTGCTGCAGAATATCAACTACTATCTTTTCATCCGGGGATAACTCAATAAATAATTCCCGTTGTTTTTTTGCAGAACCTTTTTGTAGTCCTGAGCGGAGTCGAACTGACCAGTTCATCAATTCCAAAAAATCATCAGCCGAATTGATGAGAGCGGCTTTATTGTTTTTGATGAGATAATTACAGCCTTCACTTTTGGTATCACTGGTACGGCCGGGTATGGCAAATATATCTTTATTGTAACCATTACCCAGTTCGGCAGTAATGAGCGAGCCTCCTTTCTTGCCGCTCTCTATTACGATAACCGCATCACAAATGCCGGCAACAATGCGGTTGCGTTTGGGAAAATTCTGTTTATCGGGATTGGTGTTGCTGATAAATTCGGTGAGTAAACCGCCCTGTTCAATTACCTGTTTGGCCAGTGATTTATTTTGTTGCGGGTAAATCCGGTCGAGCCCATGTGCAAGTACAGCAACGGTTTGCAGATTATTTTTCAGGGCTGCTTTGTGCGCAATGGTATCAATACCGAATGCCAGGCCGCTGGCCACTAATATATTTTCTGATCGCAGGTCTTCAATAAATTTTTCGCAAACCATTCTGCCATAATCAGAATTATTTCTTGTTCCAACAATAGAAATAATTTTTGAACCATTAAGATCTGCAGTACCCCGGTAATACAATAAAGCAGGGCTGTCGTAACAGTGTAATAACCGTTTGGGATAATTTTCGGCAGTAATAAAAAGCGGGGTGATCTTATATTTTTCAATAAATTTTATTTCTGCTTCTGCTCTGCTGAAATCGGTAAAACTTTTTATGGATCCCGCCCTTATGGTTCCAATACCTTCAATATGATCCAATTCTTTTCGCTTTGCTTTAAAAATGGATTGGGCATCGCCGTAAATAGTAACCAATGCCTTGGTATGTACATCGCCAATATTGGGTACAAGGGTTAGGGCAATCTGGTAAAGCAGGTCGTTGTTCATAACAGTAAAATAAAATTACTGTAAATTATAATAACGAACTGCTTTAAAATGAAGAAGCTGCTAGGTAAGATAATTGTGTTCAATAGCATACCTGATGAGCAGGGCAGTGTTTTTTACATTTAATTTGGTGTAGAGATTTTTACGATGCGTATCCACAGTGTCAATGCTAATAAAAAGTTGTTTGCTTATTTCTATATTGGTAAACCCTTCTGCAATTAATTTTAAAATTTCTTTTTCTCTTTTGCTTAAAACCGGCAGCCCCGTTCTTTTTTCTGTTGTGGCTTTATAAATTTTACCGGCTTCAAAACTAAAAAACGTTTTACCATTTGCAACTGATACAATGGCATCTGTAATTTCATCCTTATCAGCATTTTTTAAAAGGTAGCCACTGGCGCCGTTTTCAATTATCTGAGTAATATAACTACCCTGGCTTAAAGTGCTTAACGCAATTACTGCTATTCCGGGGTAATTTGTTTTAATAAGTTTGCATAAATCCATGCCATTCATGTCGGGCAGATTAATGTCCATTAAAATAACATCTGCCGTGTTTGTTTTAAAAAAATTGATACAGCTTAATGCGGTAGTAGCAAAGCCTGCTACTTTAATACTTTTTTCTTTTTGGAGAAAAGAGACAATACCTTCAATAACCAATTTGTGGTCATCAACAATAAATACACTAATCATATTAAGTTATTAATTCAATATTAACCGAAGTGCCTTCTCCGGGCTGAGAAGCAAAATCTATTTTTCCTTTAAAATAATCAACACGCTGCTGCAGGTTCTTCATGCCAATACCAGTAGCAGATTGCAGTAATTCTTTATTAAACCCTTTGCCATCATCTTCTACCGTAAGTAAGACTTTATCGGTTGTTTTAGTAAGCTGTACCAATATTTGGTTGGGGGCGGCATGTTTAATGGCATTATTGATCAGCTCCTGAATAATCCGGTAAACATACAAATCGGCAGTATTGCTCAACTGCCTTTCGGTACCCATTGGCTCAAAAATTATTTTTGTTTTACTGGCAAGTTGCATAGAATTGCAGAAATCCAATATTGCATTTGTAAGACCAAACTTTACTAATGCTTCGGGCATAAGGTTATGTGCAACTTTGCGTAGTTCAGCAATAGTATTATCCAGCTGCATGATGGAGTTTTCGAAAGAGCTTACGCTTTCGGCATCCATTACCATATTTTCTTTCATGTTTACAAAGGAGAGTTTTACGCCGCTGAGCATGCCGCCCAGTCCATCGTGAAGGTCTTTAGCCAACCGGCTGCGTTCTTCTTCCTGGCCTTTTAGCATGGCATCAATGGCAAGTAATTGTTTATCTTTTTCTAATTCTGTTATTTGCTGTTGTTGAAATTTTTGTTTGATTATAAAATTCCGGTAACCCAATAGCCCAATGAGTAATAATGCAACAGCGCCGCCGATTAATATTTTATTGAGTATATTTTTTTTAATAATTTCTTTTTCTTTCTTTTCCTGTTCATATTTATGCTGGGCACTTGATAAAGATTGCAAATAACCAGCATCAAGCAGCGAATCATTTAAATTGGAATAACGCTTTTTGTATTGGTATGCATTTTTGTAATCGTCGATGAATCTATAGCTGGTTGCAAGCCAGTTGTATGACCACAATAAATATTTTGAGTTATTCATCATTTTTGCATATTCAATTGCATTGTTAAAATTTTCAATTGCTTTTAAGTGATACTCTTTATTTTCATTGAATGCTCCTGCCTTTTCATTGTATATTTTACCTAATGTAAAAAAATAAGGTGCTGCAAAATTTTGCTGAAATGCATCTACCAATATTTCTTTTATGTTTTCCAGTGTTGCTATTGCGGTATCATACAACCCATAGTTTGACAGCGCTTCAGCAATGCCAATTTGAGTGCGGTACATTTGTGCGGTGTCTTTTAACTTTGCCCAGATATCCCTTGCTTCATTCATCAATTTAAAAGTTAAATTGAATGTGTCTTTTTTTTCAGGATATAAATGGTCATCAAATAAAGCTGCCATACCATATTTACTTTTAGCAATACCCGGCAGGTAATTATATTGCTCACTCAACTTCAAATTGTTATTTACAAATACAGCTGCTATGTCATATTGGTTGGATTGCTTATGAAAATTATACATACCAATATAGGCTCTCGAGAGGTTTTTGTAATCATTGTTTTTTTTGCAAATGTCAATAGCCTTAGTGTAACATTCCATGGCTTCTTTTATTTTTTCGGCACTTAAATACATATTACCCAGCACATTTAATGCACCGGCTTTTGCTTGTTCGTTACCGTTGTTTGATGCGTTGTCAATAATCCAATTGCCTGTAATTTCTATCTCGTTATAATTTTCAGTGGTCATACTGTCTATGTGCTGTAAGTATTTATTTATTGTTGCGTTATCTGTTTTTTCTTTTAATAATTGATTGTATAACGAATCAATATTCATTTGCGCCATGCCGGTGTTAAAGCAACCTATGTTAAGCAGCAGAGAAAAAATATATTTCATTTTCATGAGGGTAAAGATTGCCTTATAATTTTGGACTACCAAAATACTCTATAAAAATCACCCCTTTACGTGAGGTTGTTTGATGTTTTAGTTGTCAATATTTGTGTATCAAATTAAAAACCTCCTAAATTTTATTTTATGATAACAGACTTAACCATTGCACAAAATGCTGAATTAGAAAATAAGCAGATGCGGACTGTTGCTCTATCTTCCAAAAAAATATCACTAAAACTAGTAAATGAAAAAATTAAACAATTTTCAATATGGATAAATCCCCGTCACTGGTTTGATAGTTTAAGTGATATAAAGATAACCCTGGAGGAATTTTCCTGTGTAAAAAAAGAAGCGGGTAATAATAATTAATTGCTTATTACGCTTAGCTCAGTTCTTCTGTTCAATGCTTTGCCAGGTTCAGTTTTATTTTCCGCAATTGGTTTTGTACTGCCAAACCCTTTTGCCGTTAAACGGGTAATCAAAATTCCTTTTTGCAATAAATACAAAGTAACAGCTTTGGCTCTTTTATTACTCAGCAGTAAATTATCTTTTACTAAACCTACATTGTCGGTATGGCCGCTGATTTGTATTTTAAGTTTGAGGTTATCATTAAGCAGCTGTACTATTTTGTCCAGTTCTGCTATCGATTCGGGCTTCAGTTCAAATTTTTTTGTATTAAAGAAGATGTTTTTTAAAATAATGGCAGCACCGGTCTCTAATGCCTGCAGCGGAATATCTTTATTATAAACAGAATCCACCGGGTTTGTGCTCAATGAAAAATTATCAGAATAAAATAAATAGCCATTGCGGTTTACATTAAAAGCATAGTCTTTTCCTACAGGCAAAGTAGTTAAATAATTCCCCTCTTCATCGGTTTGTATTTTACTGATACTGTTACCGCTTTTTAGATCTGTTAATTCAACAGCAGATGGTAAACCTGCCAGCGTTTTTTTATCAAATACTTTTCCTTTTACCCATAATGTTTTTAAAGGCCTTATATCTTCCCTTAATTGAAAAGAATAAAGATCCAAACCTCCTTTCGTATCACGGCCATCACTTGCATAATAGGCAGTTTTGCCGTCAGCAGCTACAATTAAAGAGCCCTGGTCATCAATGGTATTAACGGGGTAACCTAAATTTACAGCCTGTACCCAGCTGCTGTCAGATGCTTTTTTGCTGTAAAATAAATCGGTCATGCCGTAGCCCGCATGGCCGTTACTGTTAAAATAAAGGGTTTCATTATCAGCATGCATAAAGGGGCAGCTTTCGTCGCTGCTGGTATTCACGGCTTCACCTAAATTTTCGGGGCGGCTCCACTTGCCCGTTGGTAAGCGGTGTGTTACCCATATATCACGGCCACCAAAACCACCGGCCATACTGCTTGCAAAATAAAGGTCTCTTTTATCAGGCGATAAGGAAGGTGAGGATTCCCAGAAATCTGTATTTACCATGGGCCCCAGGTTTTGCGGTTCACTCCATCCGTTGTTTGTTTTTACCGAAAAATAAAGATCACAACTCCCCATACCTTCGGGGTAATTACAGCCGGTAAAGATCAACAGTTGTCCATCCTGCGAAATATTCTGGGCACCTTCATTAAAGTTTGTATTTACTTTACCACCAATAGGTTTAGCATTGCTCCATTTGCCATCCGTAAAATTGCTTTCATAAAAATCCTCATCGCTGTTCATGCGTCGGGTAAAAATCATTTTACGCCCGTCGATGGTGAAAGACGGGAAGTATTCCAACGCAGCAGAATTAATGCTGTCGCCTAAATTTAACGGCGTAAAAACATAGTCTTTTACCGGGTGTTTTTTTTCATACGCCAGTGCAAAGCTGTAGGTTGATTTTCGGTAATTTCCGGCTTTAATACTTTGTGCATTTAATGAAGGGGTTTCTAAAAAACGGTTAACTGTATCAAGTGCCTGTTGAAATTTACCGGCACCTGCCAACGAAATGGAGTAGGGTAGTAAATAAGTATTTGAATAAACCGGATCCATCCGGAAACCGGTTTCAAAATCAGCAACAGAGGCGTTGTAGTTTTTTAGTTCAGCATAGATACTTGCCCTGGATAAAAAAACATCTACAAATTTCGGCTCAAGGGCAAGGGCTTCCTGTAAATGCTTAAGCGCAGCAGCATATTTACCGTTGGTAGCTTCTTCGTAAGCCAGTCCATAAATTTCACCTGCTTTTTTATTTACCTTATCCGGATCATACCACTGGCCATTGGAAGTTAAAAATGAAAAATTAAAAATGAACAGGGAAAGAATTATTTTCAGGATAGAAACATTTTTATTTTGCATTTCAATAAATTCAGTGAATGAAGTTAAAACGAAAAGTATCCGGTTTTATTCTTTAGTCAGAATTATAACATTTTATTTATGGTACATTAATGTACTTGTGTATCTGCAAACTCAGTTCCCATTGGGGGTTTTGCATGATGTATTCAATGATCATTGGAGTAACAACAGCGGCTTTATCCCATTCCGGTTGCAGGTATAGTTTACAATCCGGAGAAACCAATGTTGCATATTGCTCGGCCCAATCAAAATCAGATTGGTTAAAAACAACAATTTTTAATTCATTGGCAAAAGGCAAAATTTCAGGTAATGGCGCCTTGAATTTTTTTGGAGACAAACAGATCCAATCCCAGCTGCCGCTTAATGGATGAGCGCCTGATGTTTCAATATTAGTTTTTAACCCGGATGATTGAAGTGTAGCTGTTAATTCATCTAAATTATGCATCAGGGGTTCTCCGCCGGTAATAACAACCATGGCCCCCTCCCGGAACTGCGTTCGTTCCTTTGCAGGAACCCCTGTGGGGGAGGAGTTATTAAGCACAACGTTTACTAATTCACTAACAGTCATTTTTGGATGGGCTTCCATATCCCAGCTGTCTTTAACATCACACCATACACAACCCACATCGCATCCGCCCAGGCGGATAAAATAAGCGGCTCTGCCCTGGTGATAGCCTTCGCCCTGTAAGGTGTAAAAATGTTCCATTACAGGCAGCATCATAATTTCCGTATTTTTTATTTGAGTCATTTGATTAAAACAATAAAAGAAAAAAATTGCTTTGTGTTATTTGTATTTATTTTCACAGGCAGTATATGTATTCATCAGCAAAGCTGCAATCGTCATTAAGCCAACTCCGCCGGGAACAGGTGTTATATAACTGCATTTGGGAGCCACATTTATAAAGTCAACATCACCCTTTATGGCAAATCCTGATTTTTTTGTGGCATCAGCTATTCTGGTAATGCCAACATCAATAACCACCGCATTTTCTTTTACCATTCCGGCTTTTAAAAATTCCGGTATGCCCAGGGCAGCCACAATGATATCAGCCTGTAAACAGATTTCTGCCAGGTTTTTGGTACGGCTATGACAAACCGTTACGGTGCAGTTTCCGGGATATAAGTTCCTGCTGAGTAAAATGCTGATCGGCCGGCCAACAATATTACTGCGGCCAATCACAACGGCATGTTTGCCACTGGTTTCAATGTTGTAATGTTCCAGCATCAATAATATTCCATAAGGTGTTGCAGGAATAAATGTGGGTAATCCCTGTACCATTTTACCAATACTCATCGGATGAAACCCATCCACATCTTTATCAGGATGAATGATACTGATTATTTTTTCTTCGTTGATCTGTTTAGGTAACGGCAGCTGTACCAATATGCCATCCACATCATCATCCCTGTTCAGTTTTTCAATAGAATCAATCAATACGGTTTCAGCAATATTGGCATCAAGGCGGATCAAACTGCTTTTAAAACCCACTTCTTCACAGCTCCTTACTTTACTCGCCACATAGGTTTCACTGGCACCATTGCTGCCAACTAAAATAGCCGCCAGGTGCGGCGTTTTTTTTCCTTCTTTTTTAAAAAAAATTGTTTTTTCTTTTATTTTATCTTTAACGGACCCTGAAACAGTTTTACCATCTAAAATTTGCATGCTGCAAAAGTAATCAACAATTTGTTGAATTAACGGTAATGCCATCCTGATTTACCATTTCATAAGCTGGGCTATGGGTAATTCATGGGTGAGATCATACTGAAAAAAAAGCGGATGGAGTTATCTATTTTTATATTGGTATAAAGTATCAGACTGTTTTTGATGAAGTATTTGCTAATTTGTTATATTTAATTTCTGATTTGTATGGATATGAAAATGAAATTATTTATTTTATTGTTTTTTGTCCTTAATAGTAATTTAATTACTGCACAATCTCTTCGTTATCCTATCGCACAGCCTTATATCAGTTTATCTGCTTATAGTGTTTACCAAAATGATCCTATGTCTTTTACCGGTAACCAGGCTGCTCTTGCCCGGTCAAAAAATGCAGGTGTCGGCGTGTTTGGTGAGCGAAGATTTTTATTGAATGAAACCAGTGCATACACATTTGCAGTTGCGTTACCAACCCGGCTGGGAAATTTTGGGGTACAGCTCAATTATGCAGGGTTTAAAAATTTTAATGAAAATAAAATTGGACTGGCCTATGCCAGAAGCCTGGGTAAGCGGGTAGATGTTGGCGTTCAGTTTAATTATTATGGGTACAGGATACCTGCATATGGAAATGCCTCAACTGTAAATTTTGAAATGGGTACAATCATCCATGTATCAGATAAATTAAATGCCGGCCTGCATGTTTATAATCCGGTTGGGGGTAAGCTGGGAAAAAACAGCGGGGAAAAACTTGCTTCCGCCTATAAATTTGGTTTAGGTTATGATGCTTCGGATAAATTTTTTATCAGCAGCGAGGTTATAAAAGAAGAAGATAAACCGGTAAATGTAATTGCCGGTTTGCAATACAGTTTTGTAAAACAGTTTTTTTTGAGGGCAGGCTTCAACAGTGAATCAGGTGGCGGTTATTTTGGTGCCGGTATTGGCTGGAAAAATCTACGGGTAGACCTGTCATCCGCTTATCATCCGCAATTGGGATTTTCTCCGGGGATTTTATTGATCATGAATTTTAAAAATAAAGGGGAATGAGAATTTTGTTTTTAATAATCTCCCTGGTTTTTATTTTTATGCATACACAGGCACAGGTGGAAGAACCCGTTTCAAATAATATGGAACAGCAACTGGAAAATATCACCGAAAATAATGAAGACCTGGAAACAGAAGATGACACTTACCTGCAGCAAATGATTCAGTTTATTAAAAACCCGGTAAATCTTAATTCGGTTAATGCAGCAGAACTGAAAGAGCTTCGGATACTGACACCCATTCAAATTCAAAATTTTATTTTGTACCGTACCCTGGTTGGTAAACTGGTTGATGTGTATGAACTGCAGGCAGTACCTGCCTGGGATCTGAGAACCATTCAAAAAATACGGCCATACATTATTGTTAGTTTGCAGACAACCATACAGAATACGGTTATCAACCGTTTAAAAAACGGGGAGCACAGTATTTTAATAAGGGTGTCACAGGTGCCCGAAAGATCTAAAGGGTACCTGCTGGACTCTTCAACTGCAACTAATTTTTATCCCGGCTCTCCGCAAAAATTATTGTTCAGGTATAAATATTTTTATAAAACGCTTTTGCAATACGGAATTGTAGGAGAGAAGGATGCCGGCGAAGAGTTTTTTAAAGGAAAGCAAAAACAGGGTTTTGATTTTTATTCCGCTCATATTTTTGCCCGCAATATCGGTATCATACGATCACTGGCTATTGGCGATTTTACGGTAAACCTCGGACAGGGCTTAACCCAGTGGCAAAGCCTTGCTTTTAAAAAAAGTGCAGACGTTATCAATATCAAAAGAGAAGCAGCTGTTTTACGTCCCTATAATTCAGCAGGTGAAATTAATTTTCACCGGGGTGCAGGAATTACACTTGGTAAAAAAAACTGGCAGCTGACCAGCTTTGTTTCCGTTAAAAATATTGATGCAAATTTGGTAGAAGATAGTTCTCAAAATCAAAATGACTATATAACTTCCCTGCAAACATCAGGCTATCACCGTACAAAAAGTGAAAGTATGGATAAAGGCATTCAGCACCAGCTTGCATTTGGTGGAAATTTTTCTGTTCAATTTAAAAAACTGCACCTGGGTATCAATGCTGTTCACTATAAATTTAAACTCCCTTTAATTAAATCTGATGATCCGTATAATAAATATGCACTAACCGGGAATAGCTTTGGTAATTATAGTTTTGATTACAGTTATACGTTTAAAAATCTTCACATTTTTGGTGAAGCGGCCCTTAGTTCCAAAATGGATAAAGCCTTTGTACAGGGCTTTATTTTCAGTGCTTCTTCCCGGGTTGATATCAGTATTTTGTACAGAAATATTTCAAAATCATACCAGTCTCTTTATACTTCCGCATTTACAGAAATTACATATCCTGCAAATGAAAAGGGGCTTTATACAGGCATATCGATCAGGCCAAATGTAGCCTGGCGTTTTGATGCCTATGCAGATTTTTATAAATTTCCCTGGTTGCGTTACCGGGTTGATGCACCTTCAACCGGGGCAGATTATTTAATTCAGGCTGCCTATAGACCCAATAAATTACTGGATATCTATACCCGTTATCATGCCGAATCAAAAGCAATTAATGTAAACCCCGGTCAGCTTACCCTTTCCCCGGTTTTGCAGCAACCCCGAAAAACCTGGCGAACACAAATAAGTTATAAAGTAAATCCTTCAATAACACTGCGAAACAGAACTGAAATTGTTTGGTTTGACAAAAAAGGAATTTCAGAAGAACAGGGCTTTTTAACCTATTTTGATTTTTTATATAAACCCCAGTTAAGCCCTTTTGCTGCAGGTATACGGGTGCAATATTTTGA
>JANOFR010000094.1:0-20305 GCA_031413755.1 Chitinophagaceae bacterium
TATATCAGCCGTTTCTTTGTAAGGGTCAAGCCGTACTGATTTTATTTCTTTATTTTTTATAAATACCCTTCTTACATTGTTTTCATTCTTACGCCATATTTCTGCCGGTATCCGTTCTATTTCTTTGGTGCCGTCTTTATAAGTCCATTCTAAAATGATAGGCATCACCAGCCCGCCTTTATTGGTAAAAAAGAGTTCGTAATAATTTTTATCGCTGTATTTTGTTCTTAATGTTGCAGCATCGGATGATTCGCTATACAAAACCACTTTCAGTTTTTGTACCGAGTCTTCTGTTTCCCATGGTTTGTAAGTAGTGTAAAAATCTTTTGTTGCAGGGTCCAGCTCAATCAACTGTTGAAGTTTTTGTTCCCTGTTTTTTATACGGCTTATATCATCAAAGGGTTTTGTATTGCGTATTTCGGTGGGGTTATCTTTTGGAGCCAGGGTTTCCATACTAACCTTGTACCATTTTAAACTGTCAATAGAAATATCCACAGGCTCAATGCCATAAAACCATCCCCTCCAGAACCAATCCAGATCTTTTGCACTTGCATCTTCCATTGTTCTAAACAAATCTGCCGGCGTTGGATGTTTAAATGCCCAGCGTTTTGCATATTCCTTAAATGCGTAATCAAATGCCTCACGGCCCATAATTGTTTCCCTTAGAATATTTAATCCTATGGCAGGCTTACCATAGGCATTGTTTCCAAAGGAAATAATGTTTTCGCTGTTGGTCATAATGGGCTCCAACTGGTTTTTAGGCAGCTTCATATAATTTACCATACCTATTGCCGGGCCACGTGTAGATGGATAATTATTGTCGAATTCTTTTTCGGTAAGAAATTGTAAAAAGCTGTTCAGGCCTTCATCCATCCAGCTCCATTGGCGTTCATCGCTGTTTACAATCATCGGAAAAAAGTTATGCCCCACTTCATGAATGGTAGTTGATATCATCCCGTTTCTTACTGCCTGGGAATAGGTGCCATCTTTATCTGCCCGGCCAGGGTTAAAGGCAATCATAGGATATTCCATACCCGCATTACCTTCCACACTTTGCGCTACGGGATATGGATAGGGTACAGAGAATTTTGAATAAGTCTTTATTGTAAGTGCCACCAGTTTTGTGGAATATTTTTTATACAGCGGGTAAGATTCCTTGCTGTAAAAACTCATGCACATTACCCTTTTACCTTCAACCATAGTTGGCATGGCATCCCAAATAAAACGGCGGCTACTGGTAAGCGCAAAGTCCCGTACATTTTCTGCCTTAAAAATCCATGTTTTCTTTGCAGTACTTTTTTGTTTTTCTGCATTTTTGGCTTCATCCAATGTTACAATTTCTAGTGGTTCTTTGGCAGTCTGTGCCTGTTTCCACCTGCTTTGTTGAGTGGGGGAAAGCAATTGATTATAATTCTGGCATTCGCCGGTGGCCCCTACCACATGATCGGCGGGTACGGTAAATTGTACTTTAAAATTCCCGAATGTAAGGGCAAATTCACCACGGCCTACAAACTGCTTATTCTGCCAACCCTGAAAATCGGAATACACACATAACCGGGGATACCATTGTGAGATCGTGTACAGGTTATTATCATCTTCGGGGAAATTTTCATACCCACCTCTTGAGTCGGGTATATTTATCCTGTTAACCATATAATAATGCCACTGCACATTAAACATAAATTTCTCACCGGGCTTTAGCGGCACAGGCAGTTCAATACGCATCATGGTTTGATAAATAGTATATTTCAAAGGCTTACCTGTTGCATCAGTTAATTTTTCAATTTTCATTCCATTCTTATCTACTTCCTTTCGGATATCCAATAAACGTTCTCCGCCTTCAGACATGATGGATGCTATACCACTCTGGTCAAACACAAGATTATCGCTTGCAGGATCATGCTGGTTTTCATCTAACTGCAACCACAAATAGGTTAATGCTTTTGGAGAATTGTTATAATAAGTAATTAATTCTTTTCCCGAAATCATTTGGGTTTTATCATTCAGCTCTGCGGTAATATCATAATCGCATCGCTGTTGCCAGTAACGAGGGCCGGGAGAACCATCGGCCAGCCGTTGCTCATTAGGTGTTGGTAAAAGGGTTTCCAATTGTTCAAATCTTTTTCCATGATTGGAAGTAGATTGGCAATAACAAACTGTACACAAAAAAGTGAGTGATAATAAGAGTGCTTGTTTTTTCATACTAAAATTTTAAAACTGGTTATAGGCTTTTAATGATAAAAGTAGTAAGTATCGTTTGTCAATTCCTGCTTGTTTTACAAACGGCAGCAATATTATTTGCCAATGAGATATTTTTATCTCATGCATAATTCCAGCATGCTTCATCGCAACTATAAAGCAACTATTAAACTAAAATTCATTATTTTATTGTTTACTCCCTTTTATCTGCAACCATTAAATGCTCAAAAAATAAATATTGCTTCTATTCCACAAAACCAGGAAACAATAAAACTTGACGGCATATTAAACGAACCTGCCTGGAACAAAGTGTATGAGATAAATAATTTTAAACTGGTTGAACCCAGGCTTAACGGAGAACCCACAGAAAAAGCAACTGCAAAAATATTTTATACCGATAAATATATTTTTGTTGGCATCCATTGCCCAAATAAAAATCTGCAAACTGTTTACGCCCAGGTGATGGAACGGGATATTTCATTAGATGCAGATGATTATGCCGAGGTACAATTAGATACCTATAATGATAAAGCCAGCTCACTGGTGTTTCGTACCAATCCGTTGGGTACCAGGTTTGATTATGAAATAAGTAATAATGGCGAAGGAATAAACAGCTCCTGGAATACATTTTGGGATGTGGCCACTCACAGGGATGCTGATGGCTGGAAAGCAGAGTTTCGTATCCCCTTTTATTCCTTAAGGTTTCAAAAAAATACAGAAAACAATATGAGGGTAAAAGTGCTTATTAAATATAAAACGCTTAACGAAAAACTGATTTACCCTTTAAACAACCAGCAGGTAATCCCCGTTATTTATAATTTTCAAAATTCGCAGGAAATAAGTTTTAAAAACATCAAGCCATCTAACCCGCTGTTTATTACCCCTTATATAAAAGCGGATGTATTACAACAAAATAAGCTCAATGCTTCCAATACAGCTTATCAATCCGGCACACAATGGCTTACACAAAAAAACTACAGCAAAAATGAATCGTTTGACAAAGTCATCAGCAATATTGGGGTTGATATGAAATACCGCATTAACAACAGTAATGTACTGGATGTATCGTTTAATACAGATTTTGCACAGGTAGAGGCAGATGACCGGTTGATAAATGTTACCCGCTTTTCCATCAACCTTCCCGAAAAAAGGCCCTTCTTCCTGGAGAATGCGGATATCTTTAATTCAGACGGCTTCAGCCATCGTTTATTTAATTCAAGGCAAATTGGTATTGATAATAGTAATGCTGTACCAATAATTGGAGGTATGCGGTTAAATGGTTTTTCGGGAAGAAACCAGTATGGCCTGCTATCTGTATTAACCAAACCAATGGATGAAAAACAATTAGACGGATACAGTATGAATGTATTAAGGGCAAGAAGGGTGTTGGATAATAAAGGCTCCAATATTGGATTGATAACAACGGGAAAAATTTCAACCACAGGTAATGATTATAATTTTTTAACCGGGGTGGATGGCTTTTGGCGGTGGAAAAACGGCATCAGGGTTTTTTATGTGGCGGCTGCAACATTTGATAAGCAAACAGGTAACTGGAAACCGCTGTATGCTGCCGGTATTGGCAGGTTTAAAACAAACGGTTTTGGCTTTGAATACCGCCTGCAGGAATACAACAAAAATTTTAACCCCGAACTTGGATTCCAAAGCGAGCCCGATACCAGGAGGATTACATTGAATAATAATTTTCAAAAATCTTTTAAACAACATAAGCTTTTTACTTTTTACAGGCTTGGCCACTTTGTAAGAAAATCATGGCAATCATCAACCGGCAGGCAGGATTTTTTTCAAACCAATTTTTACGTAGTAGCCTTATTTAAAAACGGGTTTAGTACTACAATTGTAGCCCCTGCTTATATCATAGATTATATCTACACTCCCTGGATATTTTCGGCCAATGCTACCATACCAACAGGTACATACAACATGTGGAAGTTTAATCCATCATTTACAACAGGCTCGGCTTTCCGCTATATTTTTTCTTTGGATGTATTATCCAGTGGCTTTTATGGTGGCAAACAGTTATCTGTTAACTTTTCATCAGGTTACGATCTTAATAAAAATGTAAAAGTGGAAGTTGGTGGCAGCATCAACCGGTTTAAGTTTCCGGGTTCTTATATGAGTAATGGAACAAATACCGTGAATATAAACAGGCTCTTCAGCCGTGTAAAACTGGCATTTTCAAACAAAGCTTTTTTAAACCTGTATGCACAATACGATAATGTACAAAAAAGCCTCGGGTGGAATTTACGTTTCCGCTATATGCCCAAAGAAGGAACAGATTTTTATGTGGTGTATAATTTAAACAGTAATACAGAAACAAATTCCTATACCCCTGAAAAACCCTTTGTAAATAACCAGTTGTTTATATTGAAATTTTCAAAAACATTTATACAATGAACCAGTCAATAATACTTTTCCAATGTTGAGTACTTACCTCTGATTTTGTTGTGAAACTTGCTGCCAAACAGTGCCAAAAAAGAGCACATGAACCTTATTCATACCACTAAAATTTATTCGAAATAATGATTATACTTAAAGAGTTTAACAGTTTTTATCAAAAACAAGTAGCTGATCATATTCTCGACTTAGAGAATAATGAATTCAACATGAATTTGACACCTGAAATGCAGCCTGACCTGGCTGACATTAATACTTTTTATAAAAATAGAAATGGGAATTTTTGGATTGCATTACATAACAGTAATTTAATTGGCACAATTGGTATTTATTTTTTAAACGCCACAAGTGTTGAACTAAGAAGAATGTTTGTAACACCAAAGTTCCGGGGAAAGGAATTTGGTGTTGGCCAGGGTTTGCTGGACCTGGCCCTAAATTGGGCAAAAGCAAATGGCTATAAATTAGTATACCTTGAAACAACAGATTTGCTTGTTGCAGCAGGTAAGTTTTATATAAAAAATAATTTTGAATTTATAAACAAAGAAGAATTGCCTGATAATTTTCCGGCACTGACGCCTTCCGGGATATTTATGAAAAGGATATTGTGGTAATGGAAAGGACAAACTAATACCAAAGGACGTCAAATACAGGGTATTTATTTTCCAAAAAAAATGAGTCTGTAACTGATTATCAAAAGGCAGTTGAGATACAGTCTGTATAGTTAAATATCTGCTATAAGTAACAGGAGTTGATGTCTGCTTATCAAACGAATAAAAAATCCAGGAAAAAGGTAGCTTTTGAAACTTGTCAATTCCTGCTCGTTTGATGAACGGTGATTCATCACTACTGTATCTCTTTACTTTTACCCTCTACCTATTTATTGCGTTGATGAAATTTATTAAGAAAAAGTATATTCTTTGGGCAGGGCTGGCCATATTACTTGCTGCAGGCGGATATGCCTATTACGAGTTTATGAGGGGCAACCCTCATTTAAAAAATGCAAAGGCTGATTATACTTTTGAAGTGGTTGAAATAATGAATGTGTTTGAACAGGACGCTGCATTGGCCAATAAAAAATTTATGGATAAGATCATTGCTGTTACCGGTAAGGTATCCAAAACAGACAGTAATGGAAACCCAGCCATCATTTTTATGCAGCATCCGGATAAAATGTCCAGCATAAAATGCAGTATGGACAGCATATATAAAAATGATTATAAAAATATTCAGCCGGGTACAACAGTGACCATCAAAGGTATTTGTGCCGGCGGCGAAGTATTGGATTTTGGATTGGGCACAGATGTTACCCTGAAAAGGTGTGCCGTAGAAAATAAAATTTTACATTAATAAATATATAAGCCATGAAAATTACAAAGACAATTTTAACAGCATTTTTTTTAATCGCATTCCTTTCGGGCAATGTACAGGACAAACTCTTTTCAAAAGCCGGCAAAATAGAATTTATCGCAAAAGACCATACCGACCTGGAAGCCAGCAGCCGTTCTGCCGTGGTTGTTATGGATAAAAAAACAGGAGAGCTGAATTTTTCCATTATGGTAAAAAGTTTTGAGCTGGAAAAAGCAGGCATGCAGGAAAAATTCAATAATAAAATACTGGAAACAGATAAATTTCCTAAAGCTGAATTTAAAGGCATACTGGATAATATCTCTGCTGTAAATTTTGCTAAGGATGGTGAGTATGCTGTATCAGCAACCGGCAAGTTAACCATACATGGCGTTATTAAAGATATAACCGCAAAAGGAAAGGTAACTGTTAAAAAAGGAGTGGTATCCGTAAAGTCTGAATTCACTGTTTCCATTGCTGATTATGGTATCAGCAACCCTGGAATTGGTGATGGAATTATGACCATTACTGTGGATTGCAGCCTTGAAGCATTATAATAGCCAAATCAAACTCTCCCGGTATAAATTTTGTTTTTATTACTGTACTGCTTTGACTATTTACAAATCATTATTAAAGCTATCCCAGTAAACAATTATTACCTTTCATTTGTCAATTCCTGCTTGTTTTACAAACGGCATGCTTATTCTTTTAAGGGTATTTATATTTATGCTGCCTAAATAATGCAATTATGCAGCGTTACCTTTTATTACTTATCTCAGCTATTTTCTGTGCCTGTATATTCTACTCTTTTACCGGTAAAAAGAGAACAGAAGAATTATCATTTCGCCGTACAGATATTATTGCCTGCGGTTATCCTGTATCACTAAAATTTGATGAACTGCCGCCACCGGTTTTAATGAATGGCATTGGCAACAGCAAATTACAAATAACTACTGCTAATAAAAAAGCACAACAGTTTTTTAACCAGGGCATCAATCATCTTCACGGCTTTTGGGATGTGGAGGCATTCCGGGCATTTAAAGAAGTAATAAGGCTGGATAGTAACTGTGCCATGGGCTATTGGGGTTTATACAATTCCATATCACAAGTGGCGCCGGAAATGGCCGAAGCAAAAAAAGAAGCCATCCGCAAAGCCGTGGAAAAAAGCAATGATGCAACAGCCAAAGAAAAAATGTTTATCCGTGCTGCTGAACTGATGCAAAAAGATGGGAAGAATGCATACATAGCAGAAATGGAAGCACTGATAGATGCTTATCCCGATGAAGTGGAAGCAAAGCTCTTTCTGGCAGCCAGCATATCTGCAGGGGTAAGCACCTACGGCCCCGATGGCCGCCCCAAAACAGGAAAAGTATATGGGCAAATGTTACTAAAAAATGTATTAGCAACCCATCCTAATTCATCTGCTGCCAACCATTACTGGATACATGCAGTGGAGAATGGCCCCCAACCACAACTTGCCCTTGAAAGTGCGGCCAGGATTATGAAACTTGCCCCCAACAGCGGACACATGACACATATGCCCGGCCATATCTATTACCGGGTTGGTGATTATGACAATGCCTACAAAACATTTACCCATTCATTGGCGGTGGATACGCTTTATATGAATGCCCAAAACATGGGGCCCACCAATCACTGGAATTTTACCCATAACCTGGATTACCTGGTTGCAGCCTGTGCCGAAAGCGGCCGCTATACGGAAGCCGTAAAATGGGCCACAAAATTGACTGAATTACCTATTGAAGAAAACCGCCAGATGGCCGGTGGCCTTGGATACATTTTGTTTGGTGCACATACTGCTATGGCAAGGTTGAACATCCGCTTTCAGTATTGGGATAAAGCAACAGAAAATATAACAACACAATTAAATGCTTATCCGGCTATACCCACTTTAGCTAAAGAATATTTTAACGGGATAAAATATTACGTATCCGGCATGTGCGGCATATCTAAAAACGATAATGCAACAGCAGAAGTAAATCTTACTAAATTAAAAGAGTTGCTAACAACCCTTTCAACCAAAAAAACAGAACTGGGTGCAGATTGGTATTTCCGCTATGCTTTAAAAATACTGGAAGTAAATGCTAAAGAATTAGAGGGGCTTTTATTGAGTAACAAAGGTGATTTTGAAAAAGCAGTAACATCGCTAAAAGCAGCGGCCATTGCAGAAAAAGAAATTGGTTACTGGGAGCCACCTCATTATTCAAGACCCGTATATGAATCGTTGGCGCAGGTATATACAAAGGCTGGTAAAACAGAAGAAGGAATCAATGCGTATGAACAGGCACTGAAACTGAGGCCGAAAAGTAAACTGATTACGGATGAGCTTAACAGGCTAAAAGGCAAATGAAAATTGCAACAGTAAGAATTTAAAATAACTTTTGGTTATAGAGCGCAAAGGAAATGAAGAAATTAAAATCATGAAATCAAACAATTATTTTCTGTCAATCATAGCCGCACTGCTTATAGCAACAGGCCTGCCTGCACAAAGCCTGTTACTCCGGCATGCGAATGTGCTAACGATGGAAACTCCAGATATTTTAATGGACTATGATGTTTTCATAAAAGATGGTAAAATACATTCTATTAAAAAGACTGTGACTGATGCCATAATTCCTGACAATACAAAGGTTATTGATGTAACAGGAAAATTTTTAATGCCGGGGTTAATTGATATGCATGTACATCTCTTTGATGAATCTGAACTGCTGACAAACCTGAGTTATGGTGTAACCACTGTTCTGAATATGGATGGCACACCCGACCATCTTGCCTGGAGAGAAAAATCAAAGAGCAGAAATTATACAGGTGCCCGAATATTTACCGCCGGACATACGCTGGATGGTTACCCTGCTTTAAACTGGATGTTTTGGGCGTTGCAAACACCGGAACAGGCAAGGGCTGCAGTAAGAAAACAAAAAAAAGATGGCTACGATTTTATAAAAATCTATGGCACACTGAACCCGGATGTTTTTGAAGCCATTCAGGATGAAGCCAAAAAACAGGGACTGTCAGTAGCAGGGCATGTACCAAGGCAGGTTGGGATTGAAAAGGCTATTAAAAAAAATTATAGCCTCATAGCTCATGGAGACGACCTTATTTCCTCTTACTTCAATAGCATACCAACTTCAGCGCAGATTGACAGCCTTGCCCTTTTAATAAGCAAGGGTAATACCTATTTAACTCCCAATCTTTCGATACAAAAAAGAATGCTTGATGAAGCCACTGACCTTGAAACTGTCTTATCACTTCCTGAGAACCGTTATGTTTCTCCGCCAGCATACAGCCAATGGATAAAAGCAAATAACCGTACACTTGACCAGTATGACCTGAACGGCTATAAAAATTATCTGCAGGAAATGCAGAAGTACAACCGGCTTTTGACACTTGCCTGCAAAAAATATGGTGTAAAAATGGTGGCAGGTACAGATTGTGCCACTTTAGGTTTTCCCGGCAGCAGCCTTTTTTCGGAGCTTTCAGAAATGGTTACTGCGGGGTTAAGTAATTATGAGGCACTTCATACTGCCACCAATGTTGCCGGGGAGTATGTAACAAATAAAATTAACCCATCCGTAAAGCTGGGTAAAATAAAAGCCGGTTATATGGCTGATTTAATTATAGTTACTGAAAACCCTTTAGAAAATATATTGACGGTAAAAACACCTGCGGCAGTAATTACAAAAGGCATCTATTATACTAGGGATAATTTAGATAAAATGCTTACAGGTAATACAGTAAATTTTTCATCAATAAAAAAAAGAATTGAAGCTGCAGATAGCCTCCTGGAATCTGCAGATGCAGGCAAAGGATTGCAAATACTGCAGGAAGAATCTGTAAAACATCCTGCTGTTAAAATATATGCCCAATGGGTATTGGGCATTAAAGCAATGAGGCTGCAAAACAAAAGCCCAGAAAAATCATTTTTAGTAAGGAAGGCTAATGCAGGTTTCTATCCTTCGCATTTTTCTGTTTTCAATGAACTGGCATTTGGTTATTATGCCAGTAAGCATTTTGATTCAGCCATGAAATATTTTATGCAATCCAATATGATGGCTCCGTCAAATGCAGTTGCACTTATAATGATGGAAAAAATAAAATATGCCCTGAAAGATTTTATTCCCCTTCTGAAAGGTAACTATACAATAACACGGATAAGCAGAACTGGTGAAATGCTGGATAGCATTACACTAAAAATTACCTTATCTGAACAAACCCTAAAACAGTACTTACTTTCTTATTCTAAAAATGGTAATTGGGAAGCCGTCACCAAGTATGAAGGTGGCAGCGACAGGATTTGGTTTTCTATACCCGGCAATTATGGTGAAACTGAGTATTGCTTATGGCTGGATAAACAAAAATATGGCGGACAGTATTGGGGAAGCTTTGGGAACAATGGACAATTAAGAGTTAACAGAAAGGAATAATCTCTTTCTTTTAGTTGAAAAGACATAATAATATAATGGTGAAACATGAGTTCCTCCATTAAAACGATTTTAAAAGCGATGCAGACCTGGCATCATTGAAATCAGATGCCCGGTGGAAAACACTGTTGGAAAAATTGAAATAAAATTTACTCAACATGAAAAAAACAACAATTCTTTTCGTTATTTCTCTCGTCTTCAGTGCATTTAACAGTCTTGCACAATCTGAAGGCAATGCTCCTCCCAAAAGAGCCCATCATGAAATGCTGTATGACGAAACCAATAAATCGGTATTGATGGTTGGGGGAAGCACACCGGAAAACGGTGGACAATCCTCAAAATTCTTTAACGATATCTGGCGCTATAGCAGCGGCAAATGGAGCAAAACACAAGATACTGTTGATGAAAGAAGCGGCATGCGTTTCGCCTTTGACAGCAAGAAGAAGATTTATTCATTCGGCGGTTTCAGTGCCAATGGCTCGCTGAATGAATTGCGGGTACTGGAAAATAATCGATGGAAAACCATTTCCTTCCATCCGGAAATCAAAGCATCCGAACCAGGTTTTGTTTATGATGCAGCGCGGGACAGGTTTATTGTTTTTGGAGGCCTTGTTGAAAGAGGAGTTGTAAACAACAGCACCTGGGAATGGAACCATAAGGAATGGAAAAAAATTGAAGGCCCCGGGCCAGAAGGCAGAACAAGCTTTGCAATGGTTTACGATTCAAAACGAAAACGTACAGTATTGTTTGGTGGTGGAGGTACCACACCTGATAAGAAATTTGGAGACACCTGGGAATTTGATGGTATCGCATGGACGAAAGTTTCTGATTCCGGACCCGGAGAAAGAAGAGCACCAGGTTATGCGTATGATTCAAAACGAGGGATGCTTATCATTTTTGGCGGCTCGGGCAAAGATGGAATAAAAGGAGATACCTGGGGTTGGGATGGAACAGTATGGAAAAAATTATCAGACACAGGACCAGCCCCACGAATGATGGGTTATATGGCATACGATAAAGACCGTGACCGAATTGTTTTATTTGGTGGCAGACTCGGCTGGCCTAATGATGCCGATGATACCTGGGAATGGGATGGAACAAAGTGGAATCAAATTAAAAACTAAGTAAAATGATAATTATTATGACCCTCAAAAGAAGAAAATCGAACTGGCAGAGTCAATCATTGTTTGGCCTTCTCCTTCTTTTTCTTTCAGTACAAACTCATGCTCAAAATTGTTTCCAGTACAAAGACGGCGTTGATAAACTAGAACAAATTCTCAAAAAGAGGGATTACTTAAATAAGCCAGGTTTTGCATTGGCAGTTATTCATGGAGATTCAGTAATTTTTTCCACTGCAAATGGATTGGCAAACATAACACAAGGAAAAGTAAACAATATTAATACATCATTTTATATTGCCTCCATCGGAAAAACATTTACATCTGCTGCCATTTTGCTTTTACGGCAGGAAAAGAAATTAAACCTGGATGACCGTATTAGTAAATACATTAATGGCCTGCCTCAAATCATGAAAGATGTCAGGCTTTACCATCTATTGACACATACATCTGGCATAGCTGATTTTTATGATAGCCGTGGCGTGCAACCCGGTATTACAAACAAGGTAATAATGGAATTTGCGAAAAGTCAGGACTCACTTGCATTTGAGCCGGGAGTTGATTATGCATATTCAAATACAGCTTACATAATGCTGGCTTCAATCATTGAAAATATTTCAGGTAAATCGTATGCTGAATTCATAACAGAAAAACTTCTTACTCCATCAGGCATGACCAGTACTAAAATAATTGATAAGCCAGGAGTTGAAATAACTGGTAAGGCAACAGGATATTCAACGGATTCCACCAAAAAAATTCTGGTTAATGATTATTCTGGATACACTACCGGTTCAGGAGGCATATACTCAACTGTTACGGATTTATCAAAATGGATAATAGCACTGAAAAATGGTAAAATTCTAAATCCACGAAATTCTCTTCTTTTCTGGGACTTTCCAACCACTCTGGCAGGATATATATCTTATATGGGCATGGGCTGGTTTAATGAATCGTTTGGACCAAAAACACCAGACTTAAATGGCCTTAAAGTTTTTGCAGCATTGGGTGAATTAAATGGATTCAGAACTCACCTGGCTTATTTGCCGGACCAGGATTTCACTTTTATAGTCTTATGCAACTCGGGCAAGTTTGAAATTTCCTATGACGAAATTTTGAAGGCTTTTATCAAAAAATCTAATTAATACGGATAAAATAAAAACTAGGAAAAGTGAATCATAAGAGCACAGATATGGCTATCCTGGAATTACAGCTTATAGCTGGGAGTGGGATGGAACGAAATAGAACGAGGTGACGAAATAACAACTAAAAATTTAATCAATATGAACATTAAAAATTTTCTTTTACTAACGGCATGTTTTTTCTATGCACAGATTGGCTATTCTCAATCAAGCCCCATTTATGAAAATCTTCCCGTTGGAAAATATCCCGTAGGTTTTAAAATTTTCACCATCACAGATGATTCGAGGGTTACCTTACCTGAATACAATTATCTGGGTAAAAAAAATGAAGGCGATCGTTCAAGGAAAATCACAATTCACCTTTGGTATCCAGCCAAAGCCAATCCAAATACCCGCAAAATGACCTATGGTGAATATTGCTACAATCATCTGTTAAAAACAACCAACGAGAAAATTTCAGAAGAGACAATAATCAATCAATTAAGAAGCACAAGAGGGTCGATACGAAACTGGTTTGGTGAACCAACAGATGAATCCTGGAAAAAACTAATTGATAGTAAAATGCTCGCTGAGCCGGACGCCCAGGCAGACCAATCCAAATTTTCCCTGCTAATAGGCGATCTTCGTCCATTGTCAACTACGGTTACAAATGAGCTGCTGGCCAGCAATGGCTATGTGGTAGCCATGGTAACTTCTATTGGGGAAAACTATTCATCTCCTGCTGAGATTTCACTAAAAATAGTTCCCGATATGCAAATGTCTATCTCCCACCTTATAAAAAACCAAAGCGTTGACAAGGAGAGAATTGGCACATTCGGATTTAGTGGCTCAGGTTTCGTGCAAGTGCATCTGGCAATGTTTGACAATAGAATTAAGGCACTGGCGGATATTGAAAGTGGACTGTATATGGAGGGACTTTACCAGGCTTTTTCAGCCTCAGATTATTATAACCCAACCAGCTTGCGCATTCCCTTCCTTCATATTTTTAGCAGAGATCTGTCAAAATCAGAAAAATATTTTTCTGATTTTGAAAATAAAACAAAATTCTCAGAACGCTACCGGCTGATATTGAACCAGCCCAAGTTGCATCATTGGGATTTTGCAGCTGAAGGATATACATCTTGCATTGTTCTTAAAAATCGTGGGGCCGAACAGAGCAACATTCAACAGTCCTTTGAAATAGCTAATACTTATTTATTGAATTTCTTTAATGATAAACTAAAATCCGATCCAAACGCAAAAGTGTTTTTAGCAAATAAACCAGCTTTGGCTCAAGTGGAAACTTCGCTTTGGGATATCCGATCTTTAAACGCTGTAAAACCGCCACCCAACATTAACGAGTTTGAAAACATCATTCGAAAAAAAGGCATTGAAGAGGCACTGGCCATCGTAAACACTACCTTAAAAAATGATTCTTCGTCCAATCTAAATCAAGGTCGTGTTTTAAACAGCCTGGGCTATTCTTTTCTAAATGAAAAAAAGTATAAAGAGGCAATTGGAGTATTTAAGTTAAACACGGAACTACACCCAGACGCGGCCAGTTGGATTAATAGCCTTTCGGAAGCCTACGAGAATTCCGGTGATAAGGAAAACATGAAGAAGACATCTCAACAAGTGTTGGATTTATTAGCCAGGAAAACAACGCTTACAAATGCCGAGAAATCATTGAAAGAAACTGCTGAGAGAAGAATCAAAATTTAATTATAAGACAAAACAACTATTTTATGCTAAATAAACTAAAACACGTATCACCTGCATTTGTATTTCTTACCATGATAACCATCTCATGTAATACAAAGCAAGAAATCAAATCAGGCAAAGAACTGATTGAAAACATGAATACCAAGTACAAAGACAATTGGTATCGTTACCTCACCTTTACGCAGCAAACCACCTTTTATAAAGAAGGTGCAAAAGACCGGGAACAAACCTGGTATGAGGCGATGGATGCCCGCTATGGGTTAGTGATAAAATTTGACAGCAGCGGCAGCGGCAGTGGTTATTTATTTGCCAACGATAGTATAGCTGTTTACAAAAATGATACTCTCAAAAATAAAAGCAGGATGGTACATGAACTGCTGGTACTTGGCTTTACGGTGTACACTGAACCCACACAGAAAACAATGGATAAACTAAAAGAATGTGGTTTTAATACGGATATTATTCAGCAGCAAATAGTAAATGGCAAAAACCATTATGCCGTTGGCGATAGTGCAATTGCACAGTTTTGGATTGATGCTGAAACCATGCTCTTTACCAAATTGCGGAAGAAACAAAAAGATGGCTCTGTTTCTGAAATTCAGTTTGCAAATTACCAGCAGTTAGAAAAAGGTTGGATAGCACCCTTAGTTGATTTTTATAAAAACGGAAAACAAACACAAAAAGAGGAATACAATAATATTAAAACACCAGCCAGCTTGTCGGATAGTTATTATAAATGGAAAAAATTTAGTGAGCTCAGGTGGTAAGTAATTATTTTTAATCTGTCCGTAAATAAAGTTTCGTTCTACGAATTTTAAAGTTCTGGCATTGTAAGTATTTACGTTCTGCTACTATAGCCGGTTATTTTACATACAACTCTCTTATTTTTCGACCAACAGTGCTAGTTCCGCCGTTAGTATTTCCCAAAACAATAATTGTAAGTCCTTTTGCCGGGTTAATCCTGACCATAGCTTGTGTTCCGGGTCCACCCCCGGTATGGCCTATGGTTGTGGAATCAAAAATTTGTGTTCCAAATCCGTAATTGGGAGAATTCATTTCCGGCTTGGGAGATTGCATCAGCCTTACCGTTTCTGGCTTCAGTAATTTACCATTTGCAATTGCCTGTGTAAATCTGAACAAGTCGGGAGCAGTAGAAAATCCACCACCAGCCGGGGTTCCTTTTATTACCTGTACATACTTATTATTATAAAAAACCGGCCTCCCGCTGATAAAGTATTTATCATAAGTATCAGCCAAACCATGGTTAACTGAATCAAGTTCCGGCATCACCGTCTCAGTCATTCCCGCTGGTTCGTATACATTTTTATGCATAAAATCATAATAAGACATTCCGCTTATTTTTTCAATAATGGCGCCAAGTACCAAGAAGCCAGTATTGCTGTAACGCCATTGGGCTCCGGGTTCAAAGAGTAATGTGTCATCTGCCAGAGTGGGCAGGTAATCTGCAATTGTTCTGTAATTATCTTTTGATTTTTGACTCATTTCAGCAGTAAATAAAAAATCACCAAGGCCAGAGGTATGTGTAAGCAGGTGTTTTATTTTTATTTTACCAGCTATATTTTTCGAAAGCACATCCGGCAAGAAACGGGAAACAGAATCTTCCATTGAAAGTTTTTGCTGTTCAATTAACTGAAGTATTCCTGTTGCTGTAAACATCTTATTAATGGAACCAACGATGAACTTAGTGTTGAGTTGATTGGGAATTTTAAATTCTTTGCTTGCTTCCCCATAGGTTTTGTGAAAAACAATCTTGCCATCATGAGCCACCAGCACATTACCGCTAAATAGTTCTGCCTTTTCCAATCGCCTGATAAATAAATCCAGTTCTTTGTCAGGATTAGTTATAATTTTTTGTTTTAGTTTTTCAGCTTCCCCTTGCGGAGCTGGTGAAACACGTTGATTGATAAGCCTAATTCGATAGGGTGGCTTCGGTTCAACACCCACTGTTATTTGCCGCCAATCTTCGGTGAGTTCAGCCTTACAAATGGCCATAGCCTGAAAGGATTTTAATGTATCAATGCTGAATGTTTTCAACTTCCTGCTTTCGTCATAAAGACCCGCAAAAAGTATCCAATTCCTCTCCATTGAATTTTTCAAATATTCCGGGGTAAAATTTTCCTGGATATATTTTTCTGCTTTTTGTGGGTTATATGAATTAATTATTTCAATAACTTCCTTAACCCTTTTGATTGCAGGGGCCTCTTCTGATTTACTGGTTTGTGAATTGCCACATAGCGAAAGGATAACAAGTGTAATTGTAAAAAAAGATTTTAACATTCTTATTTTATTATAATTAAGGTTAAATAATATACTTTTTACTGGTTTGTTTTCTGTTACCAGAACTCATTTTTATGTTTATCATTTGTCGTCTTATATTTTATCTGTAAATCAGGTTCCGTTTTACTATCCGCACCGGCTTTCCTGCCGGGTTTAGTATAATGTATTGTATCCAGTTACTGTATTTATCATATTCATAAATACGGTTGGGGCTTTGTTGTACCTGTCCCAGTTGCGAATGAATACCCTGTTGTGATATCATCTCCCCCCTTGCATTATATTTTAAGGTCAGATCCTGTACAATTTTTCCATTTGGGTCATCTTTATATGCTTTCCAGATCTCTCTTACTCTTTGGTTCCCTTCGTATGTATATTCTTCTTCACGGTAAATCTTGCCATCCGGTGAATACCATGTTAGCCTGGTCCACTGGCCGTATTCATTTTGACCGGTAATTTTAAACGTACGCAGCAGTTTTCCCTCATCGTAAGCATCGCCTCCTGTATAATTTCCGTTGGCATCAATAAAATAATTTTCAGTGGCAGTTGTTTTCCTGTCCTTATCCATAAAACTAATCTGCTTTATAAGCCCGTTCCGATGGTATTTTGTAACAGTACCCCCCTGGTATACACCTGCCATCGTAATTCTTTCCATTTTTATATTGTTCCCGTTTTTATCAAACTCAGTTCGTGTAATACAACACGAATCCTGCCTGACTATCTTATTTGCAGTATCTATAGAATAACTGCTGGTTTCAGAAATATATACAGCTCCTTTGATACCATCCCGTGAAAGTGAGTTATATTTTTTAGCGGAGATGTTTTGTGCAGCACAGGATGTAAAGCCCCCTGCTGTAAGTAATAAAATCATTGTTTTAAAAAAGTTTGCAATCATAACTGTTTATTTTAATAATTTATCTTTTAATGAAATGAGAGTGTGTAAAATGTAGAAACTTTTGCCATGCCTGTTATTTAACCCTGAAAATATTTTCATACTTCTGCAATTCTTTTCGTTCGTTTATCCTGAGCTTTGCATAAATATTATTAACATGCGTCTTCACTGTACTTAACTCAATATTAAATACTGCTGCAATTTCCTTGTTACTCTTACCATCAAGTATCAACTGTACAATTGTTGTTTCCCGTTGACTGAGTACACTTCTTAATTTTGCTGCTTTTCGTTTAGTAACAATCCTGTAACCAATATAACCAGCCGACAATAACATAACCAAACAAATGAGCAACACCAATACACGGTTTCCGGTTGGCTTATATTCTTCAAAAATCTTGTTCCCATAAGGATTAGTCTTATCATAACTAGCCAGTATCTTGCCGATCTTTGATTTCTGTTTACCATTCAGCCCAAATGTTGAATACACTGCCAGCAGCCCAACCAATTCTGAAGTACTATTGCCGGCAGTAGTTATCAATAAGTTCTTCAACGTATCCCTGTTAATACTGTCGCTTTTAATTGCAGTAAGAAGCACATTAAGTTCATCGTTTGTTTTAGCTCCTTTTATATTTTGCTGTTTTACTACTATTTCTTTATCCAGATTTTTAAACTCAATATAACTGGCGTTTTTTGCGATAAAAAAAACATGGTTTTCTTCCGCACTTCCAATAATAAGTGTAGATACAGGGTCGCCCTTTTTAATGATATGTAACCGGTATAAGTTTTCCTTGTCAGTAACAGGTAAAGCTGTTTCAAAATACCCGTTGCTGTCAATAGCCGCTTCTGCCACAATTAATTTGTCAGAAGCGGTGAGCATCTGGTTAAAATCTGCAATACGGCTTACATAAACTTTCTTCAGCCAGGTGCTGTCAAGCTTCAAATAACCCGAAACATGAGCCTGCTGGCTATGTGCACAATAACCAATTAGCAGAAACAAATAAGCAAGGAAGAGGACTCTTTTTTTCAAAGCTGTTTAAAATTTATTTTATAAGTCAGGTTGCCTGTTGCATTTGCAGTTTTTATTCTTACAGTCCAGGTACCCGGTATGGGTACTTTAACACTATGCGTCATCCGTCCGCTGCCGGGTTGTATTTTTCCATCATCATCCGTTGCAACAAGACCAAAACCTCCCTCCTTTTTTCCTTCGGGGTCAGCAATTTTAAATGAAAGTTCTCCATTTGACAGGAACCCGATTACTGCAAAATTAACTTCTTTAATCCCTTTCGTTATTTTAAGGGTAACACTATATTCAACAGTACTGTCTTTTAATTGGATTGTCTTGTCAATATTCTCCTGTGCGTTGCATATTGAGGTAATCCCCAGCATGCAAAAAAATAATATGCTCTTTTTCATTTTTATAATTTTTGTAAAAGTCCACTGCTTTAAACCTCTTACCAAATTTTTAGGGGTGGAAAGAGGGTGGAGTGACGGGTGTAATAAAGAAATTGTAAAGAAAACTGCCTGTGCCAATTAAGAATGAACCCGATAGCAGCAAGTTATCAAATTCAATTTGTCAATTCCTGCTTATTTGATAACTGGCAATCCATTTAACTTGCTTCTGCCTACTTTCACATTTAAAGCTTTCATAAAATGAAAAAGATTGCCTTCCTATCCAGCATGATTTTTATATCAGCCTTATCCGTTTGTGCACAGATAATGCCTTTAACTACCGAACCTGATGGTGGAAATAAAAAGGCAACGATATCGGAGCAAATTGGCATTGTAAAAATTGAAATTAAATATAGCCGTCCGGGTGTAAAAGGAAGAGAAGGGAAAATCTGGGGAACCAATATTGCACATTACGGTTTTAAAGACCTCGGTCATGGCACCAGCTATGCTGCCCCATGGCGTGCAGGCGCCAATGAAAATACTATGATGTCATTTTCTCATCCGGTAAAGATTGAGGGTAAAGATTTACCCGCCGGCACTTATGGTTTTTTTATTGCATTGGGAGAAACTGAAAGCACTTTAATCTTTTCAAAAAATGCAACATCGTGGGGAAGTTTTTATTATGAACCCGCTGAAGATGCTCTGAGGGTAACGGTAAAGAATCAAAATTTACAAAATAGTTTAGAGTGGCTGAAATATGAATTCCTGAATGAAACAGACAGTTCATCAACAATTGCTCTGTCCTGGGAAAAGCGAATGATTCCTTTTAAAGTGGAAGCTGAAACAAAAAAACTGCAGATTGAGGCTTTTAAACAGGATTTAAAAACAACCCGGGAGCCAAACGATTTTTTTACAGCAGCCAATTATTGTCTGCAAAATAATATTGAACTGGAGCAGGCATTGGCCTGGATAGATCGGGGTATTTATTTTAGGGTAATGGGGCGTAAAACATTTCTTACGCTTAATACCCGTGCCGAAATACTGATGAAGCTGAACAGAAAGGATGAAGCAAAAAAGACTCTGGCTGATGCCATTGAATATGGTACCGATATGCAGGAAGTACACTACTATGCAAGACGTTTTCTGAATATGGGTCTTATAGAAGAATCGTTTAACTATTATAAACATAACTATGACAAGTTTCCGAATGAAATGATAACCAATGTCGGTATGGCAAGAGCTTACTCAGCTAAAGGTGATTATAAAAAAGCGTTGACCTATTTGAAGACAGCACAGCCGCTGGCAAAAGATGATGTAAATAAAAACAATATTGCTGGAATGATTAAGAAAATGGAAGAAGGGAAAGATATA
>JANOFR010000095.1:0-32804 GCA_031413755.1 Chitinophagaceae bacterium
GTGAGGACCTGTTCCTACGGTTACTGCAGCCGTAAAAGTAGCTACCTTATCTGTACAGATCGTTTGGTTTGCCGGCAGATTTGTATTAAGTACTGTTGGTTGATTAACCGTTACAACTACTGTCCGCGCCGGTGAGGTACAGGAAATAACACCTGATACCAGGCTTACACTACCTCTAAATCCTCTTGGTGTAAATGTTGGTGCACCAGGTGCAGCAACACCTCCATATCCAATATTGGTTCCGGTAATAATATCACAACCGCCGGAAGAGAATATAGAAGTTCCTGCTGCTAAAGTAGCGTATGAAAGGTTTGCAGCTGCTCCTGCAGTTAATGATTGAACAACTATTCCATAAGTTGCACCAGCTGGTATTACCAGGTTAAGACCGGCAAGCGATGGTGTTATAGTAAGCGCTGCAGGAATAGTTACAGTAGCTAAGCCAAATTGTGTCCATCCATTTGCAGCACTTATTGCTCCGGGTAAACCGTTAATTGCTGATGGTTTAAAGAAAGCTCTTACCGTAGCTGCTCCGGCATTAAGATGTCCTGCAGCTATATTTGTAAGTGTTACCGGATAGGCATTGTTATTTCTCACATTAAATGAAACCAAAGCCTGTCCATTGCCGCTGGCAAAGTTTGTTGTAGGAACTGAAGGTGGCGGTGGCAAACTCTGAACCGTTACCTGGTAAGGATAAACACCCGATGGGGTTGGCCTTGCCCATACCGTATCAATTGGTGTACCGGTATAAACATTGAGGGCTGCAGCATCAGTAAACAATCCAGATCCAGGACCATTCGGTGTCCAGGTAGCCATTGTTGCCGGCACGCCTACCACATAGGTTATTTGAATTGACCACGATGTTAATATACCTAAATCAGCAGGGCCAGCATCATACATGGCAAGTGTCCATGTACCATTTGGATTAAGCCCGGCATTTAAAGCAGTAAAGCTGTTTACAGTAGCATCAAAACCGGTTGGGCCTGAAGGTCCAAAAGCACCTGGGCCTACTTGAGCATCAGCTCTGAATAATCCGGTATAGGTTCCGGTACCGGTGCTAAGAGCAGCCGTACCTGTTCCGCCTACCGCTGTATTTACAAATCCAGTTGTTACACCTGCTCCTCCTGTACCTGATAATAAATAATCAAGATTAAGTATCCTGTTATTTGGAGCTCTAATAACAAATACCATATCACCATTCCAGGTATGGGTCATATTCCAGGTAACTCTTACATCTGTTACAATTGCACCTGCAGGTATTGCAGAAACAGTAAGGTTTGTATTTGCACCGTTTACATTAAAATCAGGTATAGGAATACTGATAGGCCCGGATGAGAATGTTGAATTTGCAGTTACTGCTGTTGAACTGGTTAATCTTACAGCCGGATCACCCAAACACATGGCAACTGCTGATGGTGATATGTTTGGAGCTGGTGGTGTATAATTTACAAGAACAACGCTTGTATTTGTACATCCTGTAATCGTATTTGTACCGGTACAGGTATATCCAGTAAATACTGATGGTGCTGCATACACCCTATCAGTCTGACTACCTGCTACATAAGGTATGGTTGCAGTTGCATTTGTAAATAAACCTGCTGCAGGTGACCAGGTATACGTAAGTGGTGCGCCTGTAGCACCAGGTGTGGTATAGTCGATCTTTATTGACCATGAAGTTAATGTTCCCACATCACCACCAAAGGCATCCTTCATTGCTAATACCCAGTTTCCATTTCCTGTTGGGTATAATGGAGGCCATGTGGTTTGTGTTGGAGTAAAACCTGTAGGTCCTCCAGCACCGGCATTAATGTTGGTAATTATCGCATCGGCTCTAAATGTGCCGGTATAAGTACCTGAACCGGAGCTAAGCGGATTTACACCAGCTGAGCTAACCGTCGTATTCACAAATCCAGTACTTGGGCCAGGTCCGGTAATTGTAATCAAATAGTCTAAGTTCAATATCTCACCATTAGGTGCTCTAAGCGCAAAGACCATATCTCCAACCCAGGTGTGTGGCATTGTCCATGTTACGCTCACATTATTTATTGTAGCATTAGCCGGAACAGTTGAAACCGGAATTGTATGGGTTGCACCAGCAGGGCTGTTATCAGGAACAAGAACACTTATAGGGCCTGAGTTGATGGTAACAGAACCCGGTACTGGTGGTGGAGCCGATCCGGCTACTATTAATGTTCCATTAATTCCAGGAACACCGCCACAAACCGGGCCTGCAGGGTTTAATGCTACTACCGGTAATGCATTAACTGTTAAGATAGCACCCGTAGAAATATTAGCAGTGCCCACTGGAGGACAAATACCACTTAATACACAACGATAGCGGTTATTATTCATAGCCAATGCTACCGGGTTAATGGTAAGTGTTGCTGTATTTACACCAGAATAAGGTGCGCCATTTGCCAGATTAGCATAAGAAACACCTCCATTTGTACTCTCCTGCCATTGATAGGTAATATTTGTACCGGTACCGGTTACCGTAAAGGTTGCAATTGAAGTTGCACAATTCGTTACGTTAACTGGTTGAACTGTTATTGTAGGCCGCTTGTTAACAGTAATAGTGATGTTGGCAGACCTTACACAACCTGCGCCATCGTTATGAACTACCGTGTAAGTAGTTGTATTCATTGGTGAAGCAGCAACAGGATTGGTTGTTGTTGAACTTAAACCCGCTGCAGGACTCCATAAGAAAGTACCAGTATTTAAGGGTAAGAAACTACCTGCTGTTGTACCTGCAACATTAAGAACAATATGCATATTGGGGAAACCAAGACCTGCAAGATCTACAGGATTTGGAACACCACATGCTGCTGCCATAATATAACTAGGGCCAGTTTGAGGAGCTGTATTACTTCCTATAAAGAAGGAACGGCCCGTTCCCTGTCCGCTTGGCGTAAATAACTCTACGATCAGAACCGCATTGTTAGGAACGGTAACCGGGGTTGCAAAGGTTCCGGTAAACAAACTTAAGGTTTGATTAGGTATATTAAAGTTTTGGCTTCCTACCAATGTACGTGTTCCACCCGGGAATGCAGGTCCTGCATTTTGGGTGTATAAGTTAACCGTAACTGGTTGTACTCCTCCGGCTGCCTGTTCAATACCAAATGTTACTGTATTGATGGTTAGTGGTGAAGGAAGACCAAGCGGAGCAAGGTTATAAGCCCTGAAGTAACTGTTATCAGTATGTAATCCACCTGCATTACAAGCTACAGAACCAGCAACAATTGAATTATTGCTTGATTGTGTTAAAGAAACCGGAGCAAATCCTGAGCTTTCATAAACAGTAAGTGCGGCAGGATCACCTTCGCAAAGTGTTGAGCCCGGAACAGCAACAATAACCAAAGGATTGGTATTTGCTGTAACAGTAGCTACTGATGAGTTTACGGCTGCACAACCTGGTGCCTGAACAACAACTCTGAAATATGTTGTTGCCGATAAATTATTAAATGTAAGTGTAGTTGTAGTATTGGCTATCGGTGTATATGGACCTGCAAGAACTGTTGCAGATTCCCAACGTATAATAGCCCCTGTATGACCCGACAATGTTAATACACCTGTATTAGGTAAGGTACAAACAATACTGTTTGCAGGTGTTACGGTTCCTCCTACAGATGTTGCAACTACTGTTAAAGTAGCCGCATTACTTGTAGCCGGAGAACCACAATTTCCTGTTATCACACAACGGTATAGATTACCATTTAAAGGTGCAGTTACACCGGTCAAAGTTAAACTTGCAGATGTTGCACCTGAATAAATTCCACCATTGGTAATATCAACATAAGGTCCGCCATTGCTTTCCTGCCATTGATAGGTAAATGGTGCAGTACCTCCGGCAACAACTGTAAAGGTTGCATTTCCGGTAGGACAAACTGAGGTATTGGCCGGTTGGGAAGCTACTGTAGGTGGCATACAAGCAACACAACATACTCGTGCTGAAATAGAAACGTCATCTATTCTCCAACCAGTTGCGGCAACACTGTTATCCGAACCCATCCTGAATCTTAATTTGATATTCTGACCTGCGGCAGCTGGTGGTAAAGTAACTGTAGAAGTTAAAAAGCTTCCGGCAGTTCCAGTCCAGGCAGAACGATTGGCAAGTGGGTTACCAAATGCACCACTTATCGTTCCATTATATCCTCCAGCAGTAAATACACCGCCTGCAGTTACAATATCCTGGTATGCACCGGCATTGATAGATATTTCAAGAACACCTCCATCAAACCCGCTTTCCAAAGTGTAGTTATTTCTGAATGTAACACTTGATGCAGCAGATGCTATTGCAATAGTTGGGGTTTCAATAATTTTATCTGAAACAACACCTGGATTATCAATAAAGATAGAATTGGGAGCGGAAACAGAACTTGTATTGGAAGTTACCCAAAGTGGTGCCGGGCCACTGGCATTTGCAGCCACCCATCCTGCAGGTAATGCAGGTGCAGCTACAGCATCAAAATTTTGTGTAAATACTGTTGATAAAGTACCTGTAATAAAGTTATAAGTTAAAGTTCCCAGGTTGGCGGCTCCATCCTGTAACTGTATAGAAGCTGTTAAAACACCACCACAAGTTGTGTTTGCTGTAAAGGTAAAGTTTCTGCTAACAGCTGGGCCGCCAGCAACTACCACACCATAATTTTGTGCAGCGCTTGGGGCCGTAACACCTCCTGTGGCCAGTAAGGTACCAACCAAACTTGTTGTATTACTGGTTCCCACATTTTGTAATGCAAAACTTACAGTAACTGTTTCATTTGGATCAATGGCATTATTAGCCGGAGGACAACTTTCTGTAATAATAGCAGTTGGTCCTGCAGTAATTACCGGAGCAGCAGGAGCATTTGAACGTGGTACCTGAGCCCACCAAACACCAGAACGGCTGTTATTATCCGGTGGTATAGGTCCATTACCCGGCGCAGCATATTGCTGAATAGTCCAGATAGAATTATCAACAGGATCTAATGATGAGTGTGTGTAATCACCCCATCTTGCCCTGCCACTGCCAAAGTCTTTCCAATAACGATCCTCGCCGCCGTGATAAATCAATTCATCATCTGTAGTATTTGCGGGTGTAGTAACCTGCCTGGTTACATAAGCTGCACTTACCCTGCTGGTTGTAGTGGAAGCACTATAACCAACGATCACATCTTCATCTTTATTTACAGCAATACTGCTAAACCATTTGTATTCACCGGCAGCAGCCCCACCCACACGTCCTCGTTGTATTACGTTACCAAAGGTTGCACCAGATGCACCTTCCAACTGCCACCACTGCACAGCAATACGATCAGGTAAACCTGTGGTAGGAAAGCCAATATGATGGGAAAGCCATATTTTTCCATTCATCATTACGGCACAGCTTATCCTTGCATCATTGGCTGCCAGTCTCCTGGTTTCAACCATTTGTTCACTGGCATTACCTAAATTACCTGAATTCCAGGGTGTACCACCACTGGGAAATACAGCTGTAGTGGTATTCCAGGTTGCTGAAGGAATAGTTCCGGTTACCGTTGTTAATCTTATTGCTGAGGAAGCCCCATTCCAGGATTGAAGAATATAACTTGTTCCAGGAGTTGGATTTCCAACTGTAGAAAAAGGAGGTTCAAATAAAGTTACCGGACATGGTGAATCACCATCAACAGTAGTTTTATCAATTTGCTGGGCGTTGGTACCAAATGTTATAGCTGTTCCGGCAAGCATAGCTGCTTTATCAATTAAAAATAAAGAAGACCCAACGAAAGTTGTACCGCTCTGGAACCTTCTTCCTGAAAGGGTGATGGTTTGATTATCATAACCAAGATAAGGATGATCAAGTAACATAGAAGGCCCTGAGGGTACCCAGGTTATTCTTCTCCATGTACCGGTAGGATCTGGAGTATTTGAAACCATCAGGATCATAGGATTATTTACGCCTGCACAACCAATAGCTGAAAACATCCAGCGTTGAGCAGTTGCATCAAAAATCATGTATGGGTCGCATGAACTAGGTACGGCAGTAAATGTAGAAAGGGACACCTGGCTTACCTGTGCACCACCAACTTTATTATGAATCTTTATAAAATCATTAGTAGCAGTAATAACATGGTTTAAACCAACGGCACCATGCGTATCTGGCGGAATAGTATTTCCTGGATCAACATGGCCCAAAAAATTCTGTATTGGAGCCCTTGAAGGAATGTTAGGAACCGGAAAAGGTCCGGGTCTGTTGGCTACAGGGCCTTTATCATTTTCCTGGCGCTTAATACCAATGCCTCCGGGTATAGGCATATTGGCTGCATTTACACCGAGCCAACCTTTATCCGCTTCTGTTTTGGGACAGGTTTTACAATGCTTGATCAGTTCAGGATTTGCAGCTTCATAAGCTACCATATCCTTAAAACTGACAATTGTACTGGTAGTAGTTTGAGCTATTACCAACTGTCCTAGAGCTAAGAACAGAATTATTAAAGTAAAAATCTTTTTCATAATGAGCGTTTTTGGTTTACTGCTATTCATAAAAAGGGAGTCTGTTTTAAAAAAAAATTTGAAGATTGAAGTATTATAAGGTTGTTATCAGAAGATAGTGATGCTGAGGATTTTTTTCTGAAAAGCTGGAATATTTCAATAATAAAAGAAGTAAAATTTATTATCATAAGCGTTCTGTATTTGAATTTACCCTGAACCTTTATTAATGTACCTGTTTAATAAAAATATTTAAGAATAAATGCAGCATCTTGAAAAATACAACCACATTTATTTAAAAAAAATTAAACTATTTCCGTAATGTTTGTAATTGATTAGTCAGCAGATATCAGAGATTTCGAAAGATAATGGATGTTTTGGTTTTTATTCTGGAAGTAAATATAAGAACCATTATTTTATTAACAAAATATTAATTTAGGCTTCAAAGGAAAACTTTTTTTCTTTGCAGCAAAATTCTAACCCGGTTATTTATTATTACAATATATGATAAAATTGCTTACAATTGAGTGTGGGCGGGGATTGTTTGTTAAACACAATAGTTTCTTATTAAAAGATATTCCGGCAGGTTTTGTGTTTCCCAAGTAGAGTACCAATTTTTGCCTTTTACATTTATATAAATGTTCTTCCTTGGCGGTTCTCCTTACTGCCATTCGGGCTCACCCCTTCTGATAGCTATCGGGACTCCAAAGCCCGCCCGCCCGTGCCGGATCGGACGGGGATAACCCCGTCGGATGGGGAGAGGGGTCTAGTAGATTAAAGCGTAGAAATTTGAGTAAACTTATATCTGCACGTTAAGCATCTTGTTGGCCCCCTCTATCTCCCCCCAAGGCGGAGGAAAAGTAGAAGATTGAAGCGAAGATTATTGTTAGCGCTTTAAATTACCCATTTATCATTTTATTGGCCCACTCTATCTCCCCCCAAGGGGGAGGAAAAGTAGAAGATTAAAGCGAAGATTATTGTTAGCGCTTTAAATCACCACATTAATCATTTTATTTTTTACAAAGATGATCTTCTTGGGCGTTTTACCTTCCAGCCATTTTTGTACTATTTCATTTTGAAGAACTATTGTTTCAACCGCTGTTTGTTCTAAATCTAAAGCCAATTCAATATTGGTTCGTAATTTACCGTTAATGGAAACGGGATATTCTTTTGTACGCTCCACCAACAAAGCAGGATTGTATGTTGGATAAGAAGCATCAAGTATAGTTCCATCGTTACCCAATTGATTCCACAACTCTTCTGCAATATGAGGTGCATAAGGAGCTAATAAAATTAATAGTTGTTGTAAAATCTCTTTTTTATGGCATTTCAGATCGGCCAGATCATTTACACAGATCATGAAAGTACTAACGGCAGTATTAAAGCTGAAACGTTCGGTATCTTCTTCAATTTTTTTGATGGTGCGGTGAAGTATTTTAAGTTCGGCATCGGTGACCTTACCCCCCGCCCTCTCCAGGAGAGAGGGAGCTGAAGTCGTCCAGACCGGGCCTTTTATGTCATCATTAAACAAACGCCATAGTTTGCGTAAAAAACGATGCACCCCTTCAATACCTTTGGTATCCCAGGGTTTGCTGGCTTCAACCGGGCCGAGGAACATTTCATACATGCGGAATGTATCGGCACCGTATTTATCACACAATTCATCAGGGTTATCTACGTTGAATTTAGACTTTGACATCTTTTCTGATTCCTCTTTCAGAAAGATATAATTTTCTGTTCCATCATTAAGCCAATCTATTTCATAAGGAGGCATTTCTAAAGGCCTTTCACTCTTATATCTTTTAAATTCTTTCTCTGTTAATCTACCATTTGAATCTAAATATTGATGGCCATATCTAAATCTTACCGAAGCTGAAGAAGGGTTTTCTTTTGAGTAAGAAATATGTTTTAAATTATCATCACTCAAATCAACATCAAAAAAATAAGATTTACCAGTAATCATCCCCTGGTTCAACAATTTCTTAAACGGCTCTTCAAAACCGATCAACCCCAGGTCAAATAAAACTTTGGTCCACATGCGGCTGTACAATAAATGCCCCACAGCATGCTCGGTACCGCCAATATACAGGTCAACCTGGTTCCAGTAATCGCTGGCTTTACGGTCGCAAAAAGTTTGGGTGTTGTGGGGGTCCATGTAGCGCAGGAAATACCAGGAAGAACCTGCATAACCTGGCATGGTGCTGGTTTCACGTTTGACCTCACCCCCGGCCCCACTCCAAAGGAGAGGGGTGGCAGAGCCCTCAACTTCTGAAACAGTTTCTTTATTTAAGAGTGCCTGCTCAATATCTTTTAGAACATTTTTTAGTGAATTGTTTACTGCATAGTTTGTAAACCGTATCATGGTAAAACCCTGCTCATTCAACCAGTTTTCTCTTCCTGTATCATATATTTTTTGCTCATCATCATCATGATATTCACCATCGATTTCTATTATTAATTTTTTTTCCAGGCAAACAAAATCGGGTATATAACCTGCAACGGGATGCTGCCTTCTGAATTTATAGCCTGCTATTTTTCTATCCCTGATTTCCTGCCAGATAATATCTTCTTCTACATTGGCATCTTTTCGATTTTGCTTTGCAAATGATATTGTCTTTTTCCAATCTTCTGCAGAACTGTTTATGTACCCGGGAGCTTCGGTCCCCCTCTCCTTTGGAGAGGGGTTAGGGGTGAGGTCTTTCCCCCCCCTCCTGTGGAGATGGGATGGGGATGAGGTCCAATCTTTCAAATTAGCCAAGGGTCCTTCACCATTTGGCCCCGGTCCATATTTATCTACATGCGGTAATTCCAATGGCAGTTCTCCGGCATCAAGTGGTAAAGCAATGCCATCCTGCCAAACAATGGGAAAGGGCTCGCCCCAATATCTTTGCCTGCTAAAGCCTGCATCACGCATGCGGTAATTCACTTTGCGTTTTCCAACCTGCCTGCCGGCAGGCAGGTGCCCACCTTCAATAGCATTTATAGCTACATCAATGGCATCTTTCATCAACAACCCATTTAAAAAACCTGAGTTTTCTAAAATTGCATCTTTTGTCGGGTTTGCTTCTTCGCCATTAAAATGGTTGCCGATGATATTGGTAATGGGAATATTAAAATGTTTTGCAAAAGCAAAATCTCTTTGATCGCCACAAGGCACAGCCATGATGGCACCGGTGCCATAACCTGCCAAAACATATTCCGCAATCCAGATAGGAATTTCCCTGCCATCAAAAGGATTCACAGCAAAAGCTCCGGTAAAACAACCGGTAATGGTTTTTGCTTCGGCCAGGCGTTCCCTTTCGCTGCGGCTTTTTACATAGTGCAGGTATTCATCAATTGCCGTTTTTTGTTCGGCAGAGGTTATTTCAGCAACCAACTCATGTTCCGGAGCAATCACAACAAAGTCTACACCAAAAATAGTATCAGGCCTGGTTGTGTAAACCCGTAAAGACCGCCGACTATCGACCACCGACGACTGTTGCCCTTCTGTTGTCTGTCGTCTGTCGTCCGTCGTCTTAATTTCAAAATCCATCTCCGCTCCTTCACTCTTACCAATCCAGTTGCGCTGCATTTCCTTCATGCTATCGCTGAAGTCGACGGTTTCCAGTCCTTCCAGTAAACGATCAGCATAATCTGTTATCCGCAAATACCACTGCCTCATTTTCTTTTTTTCTACCGGATGGCCGCCCCGTTCGCTCACCCCATTAACAACTTCGTCATTGGCCAATACCGTGCCCAAAGCTTCACACCAGTTCACTTCGCCAAAGGCACTAAACACCAACCGGCGTTTCATTAAAACTTCTTCCTGTTCTTTTGTATTCATGGCATTCCATTGGTCTGCCGTAAAATGTTTCCCGGGAATTGGCTTTCCTGACCCGGGCACAGCACCCTTCGTTTCATATTTATTAATAAGTAAAGAAACCGGTAATGCTTTTTTTTGGGTGTTGCAGAAATAACTGTTGAACAATTGCAGAAATATCCATTGTGTCCATTTATAATATTGAGGATCGCTGGTTCTTACTTCCCTTTCCCAATCGTAACAAAATCCAATTTTATCCAATTGGGCTTTAAACGTGGCGATATTTTTTTCGGTGGTGGTTGCCGGATGCTGGCCGGTTTCCAAAGCATATTGTTCGGCAGGTAATCCAAAACTGTCGAAACCCATCGGGTGTAAAACATTAAAGCCCTTTAATCTTTTGTAACGGCTGTAAATATCGCTGGCTATATAACCCAGTGGATGACCTACATGCAACCCTGCACCACTGGGATAAGGGAACATATCCAACACATAATATTTTGGCTTTGTGGAATCATTACTTACTGTATAAGTTCCGTTTTTTTTCCATACCTCCTGCCAATGCGGCTCAATCTTTCTGAAATCGTATTCCATTACTTATTGAATATTTTTAATTGCATATTGAATATCATTTTTTCTTACCTCATTTTAACGCTTTGCCAAAACTGTGAAAGAAAAGTTATTTAACCCTCAATCACCAATCATCATATACATTTATAAAAATAAATCAGGCAGGCAATCGTTTTGAAGAGGGCAAAAATACGGCAAAGCAGGTAAAAACCTTTATTTTTGCCCGGCTTGTAAAAGCAAAACAGTACGAACTCCCAAACAATAATGAATTATGGCTCAATTTGGAAAAGCAAGCAGTAAACGGGGCAAACCAACTTATGCATACGCTATCATTGGCGTGTCATTGGTTTTATTTTTATTTGGTATTGTGGGCTGGTTCTTTTTAAACCTCCGAAAGACCGGTGATTATGTAAAAGAAAATATACAGGTACATGCCTGGTTAAATCCCAATGCCCCAAAAAATAAAATTGACAGCTTACAAAGTTATATCAATGCAATTCCTTACGCTAAAAACGTTGAATATGTAACCAAGGAAAAAGCTATTGAGCAGTGGAATAAAGATAATGATACAACCTGGAGAAAATTCCTAGATGAAAATCCATTACCGGAAAGTATTGATTTTTATGTCAAGGCAAATTATGTTCAAAAAGACAGCCTTAATGTGCTTTCTGCAGATCTGTTAACCCGGTTCCCCGGGATCATAAAAGAATTTCAATTTCCTACAGAAACGATTACCCAGGTTAGTAAATTTGTAAAAACCGCAGCCTATATTTTTTTAATTGCAGCTATTATTCTGACCATCCTGGTAGTTTTTTCTATTGATAATACTATTCGGCTAGCCATGTACAGTAACCGGTTCTTAATTAAAACCATGCAAATGGTTGGTGCAACCCGTTGGTTTATTGCCAAACCCATCAATGCACGTGCAGTTATAAACGGGCTCATAGCATCGGTTATAGCCATTGCTGCTGTATGGTTTACCATAGCCCTGATAGAATCTCTTGCACCCAGTTTTAAAGTATTGCACGACACAAAAAGTTTGATGCTTTTATTTTTACTAATCATTATTTTGGGTATCTGCATCACCCTTATAAGCACACACCGTTCGGTAATTAAATACCTGCGCATGAAATTGGATGATTTATATTAATTTGCAGCCTCAAAGAATAAATACATGAGTAACGAAAAAAAACAAATTAAGGCAACTGGCACCGCTAACCCCTTATTTGGAAAAGAGAATTACAAGTGGATGCTGGTTGGTTTGGGCGTTTTGGCATTGGGCTTCTTTTTAATGGCCGGTGGCAAAAGCACTGACCCAAATGTTTTTAATGATGATGAAGTGTACAGTACTACGCGTATTACGATTGCCCCCATATTAATTATTGTGGGTTTTTTGATAGAGATATTCGCCATCATGAAAAAATCGAAGTCTAATTAAAAACATAAGCATTAACCATTACGTATTTATAGCGGAGTTAATACCTTCGCTTTTTTCTTTTTAATAAAATACATGGATACCATACAAAGCATCATCATTGGCATTGTGGAAGGATTGACAGAATTTTTACCTGTTTCCTCTACCGGGCATATGATCATCACGGAAAAAATATTAAATATCCCCGAAGATGATTACAGCAAAGTATTCACCATTGCCATTCAGCTGGGCGCTATTTTAGCCGTTGTTGTTTTGTATTGGAAAAAATTCTTCGATTTTAAAAACTGGCAGTTTTATGCAAAAATTGCTTTAGGGGTTGTACCGGCTTTGATATTGGGTTTTTTATTCTCCAAAAAGATAGATGCCTTGCTGGAGAGTTCAACAACCGTTGCTATATCACTTTTAACAGGCGGTATTATTTTATTATTTATTGACAATAACTTTAAAAATCAAAAGATAGATAAGGAGGAAGACATTACTTTTTCGAAATCGTTCATGATCGGGATCTGGCAATGTATTGCCATGATACCGGGTATCAGCCGCAGTGCTGCTTCCATCATTGGTGGTATGCAGCAGAAGTTAACCCGCAGTGCTGCTGCTGAATTTTCTTTCTTCCTGGCAGTACCAACCATGCTGGCAGCAACAGGTTATAAGCTGTTAAAATATTACCAGGACCATGGTGGCTTCTCATCTCATGAAATAAAACAATTGGCCATTGGCAATACTGTTGCATTTATTGTAGCCGTGCTCGCAATTAAATTTTTCATCGGCTTTTTAAAAAAGCATGGGTTTAAAATATGGGGTTATTACAGGATCATTGTTGGTATTGTTCTGCTCATATTGATTTACACCGGTTATATTAAATCTTAAAATACCCAATGCAGGGTATTTTAACAGAAAATAAGATTAGGTAATTATGTATTTGTTAAATAAACAAACCTGATATGAGAATTTTTAAACTCCTGCTGCTTATGTTAATTATTGTATCCGGCATTACGGCATGCAATCATAATTATGGTAAAGAATATAAATTAGATGATAAACACAATGTGTATTATAAAGGCGATGGCATAGATGAAGCAATGGTAAAAAAGTTAGCCGGCTATTTAAAGGAACAGGAATATTTTCAGGACAGTATACATGCTACTGTGCAATTACTAAAAATAAAAGATACATTTAATCTGAATTTTGTTGTGGATGCTGCTAAACTTACTTCAAATACCGAAACCGCTTTTTTGGTATTTGGCGCAGCTATTTCAGAAAATGTTTTTAATAAGGCACCGGTTATCATTCATCTTACCAATAATAAACTGGAAACTTTTAAAAACCTTGGATATGCAAAGCCTGTTTCTGATTTTGATAAATAAGGCCAATGCTAACTGCTCATACATTAGATCAACAACCCCTGCTTTATAAAGCAGGGGTTGTTTTTTTTATTCTGCAGTGTTAAAACAGGTGGCACATCGGTAATATTTACTATTTTCATCCTGCTTAAAAAAAAAGACCATGCAAACTGCTTCTAAAAAGATAATCAATGGCTGGGCCATGTACGACTGGGCAAACTCAGTGTATAACCTGGTAATTACCACTACCTTTTTCCCTGCTTATTATGCTTTCGTAACCAGTACTTCTAAATTTCCGGATGGTATCAGTTTTTTAGGCAGGCGCTTTGTAAATACCGAGCTTAAAGACTATGTGCTGGCTTTCGGATTTTTAGTAATTGCTTTACTATCCCCCATTTTATCTTCCATTGCAGATTATAAAGGCAATAAGAAAAATTTTATGCGGTTTTTCTGTTACATGGGGGCATTGAGTTGCAGCTTACTTTACTTTTTCGATGAGCATCATATCACCCTTGGCCTCATGTGTTTTATGTTGGCCGGCATCGGCTTTTATGGCAGCCAGGTATTCTACAATTCTTACCTGCCCGAAATTGCTGCTGAAAAAGACAGGGACCGTATCAGTGCAAGAGGTTATAGTTTTGGATATATAGGCAGTGTATTGATGCAATTGATTGGTTTTGGTTTGGTGTTGGCAATGCCTGAAAGTCAAACGCCGCTGAAAATAACTTTCCTGCTGGTTGGTATCTGGTGGGTTGCATTTGCACAAATAACTTTTAACCGGTTACCCATAAGCCCGAAAACTGAAAGGATATCAAGAAAAAATGCCCTGGTAAATGGATTTCATGAATTACAGATTGTTTGGAACCAGGTAAAACAAATGCCAAAACTGAAAAGGTTTTTAACCGCTTTCTTTTTTTACAGTATGGGTGTACAAACCGTTATGCTGGTAGCGATCGATTTTGGCATTAAAGAATTGAAACTGGAAAACAGTAAACTTATCATTACTGCTGTTATAATACAAATGGTGGCCATTGCGGGCGCAATTGGCATGAGCCGTTTATCTGCCCTGTATGGGAATATTAAAGTGTTGTCGTTAACCGTTTGTTTATGGATCGCCGTATGTATTGCCGGGTATTTTATGCAAACAGAATTACATTTTTATATCATTGCATCGATGGTGGGTTTGGTAATGGGCGGTATACAATCACTCAGCCGTTCTACCTACAGCAAGCTGATGCCTGAAACAAAAGACACGGCTTCCTTTTTTAGTTTTTATGATGTAACAGAAAAGTTTGCCATTGTAATTGGTTTATTCAGTTTTGGTTTTATTGAAGGCCTTACCAATAATATGCGTAATTCAATTTTAGCATTGATCGTATTTTTTGTTTTGGGACTTTTCTTTTTAATACTTACTTACCGGGCACAACAAAAACATGCCGTAACTATATAACAGATGAAATTATATACCATCAATACCGGTTATTTTAAATTAGATGGCGGTGCCATGTTTGGCGTGGTACCTAAAAGCATCTGGAACAAACTGAATCCCGCAGATGATAATAATATGTGCAGCTGGGCCCTTCGCTGTTTATTGATTGAAGACAAAGGCAAATTAATTTTGATTGATAACGGCATGGGGGATAAACAGGATGCTAAATTTTTCGGGCATTATTATCTGCATGGTGATGATACACTTGATAAATCGCTTGCTAAACACGGTTTTACCAAAGATGATATTACCGATGTTTTTTTAACGCACCTGCATTTTGATCATTGTGGCGGAAGTATTGTCAAGGAAGGAGATAAACTGTTACCGGCATTTAAAAAAGCAACTTACTGGAGCAACGAAAAACACTGGAAATGGGCAACAGAACCTAATGCCAGAGAAAAAGCGAGTTTTTTAAAAGAGAATATTTTACCCATTCAGGAAAGTGGACAATTACAATTTTTACACATGAATGCTGAATCGTCAGTTGTGAGTACTGCTGCAAACGAAGGTTCATCACTCACCACTTACCAATCACCGCTCACGCCCGACCTTTCCTTCTACTCCGTCTCAGGCCATACCGAAGCTATGATGCTGCCTAAAATAAATTACAACGGAAAAACGATTGTATTTATGGCTGACCTTTTACCATCGGCTGCTCATATTCCATTACCTTATGTTATGGCATATGATATGTTTCCGTTAACTACTTTAAATGAAAAAAAATCATTTCTTTACGAAGCACAACAAAACGATTATGTTTTGTTTTTTGAACATGACCCTAAGATCGAGTGTTGTAATTTGATAATGACGGAGAAGGGCGTAAGGGAGAATGAAACTTTTAAGTTGAGTGATTTGTAGGACTTTATTTGTTTTTTAATACATTTCTGAATTGGTTTAAGACCCTGTCAGATAATTTTAAATCTGCGGCAGTTATTTCAACTTGTGCCATTAATCCCTCATAATACTGTAAATGTTTTTTAAGGCTTGTTTGTAGTCCAGTATAATATGCAGGATAATTGCGCATCTTTTAACTCTGTGATATTTAATTGCATTGCCTGGGTATAGTAGCCAATCTTCTCGGCTGCATCATTAATTCCCAAAATATTAACACCCGCTTTGCTTATTTCTGTTAACTCCCTTAATTTCTCTATACTAAAACTGCGACCGTAATATTTACTAATCATACACAGGCAGGTAGGCCCACAATCCATTTGATTACCCTGCTGAATAAAAGGGAATGATAACATTAGTTATTCTATTATTTTTTCAATATGTATCATCTTCCCTTCCTCATTAATCCCTTCAAGTACAATCTTCAGTTTTTTACTGAAATCGTTATTATGAAATGTAACGGGTATTTTACGGCTGGCAGCGTTGGTTAAAATATAAGGCAGCCATAGTAAAGTGGTTCTGGCATCGGTACCCACAGTTGTGTTACTCTGTGAATAATCGGGTGAATAAAATTCTTTTAAAAGAGAATAACCTGTAATATTAACCGATTTTAGGTCAGTGTTTTTGGGTTGTTTGTCAATTAAATCACTACCTTTTTTTAAATAAATGGATACAGCTGTTGGGAAATTCCCACTTTCATCTCTTGTACCAAAGTATGTTGGAATAATTTTAACATAGGCAATATCTCTTATTGATAAAGTTTCTAATTCTGATCTATCAACAATATGTTCATCAATTAGAATCATAGCCGGGATAGATGCACAAGTACCACATGGGGGTGGGAATTTTACAAGTTTCTTACCTCCATTTCTATTATCTACAGCTACTAAACGGCTTTTATAGCCTAAATAATTATAAATATCTTGTTTAGCTTCTGCCATTTCATCATTTAGTACATCAAATGCTTCAGTGTTTGAGCCGCCTCTGAATAAGCCACTTGTGTATTTTTCATCCATTTTCAACATAGGATCATTCTTCCAGTTACGTAAACTGTTGCTTTTTACAACAACCCCCTGCAATGTTTTCTCGGTTCCAAACGACAGGCTTTCCTTATTCTTTGCGTAATAATCATATAAAGAGGCACTTTGATTATCGGCTGTTCCTGTTGTATCATGCAATAAATATTGCTGATAACCGGATATCGAATATGGTTGCACCAACGTAAAATTTGATTTACTGAATGCCAGCAGCGTATTCCAGGTTTTATTTTTATTAAAGGAAAATAAAACCTTTGCTGTATCATAAAATATGAGTCCCTGCTGTTTTAACAAACCGGTACTGTCGGGCCAAAGCGAATAAAAATTATTGGTACTGTCTTTTGTTTTAATGATGAGGTTTATGTTTTCTTCTTTTGTCATTTTTGGCAAAACCTCCTTACTTACCTGTCCATAAGCGCTTAAATAATTATCAACCGGGTAATTTACAGCCGGCATTTTACGTACCAGCATATTAGCCCAGTTATACCTGCGCCAGCCATGGGTTAGCATTACCAGGTCCAGGTTTAATCTTTGTTCGTCTCTATTATTATCTGTAAAATAGTATGCCGGGTTGTGTATATATCCTTTTACATCTCCACTCAACAATAAATTGGTAACTATTGTGGTATTGATGTTTTCACTGTTCATACCAGCATCTGTAACACTCATTGACAGGTTTGCTGAAATTGTATCTAAAATTTCTATCTCAACAATATTCTTTCCTCTTTTTTGTGTACTTATTTCTTTGTTTATTATGATTGCTCCAGGCGTGTAGTTATTGTTATTGATAAAAGCAACCCTTTCTGCTACGGGTTGCCAGCCGGCATCAAAAACAGTTAACTGCATAACTCCTGTTGGTAAAGTACCTGTTGGTACAAAACCGGTAAAAGGTAAGGCTGCTGTAACCGATATAATAGCTTTATAAAAGACTTTCTGGTACATATGCATCAGTACATGTAGCGAATCACCGGGCAACCTGTTTACAATATTATAAACAAGCTTATCTTTTTGTTGTACCAGCTTTAACGATAGGCCTTCGGGCTTTGCATTTGGCAGGTAGGTTTGTTGTGTTGTTCCGTTATTATCTATCCACTCGGCATAAAATTTTTCCCGGGGCTGGATATCAATATCGAATCTGCCCATACCATCGTGAACAGTTTTTAGTGGCATCATCACTTCGCCTGTTTCCTGCTTTTTTATAACTCCGTTTATTTCAAAAGGGAGCCCGTTATTGTAATTGGCTTTAAAGGCAATAGTGTTCTTTGTTCCTTCTATAATATCTCCACCTTCAGGAAAAAACTGAAGGGACACTGTTTTAGCAGCCTTTTCAATATCATCCTTCGCATTTTTATTAATAAGTTTAATGGCTTTTGTGAACAAAAATGTTGTGTCAAAATTCAGCATCCAGCTTGTGTAGGCACGGCATATCAGTTGCTTACTACCCAAACTATCGGGTATATCAAAATGCCCGTCGCTGGTTGAATTAATAATTGGAGAAAGTTGGTCCTGTATCAAGACGCCATCCTCATCGTACAGGGCGGCATAAAAATTGGTGCTTCTTTCGCTTGGCAGATTCTCTTCAAAAATGTAGGCCTTAAACCAGATGGTTTCACCCGGCAGATAAACTTCCTTGTCGAAATGTATATGAATTTTTTCCTGCGGGAAATCGTTACCAAATAAGTTGAAAAGATTTTCAATATTTTGACCTATACATATTCCACAACTGAAATACGCAAAAAAAAAGCCGAAAAGACACCTTTTCATAAATAAAAAATAATTTTGAAAGGCCATTTCAAAAATAATGTATCTAATTTACTATGTTTTAACTAACAAAATTTGAAGACTATTTTTGAAATGGCCTGAATATAAGCCTTATCCAGAACCATGAAAACTGGCTTTTTATTAAACTAATTCTTCTGAGCCGTTATAAGGATTAAACTAAATCTATTATTTCGAAGCAGGTGTAAAGTATAAACTTTATTCTTAAAAAAAATACCCTAAAGTGGTAATAGCGAAGGAATATTTTGAAACAATGAGCAAAATCTATGTGCTTTAAATAATCGTTTTGGAACAGAAAAAGCCGCATCAATTATACAGCATCAGGCAAGTGCCAATATACGATGATACTGTAAAAAAAATCAGCAGTTGACAACTTTATCTTCTCAGCCCGATAAATGAAGTTAACGGATACCGCAGGTTCTGGTAGCTCATCATATCAACTTTAATACTACCCACAGCAATAGGACTTTCCACCCTTAATAATAAATGATTGGGATCATCGCTCAGCCAGGCAGTCATTTTTTCACCGCCTTCAAAAATAGTTCCCTTTATTAACAACGGCCTTATCTTAATGGCATTGAACCTGCCATACCGGGTTTTAATTTTTTCTTTTCCCATATAGCGGATGTATAAATGAAATACTTCATCATCCAGGAACATATCAAAAGGGATCTTATCCTCTTTTTTATATTTATTAAAATCAATATTACGGGCATAATACACAGCACTGATCACATCCTGAATACAATCCGTAACTTCAAAAACACCATTGGTACTTACCGCTTTTTTTGCGGCCTGGTTAAAAATTACATTGTTATATTTTTTGTACCCCCCTTCATCTACATTTCGTACAAATTTATAAGGCAACAGGTTTGCCGTATCCACATAGCTTTCATACCGGTCCCTGACTTTAAAAAAATTATCAAAGGCAGGATAGGTTTTTCCTTCGCCTATAAAATGATAAACAGGTTTACCGTTTAACCTTTCCAGGGAAGTTGTAAATGTAGCCTCGCCTGCGCCAATATAGGCACCCAAGGCATTGTAAAATACTTTCATTATTACCTTTTCATCCACCATAAATGCTGTATTTTTAAAATCGCAGGAATCCTGTTTATTTACAGAAAAACTTAAACAACAAAAACTTAAAACGAGTAAACTTAATTTAGCGAAATACATCATTTTTCTTTTTTTATTTTAATTCCCAAAATTAATAAACTCCCGATTAATGCAGGTATAAAAAGGTTCACAAACCAGATACCAAATGTAACCGTTAAGATCCCTACTGTATTATAACTATAGTAAAACAATGTTTTAGCAACCGTACCTCTTACACCCAGTTCTGCAATGGCAAACGACGGAATGATCGCCAGTATCCAGAACATAACCGTTATAATCCAAAAACCTGTCCACGCATTTTGCTCCACCTGTAATAACTGAAGCATAAAGATGTATTGTAAAACGAAAACAAAGTACCTGAACATTGATAAAGAAAGTAACCTTAACAAAATTTTTACATCAAATGTTTCTAAAACGTTAATGTATTTTGAAATCCGGCCGGTATAAGGCAATTTTTCCAGAAACTTAATTAACCAGCGCAGGCGAAAAAAGAAAAATAAAAAAACGATCGTTCCAAAAATACTGCCGTATAAAAATATTTTTAACCAAAAAACCGAAATCCCCATAATGTTTGCCGATTGATCCATTGTAAAAATCAGGTAGGCTAAACCAAGGCAACCCATCAGCATGGTAATAATTAATTGCGACATGCCGCCGGCAATGGAAAGCGTAATTGCTTTAATGCGGTTTCCTTTATTTACAAAAAGAATTCTGCCACCATATTCTCCAATTCTGTTAGGTGTATTTATTGACAGGGTTACCCCGCATAAAACAGATTTAACCGCGGTAATAAAAGTAACAGGTTGAACAGCTTTCATCAGCAATTGCCATTTCCTGGCTTCCAGGCCCCAGTTGATAAATACAAAAATGATAACCATCCAAAACTTCCAGGCATCAGCACCAAAAGGCATTGCTTTTATCAAGGCTATAGAAGCATCAATATCAGGTTGGGCTTTTATCTGCTGGTATAAGGAATAAAATAACCAGGCGGCCAGCAAAGGGCCAACAAACCACTTGAGAAATATTTTGATACTTTTGTTCAATACACAATGTTACTTCAATTATTACCAAGTACTGCATAGTTCAACTCAGCGATGCAGTACGGTTTAAAATCAGAACAGCTTTGAAAAAACAATCAAGTATTATTTTAGGTATCGATCCGGGAACAATTATCATGGGGTATGGATTGGTAAAAGTGCAGGGAAATAAACTCTCTCTGCTGGAAATGGGTGTTTTACAACCCGGAAAAATAAAAGACAGTTATAAAAAATTACAGCTCATTTTCAATACCGTCAGTGGCCTTATTACCAAATATCAACCTGATACTTTTGCTATTGAAGCACCTTTTTTTGGTAAAAATGTACAAAGTATGCTAAAACTGGGCCGGGCACAGGGTGTTGCCATTGCAGCAGCCATGAGGCATGGATTGGAGGTAACAGAATATTCGCCTAAAAAAGTTAAACAATCTGTTACCGGTAATGGAAATGCTGCAAAAGAACAGGTAATGAAAATGCTGCAGCAAATTTTATCTTTTACCGAAGATCCAAAACATTATGATGCCACTGATGCACTGGCCGTAGCTGTATGTCACTATTTTCAACAAAAAACAACAGTAACAGGTGCGGGAGAAAAAGTAAATGGATGGAAAGATTTTTTAGCAAAAAACCCGGATAAAATAAAAATGCAGAAATAACTTTACCTTGTTTAACCGATAGTTAACAAATGTTAACAGCAGTTTTTTTCTTTTTCCCAAAACCTTTGTAACAGTTAAATAACAAATGGTAATACGTTCAAAAACATTGCGGTTGGTAATATTAATCAGTACGGTACTGGTTACTTTAATTATTGCCATACAGTTAATATGGCTGCAGAAAGTTTATTTGTATGAAGAAAAACAGTTTAACATTAATGTTTCAAAGAGTATCCGCAGTTTGTATACCGACATGGAACTGGTAAATGACGCTACTGATAATGTTCAAAAAGTAATTGAGAATATAAACCCCGATGTTTACCTTTTAAAAATTGATTGTGATCCGAACCTTGAACAGCTATGGGTAAATTTAAAGGGAGAGCTGACCGATTTTGATGTGTATACAGATTGCAGGGCAGCGATATACAATACAAAAGAAAACAAATACACGAATGAGGAATATATTAACCTGCCTGATGCTTACTTTCCTACCAATAAAGAAAAGGATCTGCCGGTTTATAAAAGAGGCTATGACTATATCGTATTATATTTTCCTCACCGTGGGCAATATATAATCAAGCAGATGATATTCTGGATAGCTTCCAGCGGATTACTTTTACTGGTACTGATTGGATTGGGTTTCAGTATTTTTTACCTGTACCGGCAAAAATTTTTTAACGAAACCCAAAAAGACTTTGTTAATAATTTTACACATGAATTTAAAACCCCGCTGGCAGTTATTAAGATCGCCTCAGACGTTTTACAACAAAATAATATTATTGAAAAGCCCGATCGCCTGAGAAATTATGCCGGTATCATTAGCCAGCAAACATCACATTTGCAGGCGCAGGTACAAAGGCTTTTGGAAATTGCGTATACTGACCGGAGCTCTCTGCCTCTGGAAAAAGAAAATTTCAATGTTGATTTACTGATCAAAGAAGCAATAAATGATCTTCATCCGCTGGCAGAACAAAAAAATGCAATCATTAACAGCAGTTTTCTGTCTCCAGCTACTTTTATTAATGCTGATAAAGCCTATTTACGACTTTGCTTTATAAACCTGATTGAAAATGCCATCAAATATTCACCTACCCCTGTTATTCAGATCACATCTTATAAGGAAGGCAATGAATTCATCATAACTGTAAAAGATAATGGCATTGGCATAGCCAAAGAACATCAAAAAAAAATATTCGGCCGGTTTTACCGGATAACCGAAGGCGATTTGCATAACAACAAAGGTTTCGGGCTGGGTTTAAATTTTGTGAAAAAAGTTATTGATACGCATAACGGAAAAATAGAAGTGACAAGTGAACCCGGAAAAGGGAGCAGCTTTGTTATAAAAATACCAATAAATTAAATTATTCATTATGTCGAAAGCAAAAGTTCTGTTAGCCGAAGATGACCTTTCATTGGGATTTGTAATTAAAGATACACTTCAGGATATTGGTTATGAGGTTACACATTGCCCCGATGGAGAAGTGGCGTGGCAACAGTTTCAAAAAAAAGAATTTGATATCTGTTTACTGGATATCAATATGCCGGCAAGGGATGGATTTTCACTGGCAAAAAAGATCAGGCAGCAAAGTGATATTGTTCCCATTATTTTTTTAACTGCAAAAAGTTTACAGGATGATAAGATAAAGGGTTTTCAATCGGGTGCCGATGATTATATTACAAAACCTTTCAGTATTGAAGAATTAATAATGCGCATGGAAGTTTTTTTAAGACGTACAAAAAAATTACAGTCAGATACAATTGAAGTTTACCAGATCGGTAAATTAAAATTTGTTTTTAATGAGCTTAAGATTTATACCGGAAGTGAAGAGATAGCATTGACGCAGAAAGAATCTGACCTGCTCCGTTTTTTTGCACAGCATGAAAACAAAGTCTTAAAACGGGAAGAAGTTTTGCTGAATGTTTGGGGTAAGGATGATTATTTTTTAGGCAGGAGTATGGATGTATTTATAACCAAGCTCCGCAAGCATTTTAAAGCAGACCCCCATATAGTGCTGGAAACCATACATGGTGTAGGTTTTCGTTTACAGATAAATTAAATAACTCTAAAGATTTGCCAGGATCATTTCCTGAGCAGATTTTAACTGGTCTGGAGAACAATCAAGCTTTATTCTTGTAAAATTTAAATCATTGGAAGAATCGATGGGTATCAGATGCATATGAGCATGAGGTACTTCCAAACCAATTACACTTATACCACATCGCCTGCAGCTGAAAGCTTTTTCAATAGCATGGGCAATTGGCTTTGCAAATACCAGCATTTCGGCCAGATAATCATCCGGTACATCAAAAATTTTATCTACCTCAATTTTGGGAACTACTAATACATGCCCTGTTACCAGTGGTTCAATATCCAAAAAGGCAATGAATTTTTCACTTTCTGCAATTTTAAAAGATGGTATATCCCCTTTGATAATTTTTGTAAAAACTGTCATAACAAATGTTTTGATAAAGATACGATACAAAAAACCCATCAGCGGGCCGGCTGATGGGTTAAAAGATCATGCTTATTAATTACAATTCAATATTTTCAATCTGAAACTTAAGAACCCCCGCCGGAACCTGTACTTCAACAACATCGCCAATAACTTTACCCAACAGGCTGTGCCCTATGGGGGAAGTTACAGAGATTTTCCCCAGTTTAAGATCAGCTTCATTTTCAGAAACAATTTTATAGGTGACTTTCTTTTTTGTACCAAGGTTGGTCAATGTCACTTTTGTAAGGATCGAAACTTTACTGGTGTCAATGTTATTTTCATCAAGGATACGGGCATTTGCAATAACGCCCTCCAGGTATTTTATTTTTGCTTCAAGCATTCCCTGTGCTTCTTTAGCGGCATCATATTCTGCATTTTCTTTCAGATCACCTTTTTCCCTTGCCTCAGCTATAGCATGGCTGGCTGCAGGACGGTCTACCCCCTTCATATGCTGCAATTCAACCTTAAGCCTTTCAAATGTCTCCTCGGTAACATAATTAGTGGTATCGCTCATAAAAAACTTTTTAAATAAACAGAAAAAAAATACAACGCCTTAGATTACCTAAAGCGTTGCATTCATTGCAAAAATAGCGAAATTTTTAGATTTCAAGCTTTTCGATGATCACCTTACTCATTTTATAAAACGCTTCTGCGGAATACCCGGCAATATGAGGCGTAAGTAAAATATTGGGGTTCCCGATAAGATAGTTCAATGCTTCCTTTTCCTTTACTGAATAACTCTCTAATTGTTCATTTTCCAATACATCTAACGCAGCACCCGCAATAATATTTTGTTTTAAAGCATCTATTAATGCCGGTGTTTTTACAACGGCACCTCTTGAAGTATTAATAATATAAGGTCTTTGTTTTAAAGAATTAAAAAAGATCTCATCAGCCATATACCGGGTTTCATTGGTTAACGGCACATGAAAACTAATTATATCTGCATACCTGCAGATCTGATCAAGATTAGCTTCTTTTATATAATTGTGGCTAAATCCGTATTTTTCTTTATCATAAGCCAAAACAGTTACTTCAAATGAAGAAAGCAGCCTGGCAAAAGAACTGCCTGTATTTCCGTAACCGATGATGCCTATTGTTTTTCCGGTTAATTCCGTTCCCCTGTTTTCTTCCCGTATCCATTTCCCGTTTTTTATTTCTTCAAAACTGCTGCTTATCTTTTTCAACAGATTCAGCAACATCCCCAACGCATGTTCAGCAACTGCATTCCGGTTTCCTTCAGGGCTGCTTACACATTTTATTCCTTTACTTTCGGCATAAAGTACATCAATCAATTCCATGCCACTGCCCATTCTTCCAATCCATTTTAAATGTGTTGCTTTATCTAAAATTTCTTTATCAATCTTTAATCTTGTGGTAATGATTAAACCTTCTGCCTTATTAATAATCAGTTGCAGGTCCTCATAAGTAATTTGAGGAAGATACAAAATACGGTATCCTTTTTCCTGCAACTTTTCCTTTAAAACCTCATGTACTTTTGAAGTAATAATTACAAATTTTTCAGTGCCCATCAATTTTACTTATTTTGAAGCGATCATACTGATCTCAACATTAACATTTTTAGGAAGACCCTTCACGGCTAGAGTTTCCCTGGCCGGGTACTCCGATTCGAAAAAACTGCCATAAACTTCATTTACAGCTGCAAATAAACCCATGTCACTTAAAAATATGGTTGTTTTCAACACATTACCAAAATCCATACCAGCCGCTGCAAGTATGGCTTTAAGGTTTTTCATGACCTGGTTGGTTTCCGCAGCAATATCAACATTTGAAAGATCTGATGTGCCGGGTATTAATGCTATCTGTCCGGATATAAAAAGCATATTCCCGCTTTGTACTGCCTGGCTATAAGGGCCAATGGGTGCAGGTGCATCATGCGTGTTGATTATTTTTTTCATATTCATTTAATTATAGTTTATTTACAATTGCAAATATATCTTTTCTCAACCACCTATTTTTGCAAAAAACCATAAATGAAAATAGTAACCGCAGCTACTGATGAACAATGGAATGAGCTGATGAATACCAAAAGTAAAATAGATTGGGAGCGGGTTCCCGATAGTACATATTTCATTCAGTTTAATAATGCGGATGCTTATTTTAGTTTAAAAGATAATATCATTATTCCGGATTTTGCATTGCTTAAAAAGCCGGTTTTCATAAATGCTGTTATACAGACATTAGCAGAAATAAAAGCACCGGTTAATGTAGTACGCCTGAACGGATGGCCCACATTTTTGCAAAGGCCGGTATGGGAAATAGCCGGTATTCTGGATGAAATTATTATTACCAGGTTTCAGAATCAGGGTATAAAATTTAATATTATGGGTGATGAACCCGGCTTTATTTCTGCAAGAATAATTGCTATGATTATTAATGAAGCTTATTTTACAGTTACCGATAATATAAGCAGTAAAAAAGAAATTGATACGGCTATGAAACTGGGTACCAGCTATCCATATGGCCCATTTGAATGGGTTGAATTGATAGGTAAACAGTTTATTTTAGAATTACTTCAAAAATTAAATACAACAGATGCCCGCTATCAACCTGCAGCTTTATTAATTAAAGAAGTAAAGGAAAATAAATAATGAGTCTTATTTTAAATATTGATACAGCTACTGAAAAAGCGCATGTAAGTTTTGCGAAAAATGGCATGGTATTGCATTCACTTTTTAGTGATTCACAAAAAGAGCATGCTTCTTTTTTGCAGTCTGCTATTCAGCAATTAACCAAAATTACCGGCATACCATTATCAGCTATAGATGCTGTTGCAGTTACCAGCGGCCCCGGTTCTTATACAGGCTTAAGAGTTGGTTTTGCCAGTGCCAAAGGATTGAGTTATGCTTTGAATAAGCCCCTCATTACATTAGGGACACTGGAAATTTTAACGGCTTCGGCAATACATTTTTTGCCGGATATTGATGACCAGGTATTATTTTGTCCGATGATGGATGCCAGGCGTATGGAAGTATTTACAGCTATTTATAAAAAAACACTTACCCCAATCCTGGCTCCCTGTGCTTTAATTCTGGATGAGCTTTCCTTTAATAAGGAGTTGTTACATAATAAAATCCTTTTTTTTGGAAGCGGATCTGAAAAATGGAAGGCTATTTGTAAAAACACAAATGCCATATTTGAAAATGTAATAATACTACCTGAAGCAATGAGTACCTGTTCAAATATGCTTTTTTTAAAACCCCATTTTACTGAATTGGTATATAGTGAACCAACCTATCTAAAAGAATTTCAAACAGTTATCAAAAAATAAAATAATAATCTTAAAAAAAACGTTATACCTAAGTAAATATTTATAATTGCATAATCAATTATTACTATATTTGTAATGTTCAAACATTGTTCAAGCATAATTAAATTTAATACTTATGATTGTTGCGTCTCAAACACGTGAGCAGGACTCAACGTCTTCCTCAAAACTTCCAACAGATTCTTCAATTAATGTGGATTATCATGCACTTAAAAAAGCTGCATTGGTATTACGTGCCTTAAACCACAAACTTCGTCAGCAATTGCTTAAACTTATTGAAGAGGAAAAGAAGATTACTGTTACAGAAATTTATGTTCGCCTGCGATTAGAGCAATCTGTTGCATCTCAGCACCTTGCTATATTACGTAAAGCAGGAATTGTAAATACCGAGCGTGATGGAAAATTTATTTTCTATACCGTAAATTACAAACGTATAGATGAAATCAGCCAGTTTGTAAAAGACCTGGTAGGTTAAAATTTCTGAAAATTTAATGTAAGCGTTCAGGCATAACAGCACGAACGCTTTTTTATTTTTAAATTTGCCTGTTAAAAATTTAAATCAACCAATTTACAATGATCATAAAACAATTATATACGGGCTGTTTGAGTGAAGCTGCATATTATATAGAAAGCGAAGGTGAGGTAGCCATTATAGATCCATTAAGAGATACAGATGAATATATTAAGCTGGCAAAAGAAAATAATGCCGGTATCAAATATATTTTTGAAACCCATTTTCATGCTGACTTTGTAAGTGGCCATATAGAATTAAGCAACCAAACCGGTGCGCCCATTATTTACGGACCCGGCGCAAAAACTAATTATAAAGTTTATAACAGTAAAGACAATGAAATATTTAAACTTGGCAAAATAAGTATACAGGTACTGCATACCCCCGGGCATACATTAGAAAGCAGTTGCTATTTATTACGTGATGAAAATGATAAGCCGCATGCAATTTTTACAGGTGATACATTATTTGTCGGGGATGTTGGCCGTCCGGATTTAAGCAGCGGTAATATGAGTAGTGCAGAGCTGGCAGGCCTCATGTATGATACTATTCAAAACAAAATTCTGCCGCTGGCAGATGCAATACTGGTATATCCGGCACATGGAGCAGGCAGCAGTTGTGGGAAAAATATGGGCCCCGAAACCTTTAGTACTATTGGTGAACAAAAGAAAACCAATTATGCATTACATCCACAAACAAAAGAAGAATTTATTGCAGCAGTTACTGCCGGCCTGGCCCTTGCTCCAAAATATTTTGCCATAAATGCAGAAATAAATATGAAAGGCTACGAAAGCCTGGATAACATAAAACAAAAAGGACTGACAGCTTTATCAATTGCAGACTTTAAAAAATTAAAGAATGGTAATGTATTGGTTTTAGATACCCGGAATGCTGCTGAATTTACAAAAGGATTTATTCCCGGAAGTATTTTCATTGGCCTGGAAGGCCGTTTTGCTGAATGGGCAGGCAGCCTGTTGTCTTTTGATGAACCGATGGTTTTGGTAACTGAGCCTGGTAAAGAAGAGGAGTCAATTGTACGTTTGTCAAGAGTTGGATTTGATAAAATGCAGGGTTATTTAAAAGGTGGGTTTGAAACCTGGCGGGATGCCGGAGAAATTATTGATTTGATCATTGATATTGAAGCCGATGAACTGGCCATGGATTTACCACATGACCCTAATTTAGTTGTAGTTGATGTAAGAAGAGAAACAGAATTTGCTGATGGACATATCGTTCAAGCGCAAAACCTCCCGCTTAATGAAATGAATGATGTACTTAATTTGTCACATTTTGAAGACAGTAAAAACATATATGTACATTGTGCAGGTGGTTACAGAAGCGTAATTGCTGCTTCACTTTTAAAACATGCGGGCAAACACAACCTGAGAAATATTTTGGGAGGCTGGGAAAAAATTAAAGAACAAAAAACTATTAAGACTGAAAAGGAAGTAAGTATACTGAACTGATAATATAGATCTGCTATTTTCTTTTTCTGAAATTTTTATTCAGGAGCATTAATTTTTTCATCTATCCAATTGTTTTTATATTCAGTTTTATAATCCCATTTCCAGCGGCGGTGTGTCCATAAATAATTGTGCGGCTCTTGCCTTATAATTCTTTCTAAAAAATCACGGTAAGCCCTGGTAATTTCACCAAAGGAAGTTGCTGCTGCATTTTCTACACAAAGTGTACATTCTAAACCGTAATAACCCCTTTTAATTATTTTAGATCGTACAAAGATTATAGCTGTATCATTTTTAATGCCTCCCACTTCCGGCCCGGTAATGAAAGGAGCCGGTTTACTAAAGTAATTTTGCCAATATGCCGTTGCCGGATTACCGGGATTTTGATCTGCCCCTAAAAAAATCGCAAATCTTTCTTTGAAGATCTCTTCCCGCTTTATCTTAAACTCAGTTGCTTTTATAAATTTGGTGCCGTATTTCTGCCTTAATTTTAAAAACAACCGCTCCATTGCCGAATTGGATATTGGAATATAAACTGCATAGGAAGGAATTGAAGTTACAGATTTCGACATAAACAAACTTCCATACTCCCAGTTAAACTGGTGGCCCGCATGTATCTGTATATTCTTACCTTTTTTTATCAAGGCTGCAATCATTGAAAAATCACCAGTACACCTTTTATCATAAGTTTTATCGCTCATCGAAATCAATTTTATGATTTCCATAAAAGTATCTGTAAGGTTATGATAAAACTGTTTTGAAATTTTCTTAAGCTCTTTTTCCGATTTCTCCGGAAAAGCAATTTTAAGGTTTGCTAACACGATTGCTCTACGGTAACCAAACACATAAAACAGGAAAAAATAAATTACATCGCTGATAAAATATATAACCGGAAACGGTAATAAAGAAAGTAAATAAAGAAATCCGTAAATAATAAAATACATAATATTGAATTTTGCAGGTTCAGTTACAGTACTTATTGCATCAGGCGAAGGTACACTGTTACTGCAAGTTTTGGTGCTTATCAGGTTTACAAAACTATAGTATACGCTGATCTCAGTACTTACAATTACAAAACAATGTTTTGTATTCTTTCCAGTTTATCGGGAAAATCAGTATTAAAATGCAATCCCCTGCTTTCGTGCCTGAATTCGGCAGATTTTACAATGAGATAAGCAACTGTTATCATATTCCTTAACTCACAAAGCTGTGGAGATACAATTGTTTTTTGATATAAAGCCTCTGTTTCAGTAAACAATAGATCCAGTCTTTTCATGGCCCGGTGCAATCTTTCATTATTTCTGACTATACCCACATAATCACTCATCAGCAGTTTTAACTCTTTTACACTTTGTGTAATGAGGATCATTTCTTTGGGCGCATTGGTGCCTTCGGTTTTCCAGTCGGGAACAAGGGTTCCTCCAAATATATTTGATTTGTCTTCTTTTACAATTTTCACTGAATCTAAATAAGCCCGGTGTGCAAAAACCATCGCTTCTAAAAGCGAATTGCTGGCCAGCCGGTTGGCACCGTGCAATCCGGTACTTGCACATTCTCCTGCAGCATATAAATTTTTAATGGAAGTTTTACCATCCTCATCAGTTTTAATACCTCCACAACTGTAATGTGCTGCCGGTGTTACGGGTATCATATTTTTTGTGATATCTATGCCAATACTTAAACATTTTTCATAGATGTTGGGAAAATGGTCCACAAATTTTTCTTTGCTGAAATGTCTGCAGTCTAAAAATACATTTTCGGTACCGGCAATTTTCATTTCGTTATCAATAGCCCTTGCTACAATATCACGGGGGGCCAGATCTTTTCTTTCATCATAGCGTTCCATAAATGCCTCACCTGCATGATTACGCAAAATGCCACCATCACCACGAACAGCTTCGGTAATTAAAAAATTATGCCCCCTGATACCTGTTTCATATAATGCAGTTGGATGAAACTGGATAAACTCCATATTTTCAATTCTGCCCTTTGCCCGGTAAACCATGGCCACGCCATCTCCTGTTGCAATGGCCGGATTGGTTGTGGACCGGTACACCTGTCCGTTGCCACCCGTTGCCAGCAATGTTACTTTAGAAAGTAATTTTTCAATCTTATTTGTACCAAGATTTAAAACATATACTCCATAACATTCTATATCGGGTGTTGATTTGGTAATAAGATAACCCAGGTGATGTTGTGTGATTATATCCAGCACAAAACAATGGCTGATGAGATTAATGTTATTTTGACTTTCAATAGCTGCCAGCAAAGCCCTTTCCATTTCTTTGCCGGTCACATCTTTATGATGAAGGATCCTGAATTCACTATGACCGCCTTCTTTTCCTAATTTGTAATCACCATCCGTTTCCTTATCAAATCTTGCACCCCAGTCAATGATCTCTTCAATACGCGCCACCCCTTCTTTAACCACGATCTCTACAATATGTTTATTACACAGGCCATCCCCGGCAATCAAAGTATCTTCAATATGCTTTTCAAAACTATCATGGTCAAGATCCATCACCCCTGCAATACCGCCCTGGGCATACTTGGTATTGGTTTCGTCGCTTTGGGTTTTGGTAAGAATAGTAATTGTTTTATCCGGGCATGCTTCTGCAACTTTTAAGGCAAAAGTCAACCCTGCTATTCCGCTGCCTATTACAAGAAAATCTGTTTGCATATCTTATTTTGACTATTTCTTAGAATCAGGCAACAACAGGAGTTTCCACCCAAGCATTACTTTCCTTTAACAGGCTGATCAGTTCATCAACCGCCACTTCACTGGGCACATTTCTTTTCACTACTTCCTTACCCCGGTACAAAGTGATCTTGCCGGGGCCACTTCCTACATATCCAAAATCAGCATCAGCCATTTCACCCGGGCCGTTCACTATGCAACCCATGATGGCGATCTTAACGCCTTTTAAATGATTGGTTACTGCACGGATCTTAGCTGTGGTTTCCTGCAGATCAAATAAGGTTCGGCCGCAACTGGGACAGCTGATATATTCTGTTTTTGAAATTCTTGTACGGGTTGCCTGTAAAATTCCAAAAGCAATGGAGTTTAATAATTTAGGTTGGGGTTTAATTTTATTATTCCCGAAATGATGGCCAAAGCAAACACCATCACAAAATCCATCCAGCAACAAACCCCCGGCCTCAATTGAATAATGAATCAAACTTTCATCTGTTGTTGTATCGGTACTGTCGCAAATGATGATGGCCGGATTTTTTATATTATTAATCATCAGCTCAACAAACATCCTGCGTATACTTTGCATGGCATTTCTGTTGGTTGAACTTAAACAAATGACAGCTGTCTTATCTTCTTTTAATTTTAAAAATAATTTCTCTGTGGATTGATCAGGATATCCTTCAGAATAGCAATCAACCATTACAAAATTCAGGAGTGTTGATTTTTCCAGTTTTTCATCCAGGTACTGATCCCCATCCAAA
>JANOFR010000096.1:0-6071 GCA_031413755.1 Chitinophagaceae bacterium
TGACGCAGCTCAAAAAACCATTTCTATAAAATCTGATTTTACACAGGATAAAAACCTGAGTATGCTGTCAGAAAAAATTACCTCCAAAGGAAATTTCTGGTTTAAAAAAGACAACCGTGTGCGTATGGAATACAAGCAGCCTTTTAAATACCTGATGATTTTGAATAAGGATAAAGTGTATATAAACGATGGGCAAAAAGAAAGCAAGGTATCTGCCAGATCAAACAAAATGTTTCAACAGATCAATAAAATAATGATTGACTGTATGCAGGGAACAACACTGGATAATACCGATTTTAAAACCCGGGTTTTTGAAAATAAGAATACGGCACTGGTTGAACTGACCCCGGTTACAAAAGGAATGAAAGAAATGTTTAAATCAATCAATGTTATTGTTGATAAGAAAGATTTTTCTGTTTCAAGTATTCAAATGCTGGAACTGTCCGGCGATAATACCATTTTGCGTTTTACCAATAAAGAACTGAATGCATCTATTCCGGATACCTTTTTTGATATTAAGTAGTTGCCTGCTTATTGTAATGAGCTGTTCTCCGGCTCATAAACAAATGCAGTCTGCTCCCGATAGCTATCGGGAGACTGAAGTAAACGGGCTGCAATATTTTAAACCTACTTTTGCAGTTGCTTTGTATAATACTACCGTTGATGTTGCAGGGAATCACTTAAGTGGATTATTACTCATTAAAAAAATGCCTGACAGCAGTACCCGCTTGGTTTTTAGTAACGAAATGGGCTTTACCTTTTTTGATTTTGAATTTGCTGCTGATGGTACTTTCAAAGTATATTCCATTATTAAAAAGATGAATAAAAAATCGGTAATAAAAACCCTGCAGCATGATTTTGAGTTGGTACTCATGAACAACCTGGATAATTCGAAAGCATTTGTAAAAACCAACGGAGCGCTTTCTTATTATATTTTTCCGCAAAGCAAGGGCTTTAATTATTATATCACAAACCAAAAGGGTGATGAACTGGTACGGATGGAAAGGGTATCCAACAAAAAAATCATTGTAGAAGCGATCATGAAGAATTATATAAACGGGATACCTGATACCATCAGTATAACACACAAAACATTTGAATTTAACATTGGCTTAAAAAGAATAGAAAGATAATGCTGCTAAATGATTTTTTTTTCATCAATGAAAAAGTAACATCCGAAACTGAAATTTGGGCAGAACTTGTCATAAATACCAATCATAAAATATTTGAAGGGCATTTTCCCAACCAGCCTGTTGTGCCGGGTGTATGTATGATGCAGGTGGTGAAAGAAATTCTGGAGTTGGTTATTGGCAAAGAAACGAACCTGGTACAGGCGGCAGAAATGAAATTCCTTGCAGTCATCAATCCGCTGGAAAATAATTTAATACATGCCTCTATAAAATATACCGCAGGTGAAAGTGGTGCAATAAATATTGTGGCTTCACTTTTTAAGGACGAGCTGGTGCATTTTAAATGTAAGGGGCAGTTGCAGGTGTCCGGCCACTAAGTAAAGCCTTATCAAATTAATCTATCATCAAATCAATTTATTTTTTATTTTGGGGGAGTATTTGTAGTAGCCTGACACCTGATATCATTCTTCCTTCACCACTTTCTCCGGCATCAACCAATTTATCAAATCAAGTGCTGGCCCGGTCATAAAAGTAGTTACCAATGCCATCAATACCATCATGGCAAATATTTCAGGCGAAAGAATTTTTAAATCGTAACCGATATTTAAAACAATCAGTTGCATCAGGCCACGGGTGTTCATTAACACGCCAATAGAAAGACTGTTTTTCCAGCTTTGTCCAACAATTTTTGCTGCCAGGGTGCTGCCGCCAAATTTTCCGGCAACGGCCACCAATAATATCCATCCGAAGGTGATCCACAGATGTCCTTCATTGATCAGGCCTATTTGTGTTCTTAATCCGGTTATAACAAAAAATAAAGGGAGTAATAAAATAATGCTTACATCTTCAATCTTATCAATTACAATTTGCCGGAAACTGAAACTGGAAGGCATGATAACACCTGCTACAAATGCACCGAACAAAGCATGAACACCGATCACGGAGGTGATATATGATGATATAATAAGAATGACAAACAACAATGCAATGATGGGGGTACGTTTTTTTTCTTTATTGTCATACACATGGCTTAGCTTTTCTAAATAAGGTCTCACCATTTTCAGCATCACCACTACATAGGCAACCGCCAGCCCAATAGTATATAAAACACTGAAGGAGGAACCCGACTTTACCAATGCAATTACAGCAGCCAATATGCACCAGGCGGTAAGGTCATCAGCAGCGGCACAGGTAAGTGCCAGTGCGCCAAGTTTCGATCGGGTTAATCCTTTTTCTTTAAGTATCCTGGCAAGCACGGGAAATGCAGTAATGCTCATGGCAATTCCCATAAACAGGGCAAATGATAAAAAGCCGGTTCCTTCGGGTGCGTAATTACGATAAATATAATATGCCAGGGTCATTCCTAATGTAAATGGAATGATGATACTGGCATGACTGATGATAACTGCACCATATGCCTGTTTACTGATTGCTTTAAGATCCAGCTCCATACCAATGATGAACATGAAAAGGATAAGGCCGATCTGGCTGAGGAAACTTAGTGTTACTAAAGATGCTGCCGGAAATAATAAATGATTGATCTCGGGAAAGTAAGCACCCATAATCGATGGACCTAAAATAATGCCCGCCACAATTTCGCCAATAACAGCAGGCTGGCCAATTTTTTTAAATAAAAAACCAAATAGCCTTGCAAAAGCTATGATAACAATGATCTGTAACAGTAAAACAGCCAGCGGATCGGTAAGATTGTGACTGAATGAATCGGTAAAGATTTGAAAATTATTGACTGCATTTGTATTTTTTGCAGCCTGTGCCTGCTGAGCATTTAATGACGGGCTTTGTAAGCTATTACCCTGTTTGGCTATCCAGTAAATAGCAAAGCCTAATCCAGCAACAATTACAATATAAAATAGTGTGCTCCACCTTTTTTTCATTTCTATTATTTTTAAAACTGCTCTTTGTATGCGGTAACCGATTGTGACCGCATATATTTTATTCAGCCAGGTTAATCTTTTACATAAAATCGGCAGGAAATCGTTTTATGGTTTGAGGTTTCAAATTGAAACCTCAGAGGATACTGGTTGGTTTTTATATTTGAAAATTAAATTACTTATAATAAAAATCATCTCAAAATATTTCTATTTGTTTGCCTTCATATGAATTGCACCGGCCTTCAGGGCGGTTGATGCCGGTTAAATATTATACAACATCCATGCAGACTAATATTCGGAAATTAAAATAAAACTATGCTGCAAGCCTTTAAAATTATTGTACAACAAAATATTTCGATATTTAGTTACTCTAGTTTTCTTTTTAAACATTTGCTCTGGTACTTGTTGCTGTTGTAAAAACTGGCAGGCATACCAAAGTCCTAAAGCAGACGCTGTAGGAAAATCACCAACCATATGTTTATATCGAACAACGGCTGTATCATCATCAAGCAGGTTTTCGCAGGCTGTATAAAATGGTAAAGTACGGTTATCACCATTTTCACCAGAGAGAAAAAGATCAACTTCCGTTCCTGCTTCCGGGTTGTTTTGCAGAAATATTTTTAATTGTGCTTTCACCAATTCAATATCTGTGCTATGTATGGTGCTGATGGCAGCAACTTTTGCAATTGAACCTGCAGCTTCACTGCTTACAACAAACATGGCTACTCCTTCGCCCACTACAAAACCCGGACTATCTCCTTCATACAAATTTCTATTTGAGATTTCTTCTTCTTTATAAGTACCTGCCAGCGTTTCAATATTGTAATGAAAAAGAGAGATTTCATCAACCCCGCCAACCAGGTATCTGTTTGACGGGTTTGTGTTGAGGTGCATCACTGCATCAATCACCGCATTTTCAAAAGCAAGCCCGGCATGTACATGCGTTATATTATAACCATTGTTTTTGGTAATTAAACCCAGCTGACCTGCAATAACATTTCCGGTGCTTTGTACAAAATTTCCGGGGGTAAGCTGGCCTTCTTCATATTGAACAATTTGATTCAGAAATTTTACGCACTCTTCCATCCCTGCATTTGCTGAGCCCATAATGATCCCATTTATTGGATCTGTTTCGCTGATCAATGGCAATGCAGCGCCAACACCCATTCTAATTGATTTGCCCATTCTGCGTAAAATACCTGGAGGGATTTTTTCGTAAAAAGGCTCAATGGCCAGCAACTTTTTATCAGCAGGTTCATTTATCAATTCAATATTAGCCTGTAACAGGTCCTGTTGTGCCGATATGCAATATGTTTTATGGATATATAGCATGGTCACGTTTTTGAAAATATAAGTGATGAACAATTTCCGCCAAAACCGAACGAGTTACTTATAACATGGTTTACCGGCATTTTTGTGTACGATTGAACCGGCGTTAATCCGGTTGAAGGAATAGAATTTTTAAAATGCAGGTTTGCATAAACTTCCTGGTGCATTAAACTTAAGATGCTGTACACTGCTTCGATGGCACCTGAGGCTCCCAATGTGTGGCCTATGTTTCCTTTGGTAGAAGCGAAAGCGGGAGGATTGCCAAACAAGCGGATCATGGCCCTGCTTTCAACTTCATCATTATTTTCTGTTCCGGTTCCATGTGCATTTATAAAATCAATTTTATCGGCTGAAAGATTTGCCATTTTTAATGCGCCCTGCATGGAAAGAAAAGGGCCATCTCCTTCATCTGACAATGATGAGGGGTGGTAAGCATCGTTGGCATTACAGTAACCGGTTAATTCTGCATAAACTTGTCTGCCTTTTATATCTTCTTCTTTTTCCAGAATTAAAAAAGCTGCGCCTTCTCCCAGATTCAGGCCCTTTCTGTCTTCATCAAACGGGGTGCAGATATCAGGTGATAAAATATGTAAAGCATTAAAACCATTGATGGTAAATTTTGCAAGACTATCGGTACCACCAACGATGGCTCTTTTTGCATAGCCGTTTTTTATCAGCATGGCCCCGTACATAATGGCATTGGCTGAGGAGGAGCAGGCTGTATTGATGGTATTGATGATACCGTTTATTTTAAAATGCTTTTGCAGGAACAAATTAACAGAAGCACAATCGTAGGACGATAAATAATCTGAACCATCTGTTTTTTTGTTGGCATCATTATATAACTCATCAGTTAAACACATGCCGCCAATAGTATTAGCGCCTATCAGCGCTGTGTCAAATGTTTGAATTTCTTCAGCAGAAATTCCGCAATCAGCAATGGCTTCATTTAATGCATGTAAGGCCAGTAGGGTAGTTCGGGTAATACCTTGTTCGGTTACCTGTAATTGTTTTTGTAAATTTTCTGTGCTTATATGTACCTGGCCAAAAGGTAAAAGGCCGGCATATTTTGTTGGGAAGAGGTCAAATTCTTTACGAATGCCGCAGGCAGTCATTTTAAGTGACTGATGGTTTTCTGCTACAGAATTTCCGATAGCACTAATTACGCCCATGCCTGTTATGAAAATTCTGCTCAATATAGTTAGGGTGTCAGCCTGAGCTTGTCGAAGGTGGTTTAGTCAAATAGCACTTTGATGTTAGCACCGTCTTCGACAAGCTCAGACTGACAGCTTTTTTATTTTTAAATAATTATTTTGTACGATGCTCCTCAATATAAGCAGCCATGGTATTAATATTAGTAAGCACCTTGCGGCCTTCTTTGGGGTCTTTTATATCAATACCATATTCCCGGCCCAATAAAACGATCAGTTCTATGGAATCAATAGAATCCAGTCCAAGGCCTTCACCAAACAGGGGTTCATCATCCTTTATGTCTTCGGGTTTAACCGAGATGAGGTTTAAGAATTCGATTATTTGTTTTTTTAACTGTTCTTTCAGTTCGGCTGTTTCCATATTTAATAATTCAAATCAAATTTTTTCTTTTTAACCCGTACAAAGTAATTAACTGTATGGCAAAAGTGATACCCAGTAAAGGTATTATATTTAAGATAACATCTTTCAGTTTTCCGCCTTCCAAAAATAAACCATAATACGCTTCCAA
>JANOFR010000097.1:0-10632 GCA_031413755.1 Chitinophagaceae bacterium
GCACCAACCAGCACACCGATGGTATCGGCGTGTTGTTTTATAACATCAATGGCCGCATAACTTTTATCAATAAAATCTTTAAACTCCAGGAAATCACGTGGTGCATAACCACAAACACTCAACTCGCTGAAAACGATCAGTTCGCCGCCCTGCTGCTTTGCCAGTTTAATGGCACTGATAATTTTTTGAGTATTACTTTCAAAATTGCCGATGTGATAGTTTTGTTGTGCCAGGAAGATTGTCATACTGCTAATAAAGCAAACCCTTTGACTACGCTCAGGATGCTTTAACTTTATGGTTAAGAATTATTCTATTTCTTTGCAAAGTTAAAACATTCAAAAGCATTATACCACATGAGATCGATTGCAGTAATTATTTTATTGAGTTTCTTTTTAAATGCCTGTAATGAGCAAAATAAAGCACCGGATGTATCGGGTATAAAAATCGAACTGAGTACGGCCCGTTTTGAAAAAGATTTATTTGAGCTCGATACAATGAATTTTACGGCTAACCTCGATATCCTTCAGGCAAAATATCCAAGCTTTGGCGAAAACTTCATTTATACCGTTTTAGGAGCTGATCCCAAATGGCCAGCTGATACTACGGCCGCCTATGTAAAAGGGTTTATTAATTCATACAGAAGTATATATGATAGCAGCCAGTTAATCTATAAAGATTTTACGCCTTATGAAAAAGAGATAAAAAATGGTTTACAGTATGTACAGTATTATTTTCCGGAATTTAAATTACCTGAAAAAATTATCACTTTTATTGGTCCAATGAATGGTATTGGGGTTGGTATGGCTGAAGATATTATTTGTATTGGGCTGGGGCTTCATCTTGGTAAAAATTTTTCAGTGTATAAATCAGCCCTGGTGCGTGAAACCTATCCCGATTATGTAAGTAACCGCTTTGGCCCTGATTATATTTCTGTAGATTGTTTAAAACTTCTTTTACAGGATCTGTTTCCCGAAAAAAATGAAGATAAACCGCTGGTACAACAGATGGTTGAAAAGGGGAAACGATTATATGTACTCTGCAAATTATTACCCCGGTCGGAAGAATATAAACTTATTGGTTATACCCAAGAACAATTAAAGGCGGTTTATGAACATGAGGCAGCAGTTTGGGACCTGTTTGCACAAAATAATTTTTTACAAACCATTGATAATAATATCATCAAAAACTATATAGGCGAAAGCCCTAAAACGCAGGAATTGGGAGAAGCATCACCCGGGAATATTGGTTCATTTGCCGGATGGCAGATTGTTAAGAAGTTTATGCAGAAAAATTCAAAATTAAGTTTACCTGAATTGATGGCTACTGATGCAGAAACAATATTTCAGCAGGCAAAATATAAACCTTAAACCTTTAAGCTGCTTTTACCTGGTGCATCTGCACTTCAGGTCTTTTACCCAACTGTTTCATTACCCTGAAGTGTGAAGCAACAGCTTCAGTCATTGTATCATATTTATTATAAGGCATATTAAACTCCTTACATTTCTCCATTACTATTTTACTGATAGCCGGATAATGTACATGACTAATACGGGGAAACAGATGATGCTCAATCTGGTAATTTAGTCCGCCTACAAACCAGGAAATCACTTTATTACCCATGGCAAAATTTGCTGTGGTTTTCATTTGATGCTCAGCCCAGGCAGTTTCAATATGTTTTGTTGCATCTAATGGAACATGTTCAAACTCGGTATTTTCAACTACATGCGCCAATTGAAAAACCAGAGACAGGATCAATCCCATTACCGCATTCAAAACAAAAAACCCTACCAGCCATGGTAAAAAGCCCCAAACCATAATAGGCAATATTATATAAAAAGTAAAATATAAAATTTTAGTTACCCAAAAAATAATATGATTTTTCGTTGACATCTTCCAGGCATCAGTGGTAAATATTTTACGTGAAAAATATTTTGTAAAATCCATAATGAATATCCAGAAAATAGTTGATAAAGAATAAACGGGTAAGAGATACAAATATTGAACTTTATGTGCCGGAACCCATTTTTGCGATTCGCAATGGCGAATGATGGGGCTTTTAGCAATATCATCATCGATACCATCAACATTGGTATAGGTATGATGAATGATGTTATGTTTTTGTTTCCAAAAATAGGAGCTTGCTCCAAGTGCATTTAAACTCAATCCCAAAAAATCATTCAGTTTTGGTTTGGTAGAATAGCTGCCATGATTGGCATCGTGCATAACACTAAAGCCTATTGATGCCAGAGAGATTCCCAATACAACACAAATCAATAATGCCTGCCAATTATTTAAATTGGAAAAGATTAACAGACTATACATGGTAACAGCGGTGATGACCAAAGTTATTGTTTTGATATACAACCTCCAGTCACCGGTTTTTTTTATTCTATTTTTTACAAAATACTCCTCTACAGAAGTTTTTACACTTTGATAAAAATCGTTATTGCTGTTTGAAAATGTAATTTTTGCCATAAATGATTGTACCGGTTTAGTTAGAACATTAGTTCCTTAACAGCATTCCGTAAAATAAAAAAGAGAATGAATTTGGAATTTAAAATGGAGATATACCCCATATTACCTGTTGCTGGACATGTAAAGATAGGCAAAAAACGGGAAAGAAATGGTTAAATCAGTTCAATTTGAAAGGGGCGCACATGTCAAAAGCAGGAATAGTTACATTAAATGATTTTTTCCTGGTGATATTTTCCATGAGGTAAGTGCCATACATTTTGCCAATTTCGGAGCGAAGGTTACAACCGCTGATATATTGATAAGATTCTCCGGGATTAATTTGTGGCTGAACGCCAACTACACCTTCTCCTTCAACTTCCCTTAAACTTCCATTACTGTCATTTATATGCCAATGCCTGCGTAAAAGTTTTACAGGAAATGTATTATTATTTTCGATAGTGATACGGTAGGCAAACATAAACTCACTGTTAACCGGATTACTGTACTCTGGTTGAAAGTATGTTTCCACACTAATTGTTATACCTTCTGATATTTTAGAGATCATGCCTTGTGTTTGATGTAAAAGTAGGAATAAAAACACTTTTTTGTTGTAAATTACATAACGCTTTAACATTAAATATATTATTGTGCCTGTAAAAACACATCGCTATAGTAATGGGGAAATAACTGTTATCTGGAAACCGGATGTTTGCATTCACTCCGGAATTTGTTTTAAAGGCCTGGCCGGAGTATTTGATCCCCGGCGTAACCCCTGGATAGATATGGGTAAAGCTGAAACACAACAGATCATTGAACAGGTAAGAAAATGCCCCAGTGGAGCTTTAAGCATTGCTTTAAAAAATTCAGCATAAATTTTTTAATCAAAGAATAATTATCCCTTTTTTGAAGATGGATATCCATTCTTCAGGAGCCATTGTAAAACCTTCTCCCGGTTATCTCCCTGTATAATTATATTTCCATCTTTTACTGAACCTCCGGTGCCGCAAAAAGATTTTAGTTTTTTACCAAGTTCTTCCATTGCTGGTGTCGTGCCAATAAAACCTTCAACCAATGTAACCGCTTTGCCTGCCCTATGCTTTTTATCCAGATAAATTTTTAATTTTTGTTCAGCAGGTTCAATGGTTTCCTGCTTATCAAAATTTTCATCCGGCAGTTTAAAACCGGGATCAGTTGAATAAACCAACCCACTTAATGATTGCATTTTTTTCTTTGCCATTGTTTTTAAATTTCAGATGATCACTGCTTTCAAACTCAAGTCAAGACTTCTTGCCTGGTGTATAACTGAACCACTGGAAATATAATCTACCCCCGTGGCAGCATATGCTTCTATATTATTTATGTTGATACCACCGCTGGCCTCCGTTTCATACTTACCATCAATAATTTTTAAAGCCGCGGAAATTTGTTCTGTTGTAAAATTATCCAGCATAATTCGGTTTACTTTCCCCACTGCCATCACTTTTTTTACATCCTCCAGATTTCTGGTTTCCACTTCAATTTTTAGTCCTGGTTTTTTAGCCCGTACATAATTATATGCTTTTTCAATGGCTTTTTCTATACCCCCGCAATAATCAATATGGTTGTCTTTCAGCATGATCATATCATACAAACCAAAGCGGTGATTAAAGCCTCCGCCAATTCTCACTGCTTCTTTTTCCAGCAAACGAAAGTTAGGCGTGGTCTTTCTTGTATCAAGCAATTTGGTTTTATAAGGTTGCAGTTTTTGGGTGTATTGCCTGGTTAAAGTTGCGATGCCACTCATGCGTTGCATACAATTTAAAACCAACCGTTCGCATTGTAAAATGGTATGCACTTTTGCATGTACTTCAAAAGCCAGCTCTCCGCATTTCATGGGATCACCCTCTTTTTTAAAAGGAATAAATACTATATCAGGTTGCATATGCCTGAAAATTTTTTCGGCCACAAGTATTCCGGCAAGTATTCCTGTTTCCTTAATTTTTAAATCGGCTTTGCCATCTGCATAAGCATCAATAGATGAAATGGTGGAATGATCCCCATCTCCTATATCTTCTGCTAAGGCATTTATGATCAGTTTTTCCAATTGACGGTTAAAATCCATATTAACAAAGCTAAGGAAGAACGTAAAAAGAAAACCCCGAAAAATCCGGGGTTTTTAATAATATTTTTTAAAGCAACTATTTATTCTCAAAAGTAATTTCCTGCAATAACTGCTTATCACCTTTTTGTTTCATAAAAATAGTTGTCCTGAAGGAGCCGGTTTTAGTTATCAATGTGCCAATACAATATTGAGATCCGGAATTTTCTCCTTTATGAATGATCTCAAAAGTTTTTACTGTATTGGAACTAAAAAAATCCTTTAATACCAACTCTGCCTGACTTTTACTGTAACTGTTACTTTTATACGGCATATTAATTTCAACAGTATTATCGAAATATTTTGCAATTTCAGCAGAATTTCCTGTTTTCATGGCGCTGATAACTTCGTCAATACTTGAAAATAAAGTAAAGGAAGAAAATAACGTACTTAAAGCAAAAAGTGTAAAAAATTGTTTCATATACTTAATGTTTTCAGCTAATGATTTTACTAAAAACGTGCCAAGCCATGTTAAAATTGCCGCTAAATAACTGAATTTATACCCAATTGACCATAATCAATTGTATTTAGCTGTAAATATTTTAGTTTTATCAAATGAAAGATAAGAAAGTTATACTTATAATCATGGATGGATGGGGTTTAGGGAAGAAAATAAGCAGTGATGCCATTCAGCATGCTAAAACGCCGTTTGTTAGCTCTTTATATGTAAAATATCCTAATACAACGCTGGTAACCTGCGGGGCTGATGTTGGACTGCCAGATGGACAGATGGGAAACAGTGAGGTGGGCCATCTAAATTTAGGTGCCGGCCGAATTGTGTACCAGGAATTACAAAGAATTAATGTAGCAATAAAAAGCGGAGAATTTGCAAAAAATGAGACCTTATTGAAATCGATCAGGTATGCCAAACAAAATAAAAAAGCATTGCATCTGATAGGTTTGGTTAGCGACGGAGGTGTTCATTCGCATATTAATCATATAAAAGCGCTAACCAGCCTTTGTGCTGCTGAAGGATTAAAAAATGTGCTTATACATGCATTTACAGATGGCAGGGATACCGACCCAAAAAGCGGATTAGGATTTTTAACTGAGCTGCAGCAACATCTTGATACAACTGTTGGAAAAATCGCAGGCGTAACAGGCCGCTATTATGCCATGGACAGAGATAAGCGATGGGAAAGGATAAAATTGGCTTATGATGCTTTGGTAAATGGTACCGGACAACAATCAGAAAATATTTTGGGGGCTGTTCAAAAATCTTATGATGACGGTATAACCGATGAATTTATTAAACCCATAATAAATTCATCTATACCCGACAGCAGGATTAAAAATGACGATGCAGTTATTTGTTTCAATTTCCGTACAGACCGTTGCAGGGAAATTACACAGGTACTAACACAAACCAATTTGACTGAATATGGAATGAAAAAGCTGGATCTGCATTATACTACCATGACCCAGTACGACCAAAGTTTTAAAAATGTACAGGTAGTTTTTGAAAATGATGATCTAAAGAATACATTGGGTGAGATTTTAGAGCAGAACAGTAAAACCCAGATCCGTATTGCCGAAACAGAAAAATATCCGCATGTCAGTTTCTTTTTCAGTGGTGGCAGAGAAGTTCCTTTCAAAGGCGAAAAAAGAATAATGATCCAATCGCCCAAAGTTGCAACCTATGACCTGCAACCGGAAATGAGTGCTATAGAAGTAACCGAAGCCATTGTTAAAGAAATAGAAAAGAACAATAAATTATTTAATGTTGACAATACCCCTTTGGGGGATGGGGCGGCTGATTTTATTTGTCTGAACTTTGCAAATGCCGACATGGTGGGACATACAGGAGTTTGGGAAGCCATAATAAAAGCGGTTGAAACTGTTGATGCTTGCGTTGAAAAAGTTGTAACAGCTGCTCTTCAAAATGATTATACCGTGCTTTTAACTGCAGATCATGGCAATGCAGATTATGCCATTAATGAAGACGGAACACCAAATACAGCACATACTTTAAATCCTGTGCCGTTGTTTTTAATTGATAAAAACCGGAAAGGAATGATTAAAACCGGAAAGTTGGGCGATATTGCACCAACCATTTTAACATTGATGGGTTTGCCCATACCCAATGAAATGACCGGGAATGTTTTGATAAATTAAATGCTTATAGAAAATTTATGCTGAAGAAAATTTTAAAAAGAACTTTCCAGATCTTATTATTGGCTTTTGTCGTTATCCAATTTTTTCGCCCTGCTAAAAACAAAGCTGAAGTGATCAGCAATAATGATATCAGTAAATTATATCCTGTACCTGAGGATGTTCAATCAATCCTTAAAACGAGTTGCTATGATTGCCACAGTAATAACACGGTTTATCCATGGTATGCCGAAATACAGCCAGCTGCCTGGTGGCTGGCCGACCATATAAAGGAAGGGAAGAAAGAACTTGATTTTTCTGAGTTTGCATCTTACCGGATTGGAAGACAATACAGGAAATTTGAAGAAATTAATAAAGAGGTCAAAGAAGGTGAAATGCCATTGGATGAATACTTATGGATTCATAAAGCAGCCAAATTAAGTGATCAGCAAAAACTCACTATAGCTACCTGGGCTACATCCATAAGGGATACCATCAAGGCAAATTACCCGGCAGATAGTTTAGTTCGAAAAAAATAATGTCTAACTTGCATTCGTTATATGGATATGCACACCGGTAAAAAAAAAATAACTGCCCTTGGATTAGTATTGCTTTTAGCAATTCCACTACTATTTTCTGTAATTATTATTGTAAAGCAAAAGGTTTTGCAAATTAACAGCCGGTTAAGTTTTGGAACTGAAAAATTAGAAACCATATCAGTATCTAAGAAAAATATTAACTGGGTAAAAAAAGGAAAAGAAATACTTATTAATAAAATGCTCTTTGATGTAAAATCATATAAAGCTGAAGGAGAAAATATATTATTAACCGGATATTACGATCATAAAGAAGTTAAACTGGTAAACCATTTAAACAAAATTTTTCAGCAAAAAAAAGATTCTAATAGTCCTATTAATCAAATAGCTGTTAAATTTTTATTTTTTCCAATATTTAACAACCATACTGAAATTATTTGCCAGATGACCTGGCATGTTATTTCTGACTCCCATTATTCTTTTGCTGATATGCTGCCATCAGCGCCAGGCTTGCCCATAACCCAACCTCCCCAATTATAAGTATAATTCTTTATTAAGGGTGTTTTAATAAAAACACTATTACTATGCTTTGATCTTAAAGCAGGAGTTATTTATTATGTATTAAATCAATTTTCATGTACAGGATATTTATATTTTTGGGGCTTTTCGCTATTTCAAATAACGGATTTTCACAGGAAAAAATAAATACAAAAGACAGTTCCGTTAAACAGATAGATCTTGAAGAAGTGGTTGTGTCTGTAAACAAGTGGGAACAAAAATTAAATGAGGTTCCCAATAAAATCACAAAAATTACTAAACTGCAGATATTAAGAAACAACCCTCAAACAGCAGCTGATCTTTTAGGACAAACCGGAACTGTTTTTATTCAAAAAAGTCAGCTGGGTGGCGGAAGCCCCATGATTCGTGGTTTTGCTACAAACCGTATATTACTGGTTGTTGACGGGGTGCGAATGAACAATGCCATATATCGTAGTGGAAATTTGCAAAATATCATCAGTATAGATGCCTTAAGCACACAAACTGCCGAAGTAATTTTTGGCCCGGGTTCTTTAATTTATGGAAGTGACGCAATAGGCGGAGTAATGGATTTTCATACCCTGAATACTGAATTTTCGAAAGAAAAAAAGATGCTGGTTACCGGCAGCGCATTAGCCCGGTACTCATCTGCAAATAATGAAAATACTATTCATGCTGATATTAACCTGGGCTGGAAAAAATGGGCATTGCTTTCATCTGCCAGCTATAGTAAGTTTGGTGATTTAAAAATGGGTAAGAATGACGGACAGGACAGTTACCTTCGCCCGGAATATGTTGAAAGAATAAATGCTGTGGATAGTATTATTCTGAATTCTGACCCCAGAAAACAACGCTTTAGTGGCTATGAACAGTTAAATTTTTTACAGAAAATACGGTTTAAACCAACTGAACACCTGGATCTTCAATATAGTTTTACTTATGCCGGAACAGGTGAAGCACCACGCTATGACAGGTTAATTCAATACCGTAACGGAAAATTAAGATTTGCAGAATGGAACTATGGGCCTATGCGTTGGCGTATGCATAATTTACAGCTTTTGCATAGTAAAAAAAATGTTTTGTATGAAGATGCCCGTGTTACCCTCGCTTATCAAAATTATGATGAAAGCCGTATTGACAGAACGAGGGGATCAAATACACGTAACATACAGACAGAAAAAGTACATGCAATAAGTATAAATTTTGATGCAGACAAAAAGCTGGGTAAAGGAGAATTATTTTATGGTGCAGAATTTGTTTTTAACAAAGTAGGTTCAGTTGGAAGTAAAACCAATATCAATACTAATACTGTGGTACCTGCGATCAGCCGATATCCGGATGGAAGTACGTGGAGCACTACAGGTATTTACGGTAGTTATAAAATAAACATACTTTCTGAATTAACTTTAACAGGAGGTTTACGCTATAGCTATAATACACTAAAGGCCATTTTTGATACCAGCTTTATAAAGTTTCCATTCCAAAAAGCAGTATTAAAAGATGGAGCCTTTACAGGAAACTTAGGATTGGTTTATCGCCCTGCAGAAACCTGGCAACTCAATGGAAATATTTCAACAGGTTACCGTATGCCAAATGTTGATGATATAAGCAAGCTTTTTGAAAGTACTCCAGGAAATGTTACCGTTCCCAACCCCGATCTAAAAGTAGAGTATGCCTGGAACTTTGAAATTGGTATTGTAAAAAACATCAGTCGTAAGTTTCGGCTTGAATTAAATGGGTTTCATACAATTTTAAATGATGCGACCGTTTTACGTCCAGCTACTTTTAACGGGTTGGACAGTATAATTTTTGATGGTGTTATAAGCAGGGTCGAATCATTAAAAAATGTTGCTAAAGCCACCATCTGGGGCTTCCAGGCAAGTATTGAATACTATTTTATTAAAACCCTGTCAGTTCAAAGTCACGCCAACTGGATTAACGGTAAAGAGACGGATGACGTTAAAAATGAACAGGTTGCAATGCGTCATGCACCACCATTTTATGGAAGTACTTCATTAAAATTCCGGAATAAAAACCTGTATGTTGAAGCTTTAATTAATTACAACAGTAAAATAAAAAATGAAGACCTTGCACCCTCAGAACAGTCAAAAACGGAAATATATGCCAAAGATGAAAATGGTAATCCGTACGCACCGGGATGGTATACTTTTAATTTAAAAGCATCCTACCAGCTTACAAAAAACCTTTTGGTTACTTCAAGTTGGGAAAATGTTACCAATCAAAGATACAGGCCTTATTCATCAGGTATTGTATCAGCAGGAAGCAACTTTATTATTGGTTTAAGAGCTAGTTTATTATAAAAATATTCCATTTTTCATTGCCAATATTAAGTGTTGATCAATAGTTACCTATATAAAATAATAGCTGCATCCATTTTTTTAAAAACCAGGCCTGTCACTTTCAAATAAATCAGATATGTTAAAATCATTAACAGCTTTACCATAATGCAGCTTTTTTACAAAGGATTTTGTCTATATTTATAGTGTAAACAAGCACATTTATGACGGAAGAGCTTATGCTAGCCGGGAGTATTAGAAATAATGCCGCTGCACAGGAGGCGTTATATAACCGATTTAGCCCAAGAATGTTGGGGGTATGCTACCGTTTTGCAAAGAACCGTGAAGATGCTGAGGATATGTTGCAGGATGGGTTTATAAAAGTGTTTACCCAGTTACACCAATACAGAAATGAAGGAGCTTTAGAAGGCTGGATCAGAAGAATAATAGTACATACCTGTATTAATATTCTTAAAAAGAATAAAAAGTTCGCTGAAAGTGTAGATATCATTCATGCAAATAGTGTATATGTAAAAGAGGAGATGATTCCTTCTATTATGCAGGCAAAACAGGTTGTAGA
>JANOFR010000098.1:0-42248 GCA_031413755.1 Chitinophagaceae bacterium
GGTTTAGAAGTTTAGAAAGTTTAGGGGTTTCGTATTCATCCTGCTTTAGCTAAACTTCTAAACCCCTAAACTTCTAAACTATATTTTAAGCTTGTTCTATCAATTGTATTTCACACGCAATTCTCACTTCTTCACTTACAACTACACCGCCGGCTTCTGTTACTGCATTCCAGGTAAGGCCAAAATCTTTACGGTTTATTTTACCGTTGATGGTAAAACCAGCTTTGGTATTTCCATAAGGGTCTTTAACCACACCACCGAACTCAACCGATAATTTTACATTTTTAGTGATGTCCCGTATCGTAAGGTCGCCATATAATTCATAAGAACCGTCGCTATCTACAGTTTCCGTTTTTGTTGCCGTAAATGTAACCTGGGGAAATCTTTCAGCATCAAAAAAGTCAGCACTTTTAAGATGCCCGTCTCTTTGCTCGTTATTGGTCGATATAGAATTTACATCAGCTGTAAAACTCACTTTAGCTTTTGTAAAGTCCTCATTTTCGGTTTGTGCCGATACATTAAAAATGTCGAAACTTCCTGTAACATTGGTTATCATCAGGTGTTTGATCTTGAATTGTACTTCGCTGTGTGTGGGGTCTACTGCCCAGTTTTTAAGTGCCATAATTTTGATTTAGGGCGCAAGATAGTAATTAATGTCTAAACATTGAATAATTATTATTTAAAATATTTGTTAAAAAAACATACCGGCTCGGTAGGGGTAATATGAAATGATACCTGCATGCCTTCAGAGGGTTTTGCGGAAGATGAGGTTCATGGCATTTCATTCAAAGAAATATTTTTAAAAAACAGTATTAATCCTTCACACTTCTTAAGTGCCAAAGGGGGCCATAGGATATTTTTGTACAGCGTGTAGCGAGACTTTCTGGCGGAGTAGAGATTGAAGTGATTGATTTTGGTATATAGTAAAAATCCGGAAGGAATAAGCTATTTATATTGACGCTCTATGGCTTTAATAAAATCATCCTTTCTACGTGTAGAAACTTCAACAGAAGTATTATCAGAAAGTGTAACAAAACCCCCTTTACCTTTATTATAGCTTTTAATGAAAGCAAGGTTAATAAGGTGGGAATTGTGAACGCGGAAAAAATTATATTCAACAAGCATTTCTTCAAATTCCTTCAACGTTTTTGCAACGACTAATTTTTGTTTGTCTTTTAAAAAAATGGTAGTGTAGTTAACCTCACTTTCGCAGCGGATAATATCTGCTATTTCAAGAAAGACAAGTCCCGTAACCACGGGAACACATATTTTCTTAGACATGCCCTGGATATTTTTCAGGTTATGAAAAAGAGTATCCAATTTTGAGGATGTATCATTTTTTACCATTTTTTCTGCTGACTTGGAAATTGCAATATTGAGGTCTTCTGCAGTAACCGGTTTAAGCAGGTAATCTATGGCACTGAATTTAATGGCCTGAATGGCATACTTTTCATAAGCCGTAGTAAAAATGATATCAAAATCTATCTTACTTAATTTTCTTAACAGATCAAATCCGGTTTTGTCATGTATTTGTACATCTAAAAAGACTAATTGGGGCTGTAATTTGTTGATGGCAGTTAATCCTTCTTCTATATTACTAAAAACGCCGGTGAGTTTAATTGTATCCCGGTGTTTTTCTATAAGCAGGCTGCTCAACCTGTCTATGCAATGTTGTTCATCGTCTATAATAATGGCATTAATCATAAGCAAAAATTAAAAGCTTAGTTCCAGGGGCAATTTTACTTCTACCCTTGTTCCCTGGGCTAAATCAAAAAGTTGTACATCGGCTGTTGAATTTTTTACTTTGTTCAAAATATTAATTCTTGCCTTAGTTATTTTCATGCCAAGGGATTGTTTTTGGTTTGGCTTTGATACTTCATTTTGTATGGCAGCCAGTTTTCTGCCTATGCCATCATCTTCTATAATACAGTTTATCATTTCGCCTTCCTTTTTAATTTTCACCAGAATATTACCGGTGCCTTCTTTTTTGGCTATCCCGTGCCAGATGCTGTTTTCCACAAAGGGTTGAAGGATCAGTGGAGGAATCAGTGTATTTTCTGCATCAATGGCTTCATCCACTTTTATCTGGTAGTTAAACTTTTGGTTCATGCGCAGGGATTCAAGCTGCATATATAATTCCAGTGCTTTCAGATCTTCTGACAAGGCCACTTCTTTTTTTTCTGAATTTTCCAGGATCAGCCGCATCAGCTTGGCAAACTTAGCTAAATATTCATCTGCCAGTTTGGTATTGCTCTTTGCCATATAATCACCAATGGAATTAAGCGAATTAAAAATAAAATGGGGGTTCATTTGAGAACGAAGTGCCTTCATTTCTGTTTCTGAAACTTCTGTTTTAAACTCTGCTTCTTTTTGTTTTTGCACTGCATCTCGTTTTCTTTTGTAGAACAGGAAAGAAATTAATCCGCCAATGGTTAATATACCAGCCCCGGTAGCTAAAGCATTTTTGACGGTTTTTTGTTGTTTGATTTCTGCTTTATGAGTTGCATTTAAAACGGCTTCTTTTTTAGATTGCTCGTACTCAAATTCTTTACTTAAAATTTCCTCTATTTTTTTATTATTAATAATGCTGTCTCGTAAAGTTTTATATTGTTTATAAGCCATTAAGGCGTTAACATAATCTTTTTGGCCCTCATAAATTTTACTCAAATTTTGCCAGGTTTCGCTTTCGTTAGTAACATCATTAAGCTCATGAAAAAACTGGGTGCCCTTTTTTTGATATTCAAGTGCTTTATTATATTGTTCATTTTGAGGAATACTTAGTAGCTGTAAAATGCTATCATTAGCATCAACATAAATTTCTGCAATTGCTGAATAAGAAATTGCCATATCTTTTTTCGATTTGTTGGTCACACTTATGTCCAATGATTTATTAAAGAATTCTATAGCATTTTGATATTGTTTTAGGTTTTTATATGCCCTCGCAGTATTATTCAATGCACTCGCTTTTTCTGGTTTAGCATCAATTTCATCTGCAATCTGGACAGCCTCAGCGGCATATTTCAATGCCTTATTATTTTCCGGAGGTATTAAATTTAAACATACACTTGATAAATTATTTAATGCTATTACAGTATTACGTTTATTACCCAATTTTTTAAAGGCTGCTAAAGCTTTTTCAAAGAATTCAATGGCTTTCGGGTACAATTTCATCCTTGTATAAGCTACACCGATATTACCGCTTGCTTTTGCTACTCCGCTTTCATTCCCCATGTTCTCAGAAATTCTCAATGACCTCCAGAATAAATCAATAGCTTCCGAATATCTGCTGGCACTAATATACATAACACCGTTGTCATTTAAGACATCTGCAAGTGCTATTTTATCACCTAGGTTTTCAAAAAGTCTGGCAGACAAATTGAAACATTCATCCCCTTCTTTGAATTTTGTACTGCCAATAAAATGGTTCCCCTTCCGCTTATATGCTATGGCTAATTTTTTATCATCATGCAATTTTTTAGCAAGGTCAATAGCCAAATTTGAAATAATAATACCTGTATCTGAATTAACTCTGTAATATTTCAATGAAAGGTCATTTAGCAAATTCAATCTCACAGAATCTTCAGTTGTATGGTTTTGTAACGCAATTTTTAATGAATCAATTTTAGAAGAAGCTGATTGCCCAATTCCTCTATAGAAACAAAAAAACAGAAATGCTGATAAAATAAGAACTTTCATATAAACAGGTTTAGGTGAGATTAAGGTACAACAGTATTAAGATACCCTGAAATATTCAAAAAATAGCCGATTCGTTGCATAAAATAAATGGGAAGCAGCAAATAATAAGTGTGGGTTGTAGTGGGCCTACAGCAGTAGTAAGTTTGACTTCTAAAACAAATTATTATGAAAAAGACACGTAAAATGAAACTCAGTTATGGCACATTACTTATTTTTATGGTACTATTTGCTGCCTCCTGTAAAAAAGAGGAAATCACACTGCAACAACCTGATACCTATTTCATCAGCTTTAAGGCAGATGGAATACAACAGGAGTTCAAAAAAGAACCTGTTGCGGTAACAGTAACACCCGATACCAGTGGCATTTATACCAGTATTTTAAGTGCATTTCAAAGTGGAGTAAGCTCAAGTGATATCCACCTTTCATTGACATTGTTTTCCCGACACCCCCACAATAGCCCGTCAACATTTCAAGACCCTTTAAAAGCGATAACTGTTGGGGGAATAAAGTTGCCACAGGTGCTTATCACTTATGTGGACACTAAAGGAGCGCTGGGCTATCAAACTTTAGGTACCATAACTGATTTAATTGGCACGCCAAACAGCACATACCCTAATTTATTTGCCGATGGAAAAGTGACGATAACAGAAGTTACAAATACATATATTAAAGGAATATTTTCAGGGACAGCCTTTAAACCAGACTTGTCAGGAGACAGAAGGGTAATTACAGATGGCAAATTCTTTTTGCCAAGATTTTAAAATTCAATAACCGATTGGTTTAAAAAAATAATATTTAAATAATTACTAAAAAATTTTTATGCCTTACAAAAAAACAATATCCGGAACTGACACAATATTTGTAACAGAACCGGAAAAAGCACCTTCTTTTTTACAATCTGCAATCTGGTTGTTAATCCTCCCGCTATTGCTTTTATGGGGAATAAGTTTTACTTTAGGATTTATAGTTACCGCTTTACTGGGGTTGTGGATATATTTTATTCAAAACAATAAAAATGTTACCAGGTGGCGTGAAAGAATGGAGTTTACCTTAAATGAGAAAGGTGTTCATTTAAGTAATCAATTTTATAATAAAGATGATATACACCGCATCATCATCAGGAACCACATGAATGAAAAATACCTTTTCGTTCCTGAACACATGAGCCAGCGAAATCCTGCTGCAACACAGCAAGGACTGAAACTCAGAGAAAAACTAACAGCAGTATCCTACAGGGTTGATCTGGAATCGAATGGTACAGCAGTAACCATTGCCGGTGGATTAACAGAACCCGCTGCATACGCTATATTCTCTGATGTCTCCAGGTTACTTAATTTTAAAACATCCAATTGAATACTGATAAAACAGATCATCAAAAATGAATAATTATGAAAGTCATAAATAATTTTAAACAAGCCTTTTTGGTACTGATATTTACAACTTCATTCAGTATTACCTATTCACAGGCAACAAAACAAATCACAATATCTGTACAGGGAGTTGAATATGAAGACCCCAGGTTTACAGCTTTAAGAGAAAACTTAAAGAAGAACCCCAAAATAAAATCAGTTAAACCTGCATTTTCAGAAGGCGTGGCCACCCTAACTCTTAACTATACAGGAGATGCTACTGAACTATGGGATGAAATTCCTAAATCATCTAAACAGTCTTTTAAATTAGAAGAAATTAATGATGATACAATTTCGTTAACCGGCATCATCACAAAAAGTAAGGCCATTGATGCGACCCCTGCCGGTAAAAACAATAATCAAGCTGCAAAAAAAAGTAATTGTTTTGATTGTGATTATTTTCCATTATGTGATTATGATGTAACTATTTCTTATGGCGGAAAGCTATTCAAAGGGATAAGGCAAGATGACAATTCTGTAAAATATTATTATTGCGAAAACGGAGTGGTAACCAAAAAATGGGAAACAATTGAAACCGTTGTTAAAGGTGATGCTTTTAGTGGATTTTATGATGATGAAGTTAAAAAGGCGCATACAATGATTATCTTAAAGAGCAACGCCACTATAGGTACAAACTGGATTCAGAACGATGCCGGATTTGAATATAAATATAGGATAGCTGAAAAAGGGATTACTGTAAATCATGAGGGGTTGGTGTATAAAGATGTGATAAAGGTTCGTTTAATAAAACAAGTAGATGTAGAAATGAAAGGTAAAGCAGAAATGCTTCAGGGCTTAATAACCATAAATGAAGAGGCATATTATCATTATTATGCCAAAGATTTAGGGTACATAAAGTCCGATGATATTTATGATGAATTAGTCGCTTCTGGTGAAATAAAACCTTTCAACACAAATGCAACCAACCCCCTCATTAACTTTTTTTTAAAAGGGGAAGGGGAGTTGAGAGAAGAAGACAAGAGGAAAAAAGCTGAGGCAGATGCAAAGACTAATGAAATATATTTTCAAAAAGAAAGGATAAAAATATTAAATAATGCACATGCACAATTAAAAGGTGCTGTGGACAATAATATATCGGGCCTTTGGAAATTTGAATGGCAGAATTTTGATGGTAAAAAAAGAACCCAACTCATTCGGTTCAATGCAGATGGAACGCTTGATTATTATGAAACTTTCCAAAGCGATATTGGTTCAATGGATAATAAACTTAGGTATAAATACGACTATAGAATTGATGGCGCCACACTTTATAAGGTGTCCAATTATGAATGGTCTATGAAAAAATACCCTGATTGTTTACCGTCTCTCTTTGAATTAGAAAAAGAAACAATTACAAAATCTACTGAAATCCAAAACGGTAAGCCAATTCTGATAATTAAAGGCAATAAATACACTTTTGTTGAGCCAAATAAGTGATTTAAAATTAAGAGTAAAAAAATCCTAATAGGGAGGTGGGATTTTAATCTCCTATTTTTTTGATAGACATAAGAAAAAACATAGTTTATTATTTCCAATTCGTGTGCTACAGATCTTGGCTCTAAAAATAATTGATGTTAATAAAATAAAAAATCCAACTTACTAAGGGTTGGATTTTTATCTGATAAAAATAATTCCTTAAATAAAAGAATTATTTACTCTCCTCAAACTCCCTTCTGATAATATTCAAAGCAGCACCCGCCTTAAACCACTCTATCTGCTGTTCATTATAAGTATGGTTCACCTGAATGATCTCATTACTTCCATCGGCATGGTTAAATACCATCTGTAGTTGTTTGCCGGGTGCAAATGTTGTTAAACCGATAATATCAATACTGTCATCTTCCTGTATCTTATTATAATCTTCCTTATCGGCAAAAGTTAAACCCAGCATGCCCTGCTTTTTTAAATTGGTTTCATGAATACGGGCAAATGATTTTACCAGCACGGCACGAACGCCTAAAAACCTGGGCTCCATGGCCGCATGTTCTCTTGAAGAACCTTCGCCATAATTCTCATCTCCAACTACAATAGAACCAACGCCGGCAGCTTTATAAGCTCTTTGAGTTCCCGGCACCGTACCATATTCTCCGGTTAATTGATTTTTTACGTTGTCAGTTTTTTCATTGAAAAAATTAAGAGCACCGATCAGCATATTGTTACTGATATTATCCAGGTGGCCTCGAAACTTTAACCAGGGGCCCGCCATAGAAATATGATCGGTGGTACATTTTCCTTTTGCTTTGATCAGTAATTTTAATCCTTTCAGATCAGTGCCTTCCCAGGCTGCAAATGGTTCAAGTAACTGAAGCCTGTCTGATGTTGGTGAAACAATGACCTCTACCTTATTGCCATCTTTGGCTGGTGCCTGAAAACCTGCATCTTCAACAGCAAAACCCTTTGCAGGCATTTCAATACCCAATGGTTCTTCCAGTTTAAATTTTTCTCCTTTATCGTTAGTCAGATAATCAGTAAGCGGATTAAAAGAAAGTGAACCGGCAATAGCCAGGGCCGTTGTTATTTCGGGTGAAGCCACAAATGCATGCGTATTTGGGTTACCATCATTTCTTTTTGAAAAATTACGGTTGTATGATGTTACGATTGAATTTTTCCGGTTTGGATCTGTCGTATGCCTTGCCCACTGTCCTATACATGGTCCACATGCATTGGCTAAAACCACACCTCCCATTTTTTCAAAAGTATCTAAGTAGCCATCTCTTGCAACGGTGTACCTCACCTGCTCAGAGCCGGGTGTAATGGTAAATTCTGCTTTTGCTTTAAAACCATTATTGGTTGCCTGAGCTGCAATAGAAGCAGCCCGGGTAATATCTTCGTAAGAAGAGTTGGTACAGGAACCGATCAAACCAACTTCCAGTTTATCGGGCCAGCCATTTACTTTTACTGCATCTGCAAATTTAGAAATGGGCCATGCTAGGTCTGGTGTAAAAGGTCCATTAACATGTGGCTCCAGTTCGGATAAATTAATTTCAATAACCTGGTCAAAATATTTGGTTGGGTCAGCATATACTTCATCATCGCCGGAAAGATGTGCAGCAATAGCATCGGCGCCGTCTGCAACTTCGGCCCTGCCGGTACCTCTTAAATATTCAGCCATTTTTTCATCATAACCAAAGATGGAAGTGGTTGCGCCAATTTCGGCACCCATATTACAAATGGTTCCTTTGCCTGTGCAGGATAAAGATGTTGCACCATCACCAAAATATTCAAGGATAGCACCGGTACCACCTTTTACAGTAAGAATGCCGGCCACTTTTAAAATAATATCTTTTGAAGCTGTCCAGCCACTTAATTTACCAGTAAGTTTAACACCTATCAGTTTAGGGAATTTTAGTTCCCAGGGCAATCCTGCCATCACATCACAGGCATCGGCACCGCCTACACCAATGGCTATAATACCCAACCCGCCTGCATTTACAGTATGACTATCAGTACCAATCATCATCCCGCCCGGGAAAGCATATTGTTCTAAAACTACCTGGTGAATGATACCGGCACCGGGTTTCCAGAATCCAATTCCGTATTTGTTAGAAACTGAAGCCAGGAAATCGTACACTTCTTTATTTTGTGTTTTTGCTTTTGAAAGATCGGCAACAGCACCAACTTCGGCCTGTATCAGGTGATCGCAATGTACAGTGGAAGGCACTGCAACTGTTTTACGGCCAGCCTGCATGAATTGCAAAAGGGCCATTTGTGCAGTTGCATCCTGCATAGCCACACGGTCCGGTGCAAATTCCACATAATCTTTTCCTCTTTCATAAGCAGCGGTAGCTGCTCCCTGCCAAAGATGGGCGTACAAAATCTTTTCGGTTAGTGTAAGTGGTTTACCGGTTGCTTTACGGGCAGCGTCAATACGGGTACCAAAGTTGCTGTACAACTTTTTAATCATGTCAATGTCGAAGGCCATAGTAGAGATTTAATAATGTGCTAATTTGCTGATGTGCTAATAATGGTTAAAAAGAAGGCTGATTGTACCAGAATCATTAGCACATTAGCTAATTATCGAATTAGCTAATTAATGAGTTGCAAATTTACGAAAACTGAAGCATTTTTTAAAGCACTTTGTTTTTCGTGAAAAATGTGTTTAATTTAGCAGAATGAACCGGTTAAAGCATTTTATTGAGTGGCATGTATTTGGTGTTTGTTCTGCCATTGGCGAAAAAATGGGCATTGCCACATCAACCATCCGCAAATATTTTATTTACATGTCGTTCATGACATTTGGTTCACCCGTAATTGTTTACCTGTTTGTTGCATTCTGGATGAATATCAAGCGGTATATACTGAATGCAAGGAGGAATCCGTTGAAGTATCTGTAAAACAAGGCCCCACTAGGCCCCACCTATCCTCCCCCAAAGGGAGGGAAATCCCGAAGATTGATGAGAAGATTATGTTTTATACAAATAGAAGATTGTTTTTTTTTGCTGGATTTAGAATTGCAGATGATTTGAAAGATTCAATGTTTGGATTTGTTTAATGTACCGCCTCCTCTCTTCGGGAGAGGAAACTGATCCCGCAATAGCGGGAGAAAGTTAGGAACGAAGTTCGGGGAGGAGAGGCTTTTATATCGCTTTCCTTATCCTTACTAATTTCTCCAATAAATTTTCCAGTAAATCTAATCTCAGCATATTGGCGCCATCGCTTTTTGCCACGGCAGGATTGGGGTGTGTTTCAATAAATAATCCATCGGCACCGGTGGCAATAGCAGCTTTGGCAATGGTTTCTATCAGTTCGGGATTGCCGCCTGTTATGCCGCCAGCCTGGTTTGGTTGTTGTAAAGCATGGGTGCAATCCATAATTACAGGTACAGCAATTTCCTTCATCCAGGTAATGTTGCGGTAATCAACCACGAGGTCGGTATAACCAAAAGTATTACCCCTTTCTATCAGGCCCACTTTATCATTTCCGGCAGCATTTATTTTTTCAACCGCAAATTTCATGGAGGGGCCGCTTAAAAACTGCCCCTTTTTTACGTTAACGATCTTACCGGTTTTTGCAGCAGCAATCAATAAATCTGTTTGCCTGCAAAGAAAAGCCGGTATCTGTAAAACATCCACATATTCAGCTGCCATGGCTGCTTCATCGGCTGTATGTATATCTGTTGTAGTTGGGATAGAGAATTTTTCTCCCACTTTTTTTATTAATTCCAACGCATTTTTATCGCCAATGCCGGTAAATGAACTGGCAGCAGTACGGTTTGCTTTGCGGTAAGATGCTTTGAAAATATAGGGAATCTGCAGTTTTTTACAAATGGTTGAAACTTTTTCAGCAATATCCATTACTATATCTTCGCCCTCAACCACACATGGGCCGGCAATGAGGAAGAAATTGTTATCGTTATATTTTTGATTGCTGAAAAGATCTTTTAAATATTTTTCCATCAGGTAAAGTTACAATATTCAATATTGAATTTTACATTTACACTTTATAATTGACTTGCTATGGTAAAAGAAAGGATTTTGGTTATTGGAGCCTCAGGGCAAATTGGTGTTGAGTTAACACTGGCTCTTCGTAAAATGTATGGCAATGCCAATGTGGTGGCATCTGACCTGCGGGAAGAAAATGAGTTACTGAAAGGCACCGGCCCTTATGTGAGTATGGATGTGATGAACAAGGAAATGCTGCATGTGCAGGTGATCAGGCAGGGTATAACACAGATCTATTTACTGGCGGCCATTCTTTCAGCAACCGGCGAAAAAAATCCACACCTGGCCTGGAGCTTAAATATGCAGAGTTTATTAAACGTACTGGACATTGCCAAAGAAGAAAACCTGCATAAAATTTATTGGCCAAGCAGTATTGCCGTGTTTGGGCCTACATCACCAAAACAAAACTGTCCGCAACAAACTATCATAGAACCGACAACGGTTTATGGTATCAGTAAATATGCCGGCGAATTCTGGTGTAATTATTATAACCACCGCTATAATATTGATGTGAGAAGCCTTCGTTATCCCGGTTTGATCAGTTATAAAAGTGCGCCCGGGGGTGGCACAACTGATTATGCCATAGAAATTTTTCATGAAGCACTGGAAGAAAAAAAATATAAATGTTTTTTAAGGGAAGATACTTACCTGCCCATGATGTATATGCCCGATGCCATACGGGCCACTATTGAACTGATGGAAGCAGATGCTTCAAAAATGTCTATCCGAACCTCGTATAATATTTCGGGTATGAGTTTTTCGCCCAAAGAAATTGCTGAAGAAATAAAAAAACATATTCCTGAATTTTCAATTAGCTATAAACCTGATTACCGCCAGCCAATAGCCGACAGCTGGCCGCAAAGTATTGATGATTCGGTAGCAAGAAATGACTGGAACTGGAAAGAAGAGTTTGCTTTGGAAAGGATGGTGAAGGAGATGCTGGAGAATTTGGGGAAATAATTTTTTTTAATATTCAATACACAATGTTCAATTTTCAATGTTCAGGTTTTAACACTCACCAACTTGAACATTGAGCGTTGATAGTTGGATATTGAATATTTCCTCTTTAAATCAGCTTATGTTCATAAGCATATTTCACCAAACCGATAACACTGCCTGTATTGGTTTTTCTGAAGATGTTTTTACGGTGGGTCTCAATGGTTCTTTCACTCAGGAATAATTTTTCGGCAATTTGTTTATTACTCAGTTCTTTTTCTATAAGCTGTATAATTTCAATCTCCCGGCCGGTCAACCGGGTTTGTTCATTTTCTATTTTTATTTCGCTTGCCCTTGTCATCTCCTGAAGCACTTCTTCGCTGAAATAAATACCACCGGCCGAAATTTTCTCCAGTGCTTTTATAAGTTCCTGTTTGCCGATGTTTTTTAAAACATAACCAGAGATATCCGCATCATCAATCATCCGGTTAACCAGGTCACCCTGCCCGCTCATGGAAAGCGCCAGTATTTTTATTTGAGGAAATTGCTGATGAACGGCTTTTGATAATTCGGCACCATTCATGCCCGGCATCATTACATCCGTTAATAAAATATCAATTGATTTGTTTTTGAGGAGTTCAATCATTTCAAATGGCCGGGTACATTCAATCAGTACTTCAAACTGATCATGCCCATGCAGTAAAGATTTTAAACCATCAATTACGATCTGATGATCATCTACAATGGCTAATGTGATTTTTTTGTTTTTCATATTGGTTTCTTACTCCCTGATCAAAGTATCAATCTGTAAGTTAAAGTTATTATCGTGCAATTGGCACATGAATAGCAACAAGCGTTCCTTTTCCGGTGGAGCTGTCAAAATCTACGGTGCCTTTTAAAAACCCGACCCTTGAAATGATATTCTTTAAACCAATTCCTTCAAATTTCTGTTTGTCCTTTGTATCAAAACCGCGGCCATTATCTTCAACTGTTGCAGAAATACCATCTGCATCTTTAATTAAGGATATATCCAGGTTATTTGCTTCTGAATGTTTAATCACATTATTCACACTTTCCTGTATAACACGATATAAGACTGTTTCTGTATTACCATCAAGCCTTTCATTTAATCCTTCAGTATGCAGATTTATTTTTATAATGCGGTTATCAATTTTATCTATGAATTCTTTAACAGCGCTTGCCAATCCAGTTTTAAGCAAGGCATTGGGCATCATTTGATGGCTAACACTTCTTATTTCTTTACAGCTTTCATCTACTAAGCCGATCAGTTTTTCAAAAGTAATTTTTTGGGTGTTGTCTGTAAAGTGAATTTCATTTTCAAAGGCAGATAAATTCATTTTTACCGCGCTCATCATTTGCCCCACACCATCATGCAGATCTGCTGCAATTCGTTTACGTTCATTCTCCTCAGCATTAATGATGGCCCGGGTGGCCAGGTCCTGCTGTTTCATTACTGCTGCCTGTAAATTCATTTTGTGCAAAATCTGCCTTTTTCTGTAAAAAGTAATGGCAGATACGATCAGTAATACCACAACCAAAGCTAATCCCCAGAGCAGGTAATTTTTCTTTGTGATCTCGGCTTTTTGTAATTTTAACTGTTGTTCTTTTTTTTCAGTCTGATATACAGTTTCCAGTTCAACGATCTTACTTTCTGTATTTTTATTTATGATACTGTCTTTTACAGTATAAGCCATTTGCAGGGCTGTAAGCGCTTTTTCATTTTCGTTGGTTGCTTTATATACTTCGCTTAATAATTGTAATGCCCCGAATTTACCCTGTTTATATCCGGTGGATCCTGCCAGTGAAACAGAATGGTTCAAATAATCCTTTGCTTCCCTGTATTTTTTCTGTATCAACATCAGGTTGCCGAGATTAAGATAAGTATCTGACATTTGTTTTTTATTATCAAACGACGAATCTATTTCCAGGCATAAATAAAAATATTTTTTTGCTTCTGCAAACCGGTTACTGAACATATAGCAATTGGCCATATTGTCGTAGAGGGAAGATTTAAGAAAACTGGCTTTTTCTGTTTCACATAAGTTTAAACCAATACTGTCTAATGCCAAAGCTTCCCGGTATTTACCTTCCATACCATAAACATTTGCCAGGGTATGGAGCGTGGTTATTCTTATTTTCGCATCATTGATCTTTGGGAATAAGAGAATGGTTTCCTGTAAAATTGTTTCTGCTTTTTTCAAATCATTTTTTAACTGGTAAATCTGCGACATTAAAACTTTCGTCTTTAAAATGCCGGTAATATCAGGCTTTTTTTCAAAGAGTTTCAGTGCAGATAATGATTTTTCAATGGCCATATCATAATTGCCTTTATTATAATGGTATGAACTGATTGATGTTAAACTATAGGCTTTTAACGAATCGTTGTTTATGTTACCTGCAACCGCAATTGCCTTTTGAGCAAAATCATGCGAAATTTCGTATTGTGATTTTGTTCCGTAGGCGAAAGCCAGGCATAAATAAGCAGTACCGGTTCCGAATTTATAATTTTCTTTTTCGGCACTGATAAGCGTTTTTTGTGCCATTGCAATTGCACTGTCAGCATTCATTGACCTTAATTCTGCTGCAATAAGATTGCTGGTATTTATTTTTTCTTTAACACCGCTGTTTACTGAAAGCCGGGTATAAAGCGAATCGAGATATTTGTTTTGAGCATTACCGCTGCAGTGAATACAGGTTACAAAAAATACAAAGATTAAAAATGATTTCATTATATCAGGTAATATTTAAAACATCTTTCATGCAGAAGATCCCTTTTTTATTACAGATATGTTCCGCTGCTAAAACAGCACCAAGCGCAAATCCTTCGCGGCTATGGGCTGTGTGAATGATCTCAATGTCATCAATCGTGGAACTGTACTTTATCCTGTGTGTTCCCGGTGCAGGGTCTTCCCGTTTACTGATAATAACAAGCTCCCCGGGTTTTAATGAATCCATATTCACCCAGTTTTTTTTGCGTGGTATTTCATGCAGGATTTGTTCTGCAAGGGTAATAGCTGTTCCGCTTGGGGCATCTTTTTTTTGGGTGTGATGAATTTCTTCCAGGCTGATCTTATAATCTTCATGGCCTTTCATCAGCTGCGCCAGTTTTTTATTTAATTCAAAAAATATATTAACACCCACACTGAAATTACTGGCATATAAAAAACTACCGTTTTTTTCTTTGCAGTAATTGTCAACTTCATTGCGGCTTTCAAGCCAGCCTGTACTGCCGCTTACTACCGGAATACCGGCATCTAAACATTTCATAATATTTTCTTTGGCACTGTGTGGTCCGGTAAATTCTATGGCTGCATCACATTGCTGTAAATTTTCTTTGGTAAGATCCTCTTTGTTGTCAATATCTATTTTCAGATCAACTGTATGTCCACGTTGTAAGGCAATGGATTCAATTATTTTACCCATTTTACCATAGCCGATCAATGCAATTTTCATTGTAATTATTAAAATTTAAAGAATCTTTTTTAATGAAACTGAAGGTAATTATTTTGAGTGAGTTTTTCCGATGTTCAAAATAATACTTATACCATTGGTATTGGCAAGCTGGCTGTAACCGGGCCTTATCTGCAAACTTAAATCATCACTCACATCAAAAGTTTTAAGGTGGGCATCAACAGTTGCTTCTACCACATTCAAACCCCAGAAGAGTAAAAAAAATAAAACAGAATAATCAACATTTTGTCTTACCTGGTTTCTGAAAGTTCTGATTCTTTCGGGCTGATCTTTTACAGAATAATAGGGTTGGGGAATTAGGTAATCATTCGAGGTGTCGTTATCAATGGCATTGGTATAAGAACCCCTGGCTTCTTTATATTGCTTTACGTTTCGGAAAAAAATATACGTGGTAACACCTAAAGCAGCATACACCACCGGTATTTTCCAGTATTTTTTATTGGTTGCCTGTCCCCATCCCGGTAAAATGGCCGAGCGGTAGGTGGCAATTCGTGGATTAAATTTTTTTGCAGGATCAGGTTTTAAAAAAATATTTGTGTTAAGCTTTTTGGTACTGTCTTTTTGAGCAGTAGCGGATTTACCTACAAAGAATGAACAGATACAAAGAAAAATGGTAATAGTTTTTAACATTAAGATACTTTGATATTAAATTTATCGAGCAGTTCATTGAGTTCTTCAATGGAGTAGTATTCAAACAAAATACTTCCTTTACCTTTTTTACTGTGTTTCATCCTGACCCTGGTGTTAAAATTTGATGCTAAATTATCTTCAATCTTTTTAAAATCATTTGGCAGTACCGGTTTTACAGCAACTTTAACAGCCGTTGAATAGAGTTTTCTGACCAACTCTTCTGTCTGGCGTACAGAAAGTCCGTTCCTTTTTATTTCGTTGAAAATGTATAATTGTTTATCAACCAAATCAACATTAATTAATGCCCTTGCATGCCCCATGGTAATATCGCCGGTACGAACAGCCACCTGAATGTCAGGCGGTAATTTTAAGAGCCTGATATAATTGGCTACCGTACTCCTTTCTTTGCCCATTCTTTCGGCTACCTGTTCCTGTGTAAATTCCAACTCATCTATCAGGCGTTTATAACTTAATGCAATCTCTATGGCATTCAGGTCTTTTCTTTGTAAATTTTCTAAAAGCGATAACTCCAGCAACTGTGTATCGTTGGCCTGCCTTATATAAACCGGCAGGTCTTTTATACCGGCAATTTTTGCTGCCCTTAAACGCCGTTCGCCTGCAATCAACCTGTATTTCCCATTAGGTAATCTGGATACAGTAAGCGGCTGAATAATATCGTGCATTTTTATAGAAGCTGCCAGTTCTCTTAATTCAATATCATCAAAATCATGGCGAGGCTGTTTGGGATTTACTTCTATCTGATCCAAAGCAATACGCATAGATACAGAAGCCTGTTCCATCACTTCAGATTTTAAATTACCGGCAGTATTCTTTAAATCAGCATCAATGTTTTGTAATAAACTTCTGATCCCTTTTCCTAATGCATCTTTTTTATTTTGAGTACTCATACTTTTTTAGCTTTTAACTGATAGCTTTTAGCAGCAAGCCATTGCTTACAGCTAATGACTAACGGCCCTGTTATTCCAGTATCCTGTCTTTTTCTTTTATTTTAGTCATATTATTTTTCTGTAAAATTTCTTTTGCAAGATTGAGGTAGTTAACTGCACCCTTGCTGTCAGAATCATACAATATAACAGGTTTTCCAAAACTGGGGGCCTCACTTAACCTGGTATTGCGGTGAATGATACTGCTGAAAACAATGTCCTCAAAATGCCGGCGCACTTCGCTTACTACCTGGTTACAAAGACGCAGGCGGCCATCATACATGGTCATTAATATGCCTTCAATCTTTAATTCAGTATTAAGGCGGTTTTGTACAATTTTAATGGTGTTCAATAATTTGCCCAAACCTTCCAATGCAAAAAATTCAGTTTGTACCGGCACTACTACACTGTCTGCAGCAGTCAGGGCATTTACAGTTATCAATCCTAAAGAAGGTGAACAGTCAATAACAATAAAATCATATTCATCCCTTACAGGCTCCAATATCCTCTTTAAAACAGTTTCCCTGTTGGGATAATTGATCATTTCAATTTCGGCACCAACTAAATCAATATGGGATGGCAGCAGGTCTAAAAAAGGCATATCCGATTTTAAGATCACATCTTTTGCTATTGCATCATTTACCATACAATCATAAAGGCTTAGGGTGATATTATGTAAGTCGAAACCTGTTCCTGTTGTACTGTTTGCCTGTGGATCAGCATCTACTAATAGTGTTTTGTATTCCAGCACAGCAAGGCTTGCTGCCAGGTTTATAGCAGTAGTTGTTTTACCTACACCCCCTTTTTGATTTGCTACTCCTATTATTTTAGCCATAATTTCTTTGTTCGTTTCTCGTTTGTTCGTTTCTCGTTTCTTGTTGTTAAACGAATAACAAAACGGTTCTTAGATTTCTATTGTTTCTCCAATGGCCGGAAGTTTTAATTCCAGTTCATTCATTTTAAAAAGCTCAGTAGCTTTTTGATGATCTATTTTAATAAGGCCAAAGGTATCGTAATGTACCCCAATTACCATTTTAGTTTGCACCATTTTTGCTGCCTGAACCGCATCTTCCATTCCCATGGTAAAATTGTCGCCAACAGGCAGGATGGCAAAATCAATATGAGCAAACATTGGAATTAACTGCATATCCAGTGTTAATGCAGTATCTCCGGCATAATAAAAATTCTGATCATCATTGATAATAATAAAACCCATCGGATTACCACCATTGCTTCCATCTGGTAAAGTAGAAGAGTGAATGGCATTTACACATTTTACAGTCCCAAAATCAAATTCCCATTTTCCACCTGTATTCATGGGTTGGTATTTTTCAATTCCTTTGCCTGCAAACCACATGGCTACTTCATATGCGGCGATAATGGTTGCACCGGTTCTTTTTGCTATTACTTCTGCATCTGCTACATGATCACTGTGTCCATGACTCAACAAAATATAATCAGCCTCAATGCTGTTTATATCAATGGCTGCGGCCAGTTCATTTCCGGTAATAAAAGGATCAAATAATAGTTTTTTACCGTTAACCGCTGAGCTAAAACAGGAATGACCAAAATAACTGAGTTGCATGATAAAATAATTTTTGTTCCCAACCGTCATCTTCAAAGGCCGGGTAAATTTCCGGCAAAATAGCTGTCAGGATGGCAAATTTAACCATTCGGCATAATAATGGACAACAAACAAGCATCTTAATTGTAATATTGGATAATTAAGTGTCAAACATAAAGACGAATATATGATTACCATAATATCGGGTACAAACAGAAAAAACAGCAATACTTATAAAATTGCCAAAGAATACCAGTTTATTTTACAGGAAAAGGGAATTGAAGCCGGCATTTTTTCATTAGAAGAGGTAGACCTGTTACATTACAATGCAGCTTTTGAAAAAATAGAAAATGAAATTCTTATACCCTCAACTCATTTTATAATTATATCTCCAGAGTATAACGGAAGCTATCCGGGTGTATTAAAGCTGCTTTTCGACAGCAGCCGTTCGCATGAGATGTGGTATCACAAAAAAGCCTTACTTACGGGTGTTGCAACAGGAAGGGCAGGAAACCTGCGGGGTATGGATCACCTGGCTGATGTGTTGAATTATATTAAAATAACGGTTCATCCCAATAAATTACCCATTTCGGTAGTTGACAGGGTAGTTGGCGATGATGGGAAGATCATTGATGCAAATACCCTTAAAACCATTAACCAGCAATTGGATGAATTTATTTTTTGGGGTGCATTAAATCCAAAACCCAATGCAACTGTGTCATCCCCGTCCGATACGGCTCAGGTGGGCGGGCAGGCCCTGACCTTAAAACTTTAAAAACCAAAACATGCGTTCAATCCGAACACCATTAGGTATTTTCTTTGTTGTGGCTATTTTACTGTTAATGGATACTTATATTTTCCAGGCTATTAAAACGGTATGTCAATCGGTATCCCCTAAATTAAAAGTTGTTATTTATTCGGTTTACTGGACACTTACGGCTATTGCTATTGTCAGCTTCCTGTTATTTGTTTTAACAGAACAAAGTTTTATGGGTAAGAAATTCAGAACCTACCTTTTTGCAACTTTTATAGGTTTGTTTTTAGCCAAACTGGTTGCTATTCTTTTCTTTTTGGTTGATGATATCAGGAGAGCCATACAATGGGTTGCCGGAAAATTGTTTTTCAATAATACTGAAGTTGATGGCATGAGCGGCGATGGTATCAGCAGGTCAACATTTTTAAGTTGGGTTGGATTGGCAGCAGGAAGTACATTATTTGGCAGCCTGCTTTATGGTTTCAGCAATAAATATAATTACCATATAAAACGCCTGCAACTATCCTATGATAATTTGCCTGCATCTTTTAAAGGATTAAAAATTATTCATATCAGCGATATACACAGTGGCAGCTTTACCAATAAAAAAGCAGTGCAACACGGTGTGGATAAAATCCTTAATGAAAAACCGGATATCATTTTATTTACCGGCGACCTGGTAAATGACCGTACCCATGAAATGGATGAGTATATGGATGTGTTTAATAAACTGGAAGCACCCATGGGTGTATTCAGTACGTTGGGTAATCATGACTATGGCGATTATGTAAGATGGCCTTATAATGGAATTACCAAAGAACAAAACCTGGAAAATCTTAAAAAAGTACATGCGGGACTTGGCTGGAAATTATTAATGAATGAGCATGTGGTTTTGGAAAAAGCCGGTGAAAAGATCGCCTTATTGGGTATTGAAAACTGGAGCAACAAAGCCCGTTTTCCAAAACATGGCAGGATGGACCTGGCCCATTCCGGTACAGAAAAATATCCTTTTAAAATATTATTGAGCCACGACCCCAGCCATTGGGATGCAGAAGTAAAAACAAAATACACTGATGTTGACCTCGTGCTTAGTGGTCACACGCATGGTATGCAGTTTGGGGTGGAGATACCGGGTTTTAAATGGAGCCCTGTACAATATATGTATAAACAATGGGCTGGTTTGTATGAAGATGGTAAACAGAAACTGTATGTAAACCCGGGGTTCGGATTTATTGGTTACCCGGGAAGGGTAGGGATATTGCCGGAGATCACAGTGATAGAGCTGGTCTAAAAACAAATTTTCAATGCTCAACCTGCCTGCGGGAGGCAGGTTGAATATTGATTATTGAGCATTTCTCCTGAAGTCTAATACTAATTTTAAACTTTTGCCAATAGTGGAATAAAAAAGTCCCGAACTAATCCGGGACTTTCAACCTATTATTTAAAACTCCTTTTCTCTTTAGGAGCATAAATTCTTTTTCTTCCCTCAGTTGCCCTGTCGCTTCTCCCAACTCCTTCATCATTGGGCCTTTTAAAACCACCATCAGCTTCATTCATACGTACAGTTCGGTTGTTATACCGTTTGCCATCAATAGCGCTGATCATTTTTCCTGCATCAGCTTTGTCAATTTCAATCCAACTGTTCATGTCACGCATATCTATTTTTCCAAGCACTTCTTTTTTAAGGTCACTCTCATCCAGAATAAACTGTAAAAAGCTGGCTTTATAAAAACCATCCTTGGTTCCAAGATTAATAAACAATCTGGTATAGCCACTGTCACGTCGGTTAAAGCTGGTGCGTTCTTTTCTGCTGCCGCTCATATCACTACTGCCCCTTTCAACGGGCCTTCTGTCACTCCTGGTATCCGATCTGTTAAGATCATCAGCATTTTCGTAATACTTTAAAAAATGGCTGAACTCTAATGCAGCTACTCTCTGTAATACTTCTTCTTTACTTACCGCTGCAAATTTTTCCATCAGGTCGGGCATATAGGTTTCATAATCGCCATGGCTTACATCAGCCTGCATTAATTTATCCATAAAATGGAAAAACTGTTTGCGGCAAACATCTTTACCCGAAGGGACATCCACTTTATGAAATTGTGCATTGATCATTCTTTCCAAAGACTTGATCTTATAAGATTCCCTGCTGTGACAAATAGAAAGACAGATACCTGTTTTTCCTGCACGGCCGGTACGCCCGCTTCTGTGGGTGTACACTTCCATATCATCAGGTAATTCAAAATTGATAACATGGGTAATACCGTCCACATCAATACCTCTTGCTGCAACATCGGTTGCGATCAGCAATTGTAAATTCTTAGAGCGAAAACGCCCCATTACTTTATCCCTTTGCTGCTGGGTCAGATCACCATGTAAGGCTTCAATATCATATCCTGCTTTTGACAAACGTTCAGAAACTTCCTGTGCATCGGCTTTGGTACGGGTGAAAATAATTCCGTACATATCCGGATTAAAATCTATCAAACGCTTTAATGATTCGTAACGGTGTTGTGCAGGAACTACTGAATACTGATGAACTATATTTACATTACCGCTGTTCTTTTTACCTACAGTAACCTCTTTGGGGTTTTCCATATAATTTTTAGAAATAGCCCTTACTTCGGGTGGCATGGTTGCACTGAATAACCAGGTGCTTTCGCGGTTGATGGTATTCTTTAATACAAAATCAATATCATCTCTAAAGCCCATATTCAGCATTTCATCGGCTTCATCAAGTACTACGTATTTTACTTTTTGCAGGTCGATGGCTTTTCTTTCGATAAGGTCAATTAAACGGCCGGGTGTTGCCACAACGATGTGTACCCCTTTTTTAAGGTTGCGTATCTGCATCATGATAGATGCACCGCCATACACGGCTTCGGTATAAATATTTTTGCTGTGTTTTTTATAGGTTTCCAGGTCGTTGGTAATTTGTAAACACAGTTCACGTGTTGGGCAAACGATCAATGCCTGTGGATGACGTTGTGAACCGTCGATAAGTTGTAATAACGGAAAACCAAATGCGGCGGTTTTGCCCGTACCGGTTTGTGCCAGCCCAATAAAATCGGTAGTACCCGATAATAAAACAGGTATGGCTTTTTCCTGTATGGATGTTGGTGTTTCAAATCCTAAATCGGTAATAGCCTTTACCAATTGTTCGTTTAAGCCTAAGGCTTCAAATGCATTCATGTAAATGTTTTTTGCGATAGCCACATGTATTGTCCCGATAGTCATCGGGTTGTCATGCTTTGGCCGTTGGTAAATCCGATAGCTATCGGATGCAGGGAGATCAAATCATCCCAAATGAAAATCTATTTTCAACAGCAACTGAGCATGTCATGTAATTCTCAGTTTTTAATAATCGGCGCAAAGGTAGGCATTTTATTTTCTTTTCTGGCATAAATAAGAATTTATAATGAAAATATACTGGCGTATCATATAAGCCGTTTATTTATTACTGACGATTAAACTAAATTTGTTTTTTAGTATCAAATACAGGCCCGACTCAACCTATATGTATAAATTTTTAGTTCTGCTGTTCTTCTTAATTGCTGCTTCGTATGCTTACGGACAAACAGATCCGCTTACAAAAGAAGAAAGGCGTTTACTGGATTCAATGTTTAATAATGATGAGTTCATTAAACTGATGATGGTAAAAGATAAAAATTATTTTGATTTGAACATCGGAATAGGAAACGGTGTTTTCAGTTTAAAAAATAATGTGCTTAATGCAGGGCAGGCACAAACGGATAAAATTTATTATAGACCAACAGTGGGGTATTTTCATAAAAGCGGCGTGGCACTTGCGTTAAATGGGTTTTTAGCAACTGATAATGGAAAACTGAAAATGTATCAATATGCTATAAGCCCATCTTACTCCTACAGTAATAAAAATTTTGCAGCAGGCATATCTTATACCCGGTTCATTGAGGGATCAGCTGCCAGTTTTGATGTAAGTCCTTTTACAGATGATTTTTATGCCAGATTTGTGTATAGTAAAACATGGGTTGAACCCGGCATTGCCCTTGGATATTCTTTTGGGAAGCAGGTGGAATATTATGATTCCAGTTTTTGGTTTATCCCACAGCTACCGGCACAGCCCAGGGTTGTGCATATAAGAGATACGATAACAACTAAAATCAACGTATTGTCTTTAAGTTTATCTGCAAGTCATAAATGGGACTTTTATGAGTTACTTCATAAAAAAGATGCCATTTATCTTCAGCCTGTATTGATTCTTAATGCAGGATCGCAAAAATGGAATACGACACATTCAAACAGGTTATTCAACAATTTTCCAAGGCTGGCTAACTATATTAAAAGAAGATATGGTGATGGCAGTGCTTCTGATAATTTTAAACTGCAATCATTTGCATTTTTAGCTGAAGTAACTTATTTCTTTGGAAAATTTTATCTGCAGCCACAACTATATCTCGACTATTATTTACCAACAACCACCGAAAAAAGGTTAACATCCCTGTTTTCTGTAACAGCCGGCATTTCATTCTATTGATTTAAAAGTAGCTTTAACAAAGCATTTATACTTTCTTTCTCTTAACAAAAAATTGTAAATATAATTTCATCGTTGGCATATTACTTGGAATCTACCTGCTAACTAAAAATTTATTTTATGAAGACAAAACTCTTAATCCTGGCAATATTCTGCATCACGGGAAATGCTGCTTTTTCTCAAAGACTAAGTATCGGTTTTAAAGGCGGTGCAAACATTAATAAGATCACCGGTAAATCATTCAGCGATCAATTTACTTTTGGATATCACCTGGGCGGGTTTTTTGCTGTCCGCATAAATAATAAATTTGCGGTACAGCCCGAAATATTATTTAACCAGATTAATATGGATACATCCGGCAGTTTTAGTTCGGTGTATAAATTTAACCAGGTAGATAAAATTCAGCTTAAGTATTTAAGTATCCCCATCTTGTTAAATTACAAACCTGTAAAGTATATTACCCTGCAGGCCGGACCACAGTTCGGTGTTTTAATGAATAAAAGCAATACACTTGCAGAAAATGGCAGAGATGCCTTTAAGATTGGAGACCTCAGCATGCTTGGCGGTGTACAGGTAAATATTTCACACTTTATTGTTTATGGCCGTTATGCAGTAGGATTAAGTAATTTAAACGATATAGATAATAAAGAAAAATGGAAAAGCCAGGGTTTCCAGGTAGGCGTTGGACTTAAGTTATAATATTCAGGAACGTATGATGGTGAGAGAGCCATCTGCATTCAATTTTACAATAGCAGAGGGTAATGCTACTGTTACATCATCCTGGCGGTGTTGCACTATATAGTCAACACCTTTTTTTATTTCAATATCTATATCTTCAAAAATAGCAGGGGGGGGATAACCAGAAATATTTGCTGAAGTGGAAACAACAGGCCTCCCAAACCTTTTGATGAGTTTTTTGCAAAAAAGATCATTCGTTATACGTATGGCAACAGTGCCGTCTTCCTGTATCATATTTTCTGCCAGGTCAGTACCTCCTTCATAAATAAATGTAGTGGGCTTATGAATTCCTTTGATATAATCGTAAACTTTAGGATCGGGTTGTGTAACATATTTAGGGATTTCATTTTCGTCAGCCAATAAAACAATCATGCTTTTCCCATCTGCCCGTTTTTTTAATTCATAAATTTTTGATACGGCTTTTGCATTTGTTGCATCGCAGCCTATACCCCATACCGTATCAGTAGGGTAGAGGATAAGTCCGCCTGTATGTAATGCGATTAGTGATTCTTCAATATCCAAATCAAAATTCATGGCCTGTTTTTTTTTGTAATTAAACTGTAAATTATAATAAAGCATTGTAAACAGCCGATGCAATTACATTTTCATCTAACCTTACCAGGCATTGCGGCACTCCGTATAATTTGCAGGTATTACTAACACAGGGCTCACAGTCGAGTTGGCCCAGCCTGATGATGATTCTGTTGTTGTTATTGTAAGGGGCCGTATTATTTTCATTACCTGCACCAAATAAAACAACCGTATGTACACCCAATGCATTGGCTACATGTGCCGGGCCACTGTCAGTGGATAATAAAGCATTGCTGCTGCTGAATAATTGCATCAATTCAGCTAAGTTGGTTTTTCCTGCCTTGTTGGTAATATTTGTTTTATCGGGAAGGGCATTAAAAACCTCATCCACAAAATGGGCTTCTTTATTACTGCCCACTAAAATTATTTCATTATTTATTTTATTCCGTACAGCATTAATAATGCTGACCGCTTTTTCTTTTGGTAACCTGCGTGAAACCGCTTCTGAATTAATATTGATGATTAAAGCATTATTCTTTTCAGTAACTGCCGGTTGTAACTGTACCGGCGGAACAGCTATTTCCATTTTAATAAACTGCTGAAGTAAATTAATATACTCTTCTACGCGGTGTATATTTTTTTTCTTTGAATACGAATGCGTTAAAAAAACAGCACGTATTTCTTTTTTAAAACCAACTCTTTCATTTGCAGCACCAGCTTGCCCCATAACTGCAGATGAAAATGAATCGGGTAAACAAAAGAAAATATCATATTTTTTTTGTTCCTTAATCTTCTTACCAAATTTCCAGGCGCCGGTAATCCCTGTGTATTCTTCTTTCGAAAAAATATAACGTTGATTATGAACAGGAAAATGATCCAGCAAAAAATCAATTCCCTTTTTTGCAATCAGATCAATAACAGCACCGGGAAAATGGTTTTTTACAGCCTGCACAAAAGCCGTACTCATAACCATGTCTCCCAGCCAGTTGGGAAGTCGAATGAGAATATTCATGGGTGTAAAATACATTCAATTTTAAATATGGACAGGCAGAAGTACAAATTAATTAAGTTTGTAAAAAAACAAGTGTATGGAATTAAAAGAACAGATACTGGCTGCCTGGGCCAACCGTGATTTATTAAAGGAAGATATTTATGCAAATGCTGTAAGAGCTGTTGTGGAAGAAGTGGACAAGGGACGTTTAAGAACAGCTGCACCGGTTGATGGAACATGGCAGGTTAACGAATGGGTAAAACAGGCCATACTGATGTATTTCGCCATTCAGCAAATGGAAACTTTTACTTTACCTCCATTTGAGTTTTATGATAAAATGAAATTGAAATCCGGTTATGCATCGCTGGGTGTAAGAGCCGTACCACACGCAGTAGCCAGGTATGGTGCTTTCTTAGGCCGAAATGTGGTGCTCATGCCCAGTTATGTTAATATCGGTGCTTATGTAGATGAAGGTACCATGGTAGATACCTGGGCAACCGTAGGCAGTTGTGCCCAGATTGGAAAGGGTGTACACCTTAGTGGTGGTGTAGGTATTGGAGGTGTTTTAGAGCCTTTACAAGCGAGCCCGGTAATTATTGAAGATGGATGTTTTATAGGAAGCCGCTGTATCGTGGTTGAGGGTGTTCGGATTGAAAAAGAAGCCGTACTTGGAGCCAATGTGGTATTAACACAATCCACTAAAATTATTGATGTGAGCGGATCAGAACCTAAAGAGATGAAAGGTATTGTACCTGCAAGAAGTGTAGTGATCCCGGGCAGCTATACCAAAAAATTTCCTGCAGGAGCATTTGGGGTTGGCTGTGCATTGATCATCGGGCAACGCAAACCCTCTACCGATCTGAAAACAAGTTTAAATGATGCACTGCGGGATTTTAATGTATCTGTTTGATCAGCCTTTTAATTTTTTTTAATGAATGAAGCCCATAAGAAAAATTACAGCACCGGTTTTGTAATTTCTTTTATTGGTGCTATGCTGTTTAGCACTAAAGCAATTTTTGTAAAGCTTGCTTTTGCCCATACGGATACAGATGCCATTACATTACTTGCTTTAAGAATGATTTTTGCCTTACCGGTCTATCTGGTTGTTGCTTTTTTTTACAGCAACAGATCATCAAACATAAGGTTTACCGGTAAACAATGGTTCTTAGTTATTGTAATAGGCCTCACCGGTTATTACCTGAGCAGCCTTTTTGATTTTGTTGGCCTGCAATATATTTCTGCCGGATTGGAAAGATTGATACTTTTTTTATATCCCACTTTTGCGGTTTTGATTAATGCATTACTGTTTAAACAAAAGATAAATAAAACACAGGGCATTGCCCTTTTTCTTACCTATATCGGTATTGCGATCGCATTTTTTGGGGAATTGAAACTGGATTCAGCCAACCCTGATTTTTTAATTGGCTCATTTTATATTTTTTTATGTGCCATCGCCTTTTCAATTTACCTTGTTGGCAGTGGAAAATTAATTCCACTTGTTGGTGCTACAAAATTTACGGCTTACGCTATGACAGCTGCAGCATTTGGCGTTATCACCCATTATTTTGCAGTGGGTAATACAGTACATTATTTCAGCAGGCCGTTAATTGGGTATGGTATTTTACTGGCTGTTATTGCTACGGTTATTCCTACATTTCTGATAGCTAACGGATTAAAAAAGTTAGGTTCAAATAATGTGGCCATTATTTCCTGTATCGGACCGGTATCAACTATATTACTGGCTCATTTTATTTTGGGCGAAAAATTAACGGGTGCCCAGGTTGTTGGAACCATGCTGGTAATTTCTGGTGTTTTATTCTCCGGTTGGCGAAACAGGGATATTTAGTTTTTTTAACATCAATTTACACTTTACATTTGCCGTTCTTAAAGATTTAATAGGTTTAAGGTATAAAGTTTAAAGGATCATACCAACCTATAAAATTTAAATCTTTAAACGGTTCACCCTGCCCGGGTGGCGAACCTGCCTGCCGGCAGGCAGGATTGGTAGACACACTAACAATGTAGATAGAAGGCTTATAGAACATAATAATGGTGAGAATAGATCAACTAAAGCTTATAAAACATTTTTGTTGATTTATACCGAAGTATTTCCAAGAAGAATAGAGGCAAGGGAAAAAGAAAAATATTTAAAATCAGGAATTGAAAGGAATATCTTAAATCATTGCAATAATAAGCCCGGGTGGCGAAATTGGTAGACGCACTGCCTTCAGGTGGCAGCGTTCGCAAGGATGTGCTGGTTCGAATCCAGTCCCGGGCACGACACTGGAATTACCCCCATTTTTGGGGGTAATTTTTATTACTTTAGTTCCAGAACTCTTTCCTGGCTTGCACATCAGCTTGACCACTTCATTCTCTCTTATGGTTCGATATCTTTTTTCTTCAAAAATGAGCCTTTCTGGAAAAATCGAACCAATGATTTGTTGTTTTGCCTTTAAATCCGCTTTGGTAAAGAACTTTGGCAGATTCCTGAATAAGTCCGCAGAAAACTCCACCATATCGTACAGGTTGGCATCTACTTCTTTAATCTCTCTTAATTTTTTCTCCAAACCTTCAATCAATTTAGCATAGCGATTCTTTACATCCCTGTAATCCTGGGGTTCTAATTGACCATCCAACATTAACTGCTGTGCATTATCAATCCTTTCTTTATGCCTTAATATTTCTGTTCCAACCGTCATGGTACTTTTGGCCTTAGCACTATCATCAACTTTCAATCTGACCTTGAGGTTATTCAAAAAAACACCAATTGATTCATGGTTGAAACTTATTTTCTCCAGGTTTTTAATAAAAATATTGTTGGCTTCATCAGCTTTAAACCTTTCATTACAACCCTTAGAACAGTGATAATAGAAATATCTTCCTCCATTTCCTTTGGAGGCACTTCCTGTTAGTTTGTTACCGCATTTCCTGCAAATCAATTGACCCCTTAAAGGCAATTCTTCTTTCATAGTATTTTTTTGCGGGCCTTTTCTTTTTCTGCCACTCAATACAGCCTGTACTTCGTAAAATAAATCCTCACTGATTATAGGTTGATGTGTAGCTGGTGTCAGTTTCGCTTCTTCGTCTTTATATGCAGGAATATATATTTTGCCGCAGTATATAGGATTTCTTACCATTGTCCACATTTGGCTTTTACCGATATTCAGCCCCTTATCTTTCGCTGTCCGCCAAATCTCCATAACATTATTTACACCTTTGGCTACTTCCTCAAATACCCATTTTACAAGAGGGGCATCTTTACTCGGTTCTATAACAGGCTTATCAAACTCATCCCTAACATTCTTGTAACCTTTCGGAGCCATATTTACATGCCTTCCTTCTTTCATTGCCCTACGCATACCTGCAATTGTATTGAGGGAACGCCTGTCATTCTCTACTTCAGGTGCTGCAAGATAAAAGGCAAGCATGATTTTATTTTCAGGAACGTTTAAGTCCAGGGGTTGTTCGATAGCTTGTGGTTCTACTCCATGACGGTTAAGCTGGTTAATCATGGCGTAAGCTTCTGCAATATTTCTGGAGAATCTATCCCATTTCAGAAAGAGTAATAAATCAGCAGCATTTCTGTTTTTCTTAATGAACTCAAGTAATTTTCTGAAAGCTGGACGTTCAAAAGTTTTGGCTGAATAATCTTCTTTAAATAAAGCTACGATTTCAATATTCTGAAAATCACAGTATTGCCTTAATCTGTCATCCTGGTGTTTCAGGCTGTACCCTTTCTCAGCCTGTTCGTCTGTACTCACCCTCAAATACAGTATTGCTTTCCGTTTTATCATCGCTATTCGTATTAGATATATTAATCGCATTGTTTCGTTTCATTCTTTTATAACAATCAATTGCTATTTCTGTCATCCGTTCTAAAAACTTCTTTATCTCCAAAAGTTGTTCATCCGAGTAATCAAAACCGCCATCTGTGTTATACAACTTTCGCAAATAAGAAATTCTGATTTCCTTTTCACTCAGTTCAGCATTGGAGTTGCTAACATCAACTGCTTTTATTTTTGACTTATTTACTTTTAAAAACTCCCGTTTGCTCATATCAAATTTATTGATAATCAACTAATTATAAAAATATTTATTATTTTATGATTCATTTCCCTCAATACAGCCTTGCTTATGCTTTATCAAAGATTACAAACTCGTTTTGGAAAGAAGCTTAAGGGGAACTGATTGGGCTTAGCTGGAATCAACTGGGCTTTACTTTTCTTTCAATTGTATGAGCAAAATATAGAATCTCAATTGTGAAGTGAATGAAAACACGGTTTAATTAGAACCAAGTTGATACAATTGGTTACGCAGAGATTTAAGCAGGATTGGGTTAGAATTTTAATGACAAAGTTATTCAAATTTGGATAACTATGTCATTGCTATACTTTACAAATTTTTGTGTTACTAATATATACTTTTTCAATTTACTTTGCCAATTCATTTACACTACCAATGGAGTATCTATTGAATCGGTTTCAAAAATGCTGGGACATAAAAAACTGCAAACAACTCAGCACTATGCGAAAATCCTGGAAAAGAAAGTAAGCATGGATATGCAGACACTTAAAGATAAGCTGAAGACTGTTTTTCCAATACTGAAAACTGCTACTGTTGTATAATCGGACTTGAATAAAATATAAGCCAGGATTCTGCTCCGGGACTATATAATTCATCAACTGGCCTACCGACCGGCAGGTTTAACAATGCAATCCTATTGTATCATCTTCCCTTTGATAATTTCCATCAGTTCTGCTTTATAGTTTTCTCCAATTTGTATTTCTGTAGATACATTCTTTAATCTCACTAAATTTCCTTCAATGCCTGTTATGCGATTGATGGGTATAATGAAAGATTTATGTACCCGGATAAAGTGTTTTTTTGGCAACCGTTCTTCGAGTTCTTTCATACTTGTATAAACAAGTGTTTTTTGCCCGCCACGATGGATGGCCATGTAATTTTTCATGCTTTCGATAAAATCAATATCAGCCAGGTTGATCTTCAGGAGTTTTCCTTTCGACTCTGTTTTTACAAAAATGTAATCGTCTTCTGCCGTTTCCTGCAGTGTTACAGTGCCGGCGTTTAGCTGCTCTACAGCTTTTTGTACCGCTGCTAAAAAGCGGGGCAAGCGGATTGGTTTTAGAAGATAATCCACCACATACAGTTCATAGCCTTCCAGCGCAAATTCGCTGTAAGCTGTAGTCAGTATTACCTTGCTTTTGCCATGAATGGTTTTAATAAAATCAATTCCTGAAAGTTCTGGCATTTGTATATCCAGAAAAACAAGATCAATCTTTTGCTCGCCCAATAAATGTAACGCATCAATTGGATTTGTAAAACATTCCACAAGATTCAGATATGGTGTTTGCTTTACATAATGGAGAAGGATGTCAATAGCATGCTGCTCATCATCAACAATAATACAATTTATCATAGTTTATCAATAGTTAATTCAGTAGTATAAAACTCCGGCTCATCATTCACAATAAATTTGTATTTATCGCCATAAGCAAGATCCAGCCGGCTTTTAATATTTTCCAATCCAATTCCAGTAGATAGTTGTTTCGGTCCAGATCTCTTTTTATTCCTGCAATAAAAACGGAGACCGTTGCCTTCTACTTTCACTTTAATGTCTATTGGGTAATCCTGGTTTTTCAGATCACCATGTTTAAAGGCATTTTCAACAAGGGTTATTAATACAAAAGGAATAATCATTGCCCCGTTAATAGTACCACTCATTTCAAAATTCACTTTCAACTGGTTGCTGTACCGGAGTTGGTTTACTCTAATTACATTGTGTACATGCTCAATCTCATCCTTTAAAAGAGCTTTACCTTCTTTTTGATTTCCCTGGCTGAGAGCATAACGCATTATATCGCTGAGGGTGAGAATACCTTCCGATAATTCTGAAGAATAAGGAAGTGATTTTGCGTACAAAAAATTCAGCGTATTATGAAGAAAATGTGGATTTATTTGAGCCTTTAAAAAATTAAAATTCGCCTGCGATATTTGCGCTTCAAGAAGTAATTTCTGTGCCTCAAGGATTCTTTTTTGTTTTAAAGCTTCCCGTAAAACAGTGATATAAGCAAACAGAAAGCTAAAAATAAATAGTGGAATCATATTGCCTGCCATCGTAAAAAACATATGTAATAGTGATCTGTATTGATTTATCAATGCGCCGGGTAAAAAAGTAAAAAGAATGCTGTAGTAAACAAAAGAAATCAATATGATGAGTGCGGTAACCTTAAAAAATGAAATGAATTTTTTATTGGCGGTAATTAAGTTGTAATAATAATTCAACATAAAATAAAAGAAAATAACAAAGTACAGAAAACCGAGAGGAGCCTTTAAGCCACTGCCTGGAAGCGAACTAGCTTCCGGGATATGATTTTCAGCTACCTTATTATTTGTAACTTCTCCTTCCGTTGAATAATAAATGATTGCGGCTATAATGGCGAAGCACACAAACCCCAGAAATACATGCCAAAAACGGTATCGTGTTTTAAATTTCATTATGCAACTGTGAAGATAGGAAAGGCATTCATAACATTATCCCAATAGCTTGCCTTTATGTCCCGCCAAAATCCATGTTGGTATAACGTTTTTCTTTCCCACTTGGTAGCTATCTATGTTTACATAAATAAACTTAAAATAAAAATTCATGCGTCTTCTATTGCTACTACTGCTGACTGCGACTACCATTTTTTCACAGGCACAACAAATAACCGGGTTGGCTAAAGATGAGAGCGGAGCACCTCTTAATGGAGCAACTGTTAGCCTGATAAAAACTATCGATTCTTCCACCGTAAAACTGGCCTTAACAAAGGCAAATGGCTCTTATAGTTTTACCGGTATCAAAGAAGGAAATTATAAAGTGTTAGTAACTTATATAGGTTACAAGCCTGCATTTACTCCAGGTTTTTCTTTCAATTCATCAGATATGACTGTCCCGGAATTAAAACTATCTAAAATTTCCGGCAATTTGAGTAATGTAACTGTTACAGCACAAAAACCAATGGTGGAAGTGAAAGCTGATAAAATGATCCTGAATGTAGAAGGTACCATTAATGCAGTAGGATCAAATGCATTGGAATTGCTACGCAAATCACCGGGGGTATTGCTTGATAAAGACGATAACATCAGCCTGGCAGGAAAAAATGGAGTACAGGTCTATATTGATGGAAGATCAACTCCATTATCAGGACAGGATCTTGCAAATTACCTGAAAAGCCTTCAATCTTCCCAGATTGAAGCCATCGAACTCATCACCAACCCTTCTGCAAAGTATGACGCAGCAGGCAATGCCGGCATCATCAATATCAAATTAAAAAAGAACAAATCAATTGGCACAAATGGTTCTGTGAATGCAGGATGGAATATTGGCATATCCGCAAAATATAATGCGGGTGCGTCATTGAATTATCGTGACAAAAAAATCAACATCTTCAGCACTTACAGTTTTAATTATGGACCTAACGAGCAAAATTTTAATGTCAAAAGAACGGTATTGGACAGTCTTTTTGACCAGCAGGGAACTATTCGCCAGGTGGGAAAGGCTCATAATTTCAAGATCGGGGCTGATTATTTTATTAATAAGAAGAATACAATTGGTGTTATGGTGAACGGAGCACTTACTGATCCGAAAGTAACCAGTAATAGCAGGACTTATATTTCCAACACAACAACTAATATTGTAGATCGCATATTAGTTGCACATAATAGCGTCAGCAGGAAAAGTCATAATGCTAATATAAACGTCAACTATAATTATACAGATACTATAGGAACCAGCTTTGTAGTAAATGCAGATCACGGCGCATATGATCTCAACAGCGACCAGTTGCAGCCGAATTATTATTATGATCCTTCAGGACAAGTTATACTGAGCAGTATGATCTATCACATGCTTTCACCTGCGCAAATCAATATTAATTCCATCAAAGCTGATTACGAGCAGAATTTCAAGAAAGGAAAGTTGGCGATAGGTGCAAAATCTGCCTGGGTAAAAACTGATAATGATTTTCAGCGCTACAATGTGACCGGTTCAGTTGAAGATATGGATAAAGACCGCAGTAACCATTTTGTTTATAAGGAAAACATCAATGCAGTCTATGCCAACTATAACCGGCAATACAAAAAGTTCATGATCCAGGCAGGACTTCGTGTAGAGAACACAGTGGCTGAAGGTTTATCAAACGGATTAAAATTTAATGGAAGCAGTTATATCACCAGTATTTCTTCGTTTAAAAGATCTTATACTGATCTGTTTCCAAGCGCAGCCATCACCTTCAATAAAAACCCGATGAAGCAATGGAGCCTTACATATAGCCGTCGCATTGACAGACCGGCTTACCAGGACCTGAATCCGTTTGAATCCAAACTGGATGAGTACACTTTCATGAAAGGCAATATCAATCTTCGTCCGCAATACACAAATAGTTTTGGAATCACACATACTTATAAATACAAACTGAACATGATGCTTAATTACAGTCATGTAAAAGATCTCTTCACGCAGATCGTTGATACAACTGAAAATTCAAAAGCTTTTGTTTCCAAAAAGAATTTAGCAACCCAGGATATTGCGAGTGTAAGTGTAAGCTATCCTTTCCAATATAAATCTTACAGCCTGTTCACCAGCATCAGCAGCAACTATTCAAAGTATAAAGCTGATTTTGGCACAGGGCGCAAAGTAGATATTGATGCTTTTGGTTTTAGTTTGTTTGCACAAAATAGTTTGAAGTTTGCCAAGACCTGGACAGCAGAATTGAGTGGCTTCTACAATGCACCCACCATTTATATGGGAAGCTTTAAAGGAAAATCTATTTACAATATTGATGCAGGTTTATCAAAACAGGTTTTTAAAGGAAAGGCCACTATTAAAGCTTCAGTGAGTGATGTATTTCACTCCTTGAAATTCAGGGCTACATCTGATTTTGCCGGACAGATCATGAAGATAAATTATCAAGGGGAAACCCGGCAGTTCAAACTCAGCTTTAATTATCGGTTTGGAAGTAATACAGTGAAGGCTGCTAGACAGCGTACAAGCGGTGCAGAGGATGAATTAAAAAGAGTGCAGCAAAGCGGCGGAGTTGGTATAGGTAATAATTAGATTTTTTTTAATACAGAATATTAATTCGATAAATGACTATTATTATGAAAAAGATCATTCTTTCAATTGTAATTACGCTTACTGCAATAGTTGTAACTGCTCAAATGGATATACCGCCAGTCGGGTTTAACCCAAGAGCAAACATTTCAGAAGAAGTGGGTATCACCAGCATCAGTATTAAATATTCAAGGCCCGGTGTAAAAGGGCGTGAAGGTAAAATATGGGGAGGTGTGGTGGCAAATGGTTTCGGCACCTTCAGTTTTATAACCAATATGCCTACTAGTCCCTGGAGGGCCGGTGCAAATGAAGCAACAATTATCAGTTTTGAGCATGATATAAAGGTGGAAGGTAAGGATTTAAAAGCCGGCTCTTATGCCCTTTTTATGGCAAGGGGAACAGATAATGTTACATTAATATTTTCTAAGCAAGCCGGGGCATGGGGCAGTTTTTATTATACGGAAGAGAATGATGTATTAAGAGTGAACGTAAAACCGGTAGTGCTTGACAAAGCTGTTGAATGGCTGAAGTATGAATTCATCGAGCACAAAGAAAATCATTGTGTAATTGCCTTGCAATGGGAAAAAATATCTGTACCATTTAAAGTGGAAGTAGATGTTGACAATATTGTACTTGCAAGAATGAGGGCAGAGCTTACAGGCGTTAAAGGTTTCATCAGCGCTAACCTGCTTGAAGCTTCCATGTATTGCTTTGATAAAAACATTAATACGGCGGAAGCAATGGACTGGGCCCGAAGAGCCGTGACAGGGCAGCCTTTTTCACAGTCGGGTTTTGATGCATACAGAAACCTGGCAACAGGGTATGAAAAACTGAACCGTTTGCCACAGGCTGATTCAGTTATGAATGAAGGACTAACAATTGCGAATATAAACCAGTATATAGGTTACGGCAGAACATTGATTACACAAAAGCGAAGCGATAGAGCTATAGAAGTGATACTGGGTGCCAGGGCCAAATTTGGAGATGTGTATGCAGTAAACAATCGCTTGTCTTACGCTTATTCGGCAAAAGCAGATTATGCAAAAGCAATTGAGTTTGCAAAAAAAGCACTGGCACAGGCAACTTCACCACAAGCAAAAGCAACAGTAACTGCCAATATTGAAAAATTGAAAGCCGGCAAGGATATTAATCAATAGTTTCAGGAGATAGTATTTAAAATATTTTAAACAAAAGGGATGAGTATGCCTGAGATTTAATCCTCTAATTGATTTGTTTTATCATTCAAATAAAAAATATTTTACCTTGAAAAAGATTATCATCGTATTTGTTTTTACAATCCCTGTTCTCGCTCAGGCTCAAGAACCGCTTTTAAAAAAAGAATACAAACCTCAAATGATTGCAGGTAAAAATCAATTGATAAGCTTTAAATACCCTCTGCTTCCATTGGTTGAACCACACCTGGCAGTTAATCCACAAAACAATAAGCACATGGTTACTGTTGCTATGGTTTTTGATTCTGCTGCTGCTTCTTTAAGTAGGTCGCATATTGCGGTATTTGCAACAAAAGATAATGGAAAAACCTGGAAGCAAACTGATTTACCTATGACCCATGGAGGTGACCCCTGGGTGGCTATAAAAAATGATAATGATGTTGCCTTGGTAGGTCTGGTAGGTTTTGGTTCTTCACAGAAAAATGGATTGATATATTACTCCTCGCATGATGGTGGGTTTACATGGAACAATGACACGGTCATGTTTGGGGGAGGTCATGACCATGCGACCATGGTCATTAATCCATGGGAAAATAATCGTCTGTATGTTTTGTCGAGTTTTATGAAAAGGGATACTTCAAAGCAATTGATTTCTTATGCCTGGTTAAAATATACAGATGATTGGCGTAGGTTCGTTTCTCCGCCTTCTTTATACACTATTGGCCCACGTAATAGTAATACACTTACAGCCGCAATACACCCAGGTGGTGCTGTAGTTCTCCCCTTTCTTGAATATTCTGTAGAGAACAATCAAGCTGGTGCTCCGGTATTCAAATACATATATTCAATTGATGATAAATTATCGAACCCAATTCTAATTACTGACCGGGCAGGACTCTCAAAAGGATTTGCAGTTTTAGCAGTTGATACCATCGGAAAATATAAAGGCCGGATATATTTTGTTAAAAACACGGGTACAAGCCCAACACGATCCAATGGGCTTTATATTCAGTATTCAGATTCTATTGGGGGTCAATGGTCACCTGACATTCGAATAGACCATAATTACGCTGACGAAAAACTCATGCGTACCGCAGCGGTAGCCATCAACAAAGATGGCATCCTTGGTATTGTATGGGTGGACCGTAGAAATGATCCGGAATTAAAGAAAAATGATATTTATTTCACTATTTCAACAGATGGTGGGCAAACATTTGAAAAAGAAGTGCGGGTAACAAGTGTTAACTCAGATCCATCTGTTAAGGGCAATGGTAAAGCTGGTGAAAGATTTATCTCCGGCGGAGATTATATAGGCTGCGCTGCTAAACCCGATGGTACTTTTCAATTAGTATGGGCTGATAGTCGTTCAGGTATTTTTCAATTATATACTTCAAACATCAAAGTTGTAACGAAAACAGTTCGCAGATAATTTACAATCATAAAAATTTCAACTATTCTATGGTTGTAAATTAAAGGGTGTGAAAATGCCAGAGATGAATTTCGCAAATTGATTTGTTTTAACATCTAACCAAAAATAAATTACCATGAAAAAGATTATCATCGTATTGTTTTTTACAATTCCCGTTCTGATCCAAGCTCAAAATACGTTTAGTAAAAAAGAATACAAACCTCAACTTGGCCTATCGTTAATTGGGGGCATTCAAAACAATAAAAACTTTGACGTCTCTGCACCTGTATATGGTGTTGAAATTTCATTAGAATGTCCTTTAATTCAAACCAGAAAAAGTCACATCAGGCAACAATTCAGCCTTATTCGCCAGGAAGGTAAAAAACTTAAAACGATATCCGTAGAACTTAATCCACAATATAAAATAGTTACTGTACCATCATTCGAATTGGGTGTTGGCCCTAGTGCAGGCTTGATTTTTGTCAATACAACCGGGAAAATCAAAACTGTATTTAATTATGGCTTTGGTGCAAGTGTTATATTTAATATTAAAAAATATTTCATTGGCCTCGAAAGCAGGTATGCCTTTACTAATAAGGTAGCTCTTACCAGCATAAATAACAAACAGGAATCAGTTGTAATTGGTAATTTAAATAATTTGAGAACTTTTTTAAAATTCGGTTACAAATTTTAAAATAACGATCAAAGAATATCATGGAAGAAAAAACTGCTTCACTCAAAAAAACAGCAAGACTTGCTGGCCTGCTGTATCTAATGTGGATAATAACGGCCATCTATGGCCTTATGTTTGTTCCATCAAGAACTATTGTACAGGGTGATGCTTTTGCCACTGCCAATAAGATCTTGGCCAATGAGTTTATATTTCGAACAGGAATGATTAATGACATTATCAGCAGTATCATTTGGGTGTTTATGGCATTGGCGCTATACCGGTTATTCAGACAGGTAAATGAACGCCAGGCTAAACTTTTGGTTGCATTGGTGATTGTGCAAATTCCAGTTGTATTTATTACGGAGGCATTTAATATTACTTCCCTTATGATTTTTAAAGGCGAAATTTTGAAAACATTCGAACTTAGTCAGAGACAAGATTTGGCAATGCTATTTCTTAAAATTAATGACTACGCTACAATTACATTAGAAATGTTTTGGGGGCTTTGGCTTTTTCCGTTTGGTCAATTGGTTTATAAGTCTGGCTTTATTCCTCGTATATTGGGGGTATTTTTAATTATTAACGGTATAGCATACATCATACATTGTTTTGCACATCTGCTGTTCCCCAACTACCAAACTCTTGTTTTCCAAATTGCAACTCCTTTTTGGATTTTAGGAGAAATTTCAATAACACTATGGCTTTTGATTAAGGGCATAAAAAATAATAAGCCTGCAATTGATGATCAATAACAAAAACTTATTCAAACAGTTTTTAATGTTATCAGGATCTTGTGTTTTATGGACAGAGCAGTATAGGAAGAAAGAGTAAAAGATTTACTTTGAAAACGAATCCTGGTACATTCTAAGAGTAAAAACGCCAATGCTTTAACCGTTACATAGTAAATCCACCTTTAAAACCTACAACTTTTCAATAACACCCCGGTACTCTCTGCCAATAGGAATAGATATTCCATTAACATCAACATTTTCGGCTGTGTATGATTTAATCTTGGTAATTGAAACTATAAAAGAACGATGAACCCGCTTGAAAAGATTTACAGGTAAAAGACGCTCAATTTCATGCGTACTGATCTTTGAAATGTATTCTATTTTTGTTGTAACGACCTTGATGTATTCACGCTGACTTTCAATATAAACAATCTCGGAAAATAGAATTTTCACCTTTCTTTTTTGAATATTCAGAAATATAAAATCTTTTTTCTCATCACTTTCATTTGTTTTCTGAATTTCCCTTTGGGTTGTTTTTACCTTAGTAACTGCTACTAAAAATCGTTCAAACGAAAATGGTTTCAACAGATAATCAGTTACATTCAAATCAAACCCCTCCACCGCGTATTGATGATATGCGGTTGTAACAATTACCGCAGGCGGATTCGTAAGCATTTTTAAAAAATCCATCCCTTTTAATTTTGGCATATGAATATCTAAAAAAATAAGTTGAGTAGCATTATCCCGCAAATATTCAATTGCTAGGATAGCATTTTTAAATGTTGCTTGTAATTCAAGGAAAGGCACTTGCAAAATATAATCCGATAAAACTTTTACTGCAAGCGGCTCATCTTCTATTACAATACATTTTATTTTAGACATGGCTGGCCAGGTTAATTTTTAAAGTAGCAGTAAATACTGTTTCATCCTGTCGAACAGATAAATTGTAATCTGTATAAAGCAATTCGAGTTGCCGCCTAAGGTTAGATAGACCGATATTTTCTCTTACACGCTTTTCTTCATAAACGTTTTCAGTAGAATTTTTTACCACAAATAATAATTGTTGCTGATTAGCCGAAAGATGAATATCAACAAATGGTTGATTTCTTGTTTCCGAAACACCATGTTTGAACGCATTTTCAACCAATGGAACCAGCAACAGTGGGGGTAAAGGTTGTTTCATATCGTCAATCTCGTACCTGTAATTTATACTCAAAGAATCATCATAACGCAATTTTTCGAGATCAATATAGCTGCTGATAATTTCCAGTTCCTGTTCGATACTTATAAACTCTCCACTAGTTTCGTAGAGCATGAATCGCAGGATCTTAGAAAGACGCAAAATTGACTCAGGAGCCAAGTCAGATTTATCTCTGGCCAACGAATAAATATTATTTAATGTATTGAATAAAAAATGAGGATTCGTTTGTGATTTGAGATAGTTCAATTCGGCCTCCTGCTTTTCAAGACGCAGTTGTTGGGTCTTTTGTCTTAATTTGAAATTGTTATAAAAAAGTTTTGCCACCCCGAAAAAGAAGGTGGAAGTAAGCCCTGCCTCAGCTTCATAAATTACAGCCTCCAAAAGTTGATTGTAGGGTCCATTTGGAAGTAAGAAACTGTGCCTTAATTGAGTATAAAAATGCAGCTTGATTCCTAAGTTATTCCAGGCATATAAACCAAAGGAAATTAACATAAGATGAATCGCTATCAGGAAAATACCGATCAGGATATTAAAAAGGATGTTTGATCTTTTATTTATTATGATTGGCAGGCTATATTCAAAGAATATGAAATTGACTATAACAAAATATACAACCTTCCAGGTTTCATTCAAAGATTGCACTACAAATGTTTCGGAATGATTTATAAAACTAAAAAGCCATAGTAATAACCAAAAAGCCCCAATGCATAAATAAAATTGAAAGCGCTTTATATTAGTGAATGTCTTCATCTTACTATTTAGGGGGTAAAGGTCGGCAAATGTATTTACTTATGCTTTTCTGCGGTTGGCATAATTGGGCTGTTTGTATACGATAATCCGTTGTTTATTGACACTGCTTGCATTGTACAAGATAATTTATGCACGTTTGCACCTTATAAATTAAAAAAAAAATGAAAAAGCAAATACTAATCCTCGCCTTCGGGCTTTTGTTCAATCTTTCTTATGCTCAACAAATAAATGTAGAGCAAGTTGTCAAACAGTTTGACAAAATACTGTCGGAGCAATTCAAGACTAATGAAACAGGTGCAACTGCACTGGTTTCCCGAAATGGGCAGATTATTTATAAAAAAGCATTCGGCATGGCTAACCTGGAATTAAATGTACCCATGCAAGTGGATAATGTTTTCAGGATTGGTTCTATCACCAAACAATTTACTGCCGTTGCCATATTGCAATTAGTTGAACAGGGAAAGTTGAATGTGAAAGATGAAATTTCAAAGTTTATTCCTGATTATCCTACACAAGGAAATAAAATAACGATTGAACATTTACTGACACATACATCGGGTATTCAGAATTATTCGGGCATTACAGACACTGGAAATAGGGCTACATTGGGTTTCACACCAAACGAAATGATTGATTTTTTCAAGAACCTCCCAATGCGTTTCGCCACTGGTACAAAGTGGGAATATAGCAATTCAAACTATTTTTTATTGGGCTATATCATTGAAAAAATTTCGGGCAAAACCTATGCAGAATACCTGGAAGAAAACTTTTTCAAGCCACTTGGTATGACTAATTCACTATACGCTAATGATACAAAAATTATTAAAAACAGAGCTGGAGCTTATACCCAGGGTGAAAGTGGCTATGAAAACTCCCAACCTTTGAACATGACTCATGTTTACTCGGCAGGTGCAATACAGTCCACTGTATCCGATCTGTTTAAATGGCACCAGGCTGTTCATTCCTATAAATTGGTAAAAAAAGAAAGCCTTGATAGAGCCTTTACCAGGTATAAACTGACAGATGGAAAAGAAACGGCATACGGCTATGGCTGGCGTTTAGGCTATGTTTATGAAAACCCTTCTATTTGGCATGGTGGAAAAATTAATGGCTTTGTGACAATGGAAATTTATTTGCCCAAAGAAGATGTTTTTGTAGCCATTTTTTCTAATTGTGACTGTAATTCGCCTGAGGATATTACTTCGAGGTTGGCAGCCCTTGCCGCTGGCAAACCCTACGAATACAAAGGAATACAAGTAGAAAATGCCATTTTAAAAGGATACACAGGCGTTTATGAAAATGAAAAAGGTCAACAACGAATCATCACTGTGTCAGAAAATCAGCTGTATTCTCAACTAGGCAGAGGCCCAAAATCTAAATTGAAAGCGTATCAAAGGGATATGTTTTTCTTTGATGATGCAATGGTAACGATAGAATTTTCAAGAAATAAAAAGGGCGAAATTGAAAAATTAACAAATAAAAGACCGAAGGGGAACGAAGGTTGGAATAAAACCAATAAACCTATCCCGGACCAAAACGGAATAAAAGTAGATGGAAAGAT
>JANOFR010000099.1:0-2088 GCA_031413755.1 Chitinophagaceae bacterium
AATTCTTGTATCAGGATTGATCTCCGGATTTACAAATTCAATCCTTCCTTTAATTTCTTTGCCTTCCATATCCGGTAATTGTACCAGGGCAATTCCATTACGATCAATTGCCGAAAGTTGCGAAGTATATACCTGTGCTTCTGCCCAAAGACTTGACAGGTCGGCCAGTTTTACAATGGTGCCTCCTTCCATTACATAATCACCTTCTTTAAAATCTAAAGCTGTAATATAACCTGATGCTGTGCTGTAGAAGGTTGTAGTGGGGCTTGCTTTTTTATTCCTTGCCAGTTCCGCCACACCTGCTTCACTTATGCCCCATAAATACAGTTTATTTTTTGCACTTTGTAATAACTGGTCAAAATCCATGACTGTTTCATCAACAAAATATTTTTTTCTGTCTAATGCCAGTAAATATTCCTGTTTGGCATTGTTTAATTCTTCGCTGTACAAATCATACAACGGAACTCCTTTGCCAACATAGTCTCCCAGATTTTTAAAATATAATTTTTCAATTCTTCCCATCACTCTTGAACTTACGGAGGATGCTTTGATGGGATCGAAATTTAAAGTAGCTGTTAAAACCAACTGATCGCCGATTGAACCCATGCGTAAGGTATCTGTTTTAACATTGCCTAACTGAATCTGTTGTTCACTCAACATAATTTCATCTTTATTTTCGGCATTGGTTTTTTTAACGGGTGTAAGTTGCATATGGCAGATAGGGCATTTGCCGGGTTTGGACTCAATAACCTGGGGATCCATTGAACAGGTGTAATAAATATCTGAATCTTTTGCTATTTCCGTTTTGTTTTTGCATGAACTGGCTAATAACATGAGGCCTGCGGTTATTGCTGCCCAAAGAATCAACTGTACAAGTCCCGAAAATAATCGGGATGCCGGTTTAACACCGGCAAGTGCCTGACGCCAATGAAGCCAAATAGTATTACTTAAGCCCGGTACAAAAATATTTTCTTTCATTGTTTAATTTTTTATTTTGATGAAGCTTTCGCTATCCATTAAATACTGTGCATTCACTGCAATGGAATCAATTATGGTTAATCCATTGATGACCTGTATTTGATTATTATATCCTGTTCCGATATTTATTTTATGTGCTTTAAAACCTGCACCTTCTTTTTTAAAAACTATCTTATCCATCCCCAAAGACAATACCGCTTCTTTGGGTAACCAGTAAGCGTCTTTTGTGTTACCAAAAACAGTTGCCCTTACCTGGCTGCCGATAGGTATTTTTAAAGTGCTGTTGTTAAAATAAATTCTTGCAGTAAGTGTTTTACTTTCTTTGCGGTAAAAGGGTTCAATAAAATCAATGGTAGCCCTGAAATCGCTGCCCGGTGCGGTTTCGGGAACCACCCTTACCGCATTGCCTTTTTTTACAAGGGCCTGGTTATCGCCATAAATGTTGAGCACAACCCAGGCACGGTCGGGATTATTAACAACAAAAACAGCCTGCCCTTTTTGAATATACATGCCTTCTTTCAATAAAAGTTCTTCGGTAATCAATGTAATATCTTTCATGCCGGTGGTTGCATTATTCATGGCAGCGCCGTTTGATGCCTCATGTATGTGACCACTGTAATTACTATAAACGGCAATTGTAAAAGATGCCTTGTTTGTTTTTATTACCTGCTGCAACTGTTCATTACTCATGCCCAACAAAAGCAATTTATCTTTTGCTGCCTGTATAAATGTTTTATTATCAGGATCGTTTTTTATAAGGAATAATAAATTCTGTTGTGCGGTGAGCATTTCCGGGCTATAAATATCCATGATGCGCTGGCCGCTGCTGATTTTTTGATAGCGGTAACGTACGTACAGTTTTTCAATTCTGCCGGCCACCCTTGAAGAGATGCTGCCAGCCTGCCTTGTATCGTAAGCAATATTTCCCAATGCTTCAATCTCGATCTGCTCTTCTTTACTTTCTATAGAAGTAACAGGGATGGAAGACAAAACAAATTCATTGGTAGGCTTTAATAAGGCATCCATTGTTACTTCAATTATTTTCTCTCCACCTGTTTCTTTTTTTACCAGTTGCATTCCGCAGATAGGACAGTTACCCGGTTTATCCCT
>JANOFR010000100.1:0-87260 GCA_031413755.1 Chitinophagaceae bacterium
AGGATGAAATTGAGCTTTCATCACTTGTATCACATGGCAGCGGTTCTTATTTTACGGGCTGCAATGATCAATTGATATTCTCAAATATGCCTAACAGCTATGCTACTTCATTGGGTAAATATAAAATTGGCAATGCATACAATGGACAATTTGGTTTGTCGTATAAATTATATGGATTAGACAGTTCAAATAACAATGCCTATAAACGTGCTATTGTATTACATGCTACTGATTATATACCTAAAACTGAACCTTATCCCCGCCATATATATGAAAGTGCCGGTTGCCCGGCTGTTTCACCAACCATTTTAACAGAACTTGGTAAATACATACAGAATTCGAACAAACCGGTTTTGTTGTGGATATATAATTAATCTCTTTTAATTTTTCAAGTAAAGTTTAACCTAAATGGTAGTTTCTGTTTTACTTACTATTTATCTCTCATGCAATCCCGGCCTTAACCGCTTTTTACTTTTATTAAATACCATCATGCCTTTATCAATGCCCTTACGCAATTCCATTTGTGCTTCAGGCGGTAAATTATAAACGGTTTGGCATGTTACTGTACAGCATCCATCATATTGCGTTGCACAATCACTGCACTGTATAAATAATAAATGACAACCGTTATTTTTACAGTTGGTATGCGTATCAGCAGGTTTACCGCACTGGTGGCACCGGGCAATGATATCTGCTGTTATCCGCTCCCCCAGCCTGTCATCAAAAACAAAATTTTTACCGAAGAATTTTGTTTCCAGGCCTGCCGCTTTTGCCTGCTGTGCATAATTGATAATGCCTCCTTCCAGGTGATACACATGATTGAAACCATGGTGTAACATATAAGCACTTGCTTTTTCGCAACGGATGCCGCCAGTACAATACATGATGATATTCTTATCCTTATTATCCTTCATCAGATCTACAGCCATGGGCAACTGCTCCCTGAAGGTATCACTGGGTATCTCTATGGCTTTTGTAAAGTGCCCTACTTCATATTCGTAATGATTGCGCATGTCAATAACAATGGTTTTATCATCCGCAAGCAGTTCATTCATCTGTACCGCATTTACATAACTGCCTTTATTCTGCATACTGAAACCCGGATCATGAATACCATCGGCGACAATCTTTTCCCGTACTTTTATTTTAAGTACCCAAAAAGATTTACCGTCATTATCAACGGCAATATTCAACCGTATATCTTTTAAAGCCGGGATTGTATTTAGATATTCCCTGAATGCATCTACATTATAATCCGGCACACTTACCTGGGCATTAATGCCTTCGGCAGCTATATAAATTCTGCCAAATACTTTTAAGGAATCAAGTCCCTTATACATATCATCCCTGAATTGTTTTGGATCATCAATCTTAAAATATTGATAAAAGGAAATAGTGGTACGATGCTCTGTCTCTGCGTACAATAATTTTTTAAGTTCCGCCTGGGAAACCCGGTTGTGTAATACTGCCATAGTTTTTAATTTGATCTCCGCTCGGGCGGAGAAACCATTTACCCGGTAAAACGAAACTGTAAGACCAGGTGTAAGATTGGATGCTTGCAGGCAAACCAAATTAGGGAACAAAGATATTGATTAAATAATAATTACAAACTGATCGACGACCGGCGGCTCCTGGAATTATTGTTAAGGAGGTTGCTGCCTAAAATACCTCCTGTACCAATCCTGATTGCAGTTAATCCCTTATTACCATTATTATAGGCAGCTACAAAATCAACCCTGAATAATTTTAAAATATTTTCCAGCCCTGCAAAAATTTCTATATAATTATTTTTACCGTTTACATAAAAGGCATTACCGCCAGCAACCAGGTTCCAGTTCAGGCGTTTAAACAATGGAATTTTATTGGTAAGCAACCCATTCAGGTGATGCTCCAGGTGGGCATAGGTATAAAATGAACTTGTGGTACTGTTGGCATAATACTTTGCCAGTTGAAAACTGTTTACATACTCACTGGCCCTGGTTGACCGGTTGCCATTGAAGTGCTGATAGTCCTGTATAAAAACTTTCTTAGCATTAATAAAACCGCCAATGCCTATTTTATATTTGAGTAAACCGGCCAGTTTAAAATTTTTATCATCACTTATATTAAAAAGCCATTTATCAAAATTCACATCGCTGCCCGTAATTTTTTCAATTCCTTTTGTATAATTAAAACTAAATGTCGGATAGTTTGAACCTATGGGCATTTTCCGGTTGGGGTACTGTATATATTTTTGGCCGGGCCTGATGCTGATATCGAAACTTATAATAAATGCCTGGTGGGCGGTAAACTGGGCCGGAATTTTTTCATAGGGAAAATTAGGTTTTAAATTGATGGAATCTTTTTTAAAAACAGTAAAACTGGTACTGTTCTCCAGTGGTATCCTGTCTTCATACAATGCATTTATATTAAACCGCAGGCCACTTTCATAACGCTTATTAAAATTAATACTGCTATAATAGTTTTCATAAATCTTCATAAAATTATCACCCCAAAACAAGGTACTGATGGTATTGGTGAGCGCGTCAATAGGATTTGCTTTATTAAACTGAGACACTCTTTTGCCGCCTGAAAGGGTCCATGAATGGCGTTTGATCTTTTTATCAGTTTCCCAATCCCTTGTTCTGAAATAGAGATCGGCCCAGGCATTCAGGTGTGTATTACTGAATCCGTAACGCAAATTGGGTTCAAAAGAAAAATTGGTCTTTATTTTTTTCAGGTAACGGCTGTAATAAGGATTAAAATTAACCACCACGCCTTCAACCGTATTATACTCCAACCCTTTAATCAAAGATTCTATACCCCAGGTATGATTACCCTTTACGGTATATTTTGTACGTTGAAGGCCTTTCCAGAAAACATCATACAGCTTCAGTTTGCCCTGTTTTTTATTCAGCGAGTCAACAGATAATTGGCTTTGTGCCGAATCTTTATTTACCTGAAAAATACTGTCCTTAACCTGGTAATCCATGCGCTCTTCTTTTTCCAAAGGCACTGGCCTGATGGTATCCCAATAAGCAATTGACTTTTTATTTGATGCTGTATCATAATTAACAATCACTTTATTAAACCTGTTTTTTGCAAATACCGGATTGATCTTATAATCGGAATATACGGAAACGAAGTTGCCTATTGCATCAATTCCAAACTGTTTAAAACCAAAATGAATAAACTGGTTTTTTACCCGCCATATATCATTGCCAACCGGAACATGAATCTGGGTGATGTGCAGGGTATCAACAATCTCCAGTTGTGCCGTTTTGGTTAACAGCAGGTCAATACTGTGAATGCGCCAGTCTCCATCAGTAATATTTATGGTACCCGAAAATACCGGTTCATAATTCCGGCGTGGAATTACCCGGATACTGTTGATCTCTTTGCCATCTTCATAAAAACTACCCAGGTATTTAAATCTATACATGCTTAAAGCCGCATCAGCAATGGGCGAAACAAATCCCCGCGGATTTAACCGGTCCAGGAAAACGGAAACATTATTCTGATAAAAACTGATAAATGTCGGGAACGTAAATCCAAATCCGTCACTGCCGCTAACCCGTGTACTCAGCACTTCCATTTTAAATTTATCAGGCTGTTGAATATATACTTTGGCTACCGATTCCGACAGGTAAAAAATTCCTTTACCGGAAGAATCAAGCCCCATTTCTTTAACATCTTCATCAGGTATTTTCCGGCCCAGTATTTTCTTAGGCAGTTTACGCAGTTTCATCAGGTCTTTGGTGTACAGTTCACATTCAAATCCCTTAACCTGGTCCTGGTAGAAGGGGCGTTTTTTAATGGCCTGCCGGATAATTTCATAGGCAGGGTCTTCCCCACCGCTTTTTATGACGAATTCTTTTAAATCCAGTTCCTGTGCCTTAAGTATAAAGGTGAGTTCCGTATCTGTACTTTTTACAGTGATTTGTTTTTCCTGTTTACCATATCCGATATGCTGGCAAACGATCCAATAGGTGCCCGGAGTAACCGAAAATGAAAACCTCGCTTTATTATTGGCACTGGCACCTGCAGATGTTCCCTTAACGGTTACAGATGCATAAGGCATCAGCTCACCTTTATCTGTAAAAACAGTACCATAAATTTTTTGAGCTGAAGCAGAACCGGAAATTAGTAAAGAAAAAAATAATAAAGCCTTGTGCATGATCAGTTTTGAGTAATAACAAAAATAACGGGGATATTGTTAGTGAAAGTTTAAAATTAACCGGCTGGTACATTACAATTTGGTCTTACGCAGATAACTTCCTGCCAATGCAGCAAAACCTGCAACTACTGAACCTATTACTGCTGTAACAAGGATCAATAAATAAGGACTATCCGTTTTTAAAATTAGTAAAGAAACTTTATGTCCTAAAATATGTTCATTGTTATTACTTATCCAAAAACTCAAACCTCCCCAGAGTAACAGCAATGCAGTAAAACCTGCAATAAAAGATTTACCGGGATGTTGAGGTATCATTGCAGCTACTACAAAAGCAACAATGGCAATACTCCACCAGGGCAAAAACATACAGCCAGCAAAACTTAATAAAGCTGTTAGTAAAAGTGAGATGAAAAATTTCATAATATTAATTTGATGATTTGATGATTCAATGATTTGGTGATTAGTTAATCTGGAAATGATCTGTATTTAATTATCAAATCTCCAAATTGACTAATCTTCAAATTGTAAATCATTTACTAAAACTCATTTTTGCTATCAACCGTTTATCTCCTGATTCTTCTTTTGTCATCATCCAAAGCGTATAATATTTTCCGGCTGCCCATTGATCAATAAAATTATCATAGTATTTACTGCCCGGGTTTCCACTCTGCCCCCCGGGATAAACACCATAGGCTTCTGTTTTTTCGGTCAGGCTTATTACCATTCGCCAGCTTGGGCCATGATCAACTTTAGTTGCATTTATATTTCTAACACCTCCGCCAATGGGAAGATCCATCCTGCTGAACGGGGCAAGTTTTGCCAAATGGTTGATACGGGTAGCTTTATTTTTTTCCCAGTCTAATCTTCCTTCAGCATCTACATCCTGAAGATCAATAACCGCTTTTTTAAAAGCGGTTGTTATATTATCTGCCAGTGTTTCTTTTTGCGGGGTGGAAATATCATCTAAAAATGTATAGGCAGAATCTTTTAAAACAACTTCCAGTAATGTACTGAAAAAGGGATGCATAATAACTTCCGGCGCCTTTGCATATTCATCATCAAAAACAACCTTTTCAAACCTGTTCCAAAAATGATCAAATACGGTTGCTCCTTTTGATCCGATATCATTTCGCTGGTTCCAGTTTTTAAAAATATCATAATACTTTTTTTCAGTTGCACTTAATTCGGTCACTTTCATGTTGGCTAAAATGAGCGGTTTTATCATTTCAGCAGCGACATCAAAATTATCCGTTTGCAGGGCCATCATATCCTGTGGGGTTATACCGGTCATAGCTTGTAACCTGCGGTTGATGGTAACGCCCCTGTAAACAGGATAATTTCTTCCCAGGTAATAGGGATAGGTTTTATCATCGGCCGGTTTTTGGTTTGCACTGCTTACAAAACCTCTCTCCGGATTAAACTGATAGGGTACCTCATCCTGCGGAATCATACCCTGCCATAAATAGCTGCTGTCAGTGCCCGGCATTACAAAATCGCCCTGGCCTTTCCACTTGGCCGGCCATTCGCCCTGGGTACGTAAAGCAATATCACCCTGCTTGCTGGCAAAAACACAATTCTGGCCCGGTGTATGCAGGTTTGTTACAGCAGCAGTATAATCCGAATAATTTTTGGCATGATTGAGCAGATTAAAAATTTTCAATTCATTGCTGGCATCATGCGCCTTCCACCTCACCGCATAATATTTATTATTGATATTCCGCCCTCCGGTAAACGTTTTATCATACATTACCGGACACCAATCATTACCCAATTGCACATAAGCAACATCATCCATAAAATCAGGTTTGTCTTTTATTTTAAGGATTTCTTTTCTGAATTTTGTTTTATGCCAGCGGTTGTTAAAAAAATATTCTTCCCTGCTGTCGTCTTTAAATTTTATTTCATAGTAATCCCGAACATCCCTGCCCCCATTTGTAAACCCAAAAGCACAGCTATCATTATATCCTATGATAACGCCCGGTGCTCCGGGAAAACTTACACCATAAGCATTAAATCCCGGGGTCGATATCTGTACCTCATACCAAAGTGAAGGAAGATTTAAACCCAAATGCGGATCGTTACATAAAATGGGTGCCCCTGTTTTGGTTTTGCTGCCACTTACTGCCCAGTTATTACTGCCATTTTCCCGGTTGGGTTTCTCAGTTTCCAAAACGGCCAGCTCATTGCTGTTTACATAAACCGAATCGGCATTTGGCGGAGCAACAGGAAATACTTTTTGTTTTTCGAAAACCGTTCCTGTTGGAATAACAGGATCTAATGAATCCTGAATATCAGGAAAAAGTTTTGCAAAATCAGCCGTACTAAAATAGCTTTTTGCATTTGTCATTTCAAAATCATCATCATGAGCCGCAAGATCATAACTCATATATTTGAGAAATAAAGCAGTTTTAAAATTATTCCATTTTTCAGGTTTATAACCAATCAACTTGTACTCCAGCGGAAGCGAACTTTCCGTTACTGTTTCTATATAAGCATTTACACCTGCGGTATAAGCATCACATTCAGCTTTAATTACAGGATCTTTTTCTGTTTCCTTTTCTGCAATTTCGGCAGCATAAACCATGCCCAACCGTCTAAACTCCCTGTCGTGCGCAATAGCTTTTTCACCAATTATTTCACCGGCTCTGCCGGCAGCGGCAAAAGTCTGTAATTCCATTTGCCAAAGCCTGAATTTTGCATGCAAAAAACCCTGAACAAAATAAGCATCATTTTCCTGCTCAGCAAAAATGTGCGGTACCAGGCGGTCATCAAAATATACATCAACCTTACCGTTAAGCTGGGGAAAATGCAGGTCTGCAGCATAATTTTCACCGGATGGCTCTGCATTTTGCCAAATACCATGCTGGGGGCTTAATAACTTCCCCAATGGGGCAGGTAAAACAAGTTTGCTATTAAATAAAACAATCAGCCCGGATGTAATAACTGTTGAAACGATAAAAGGGACAATCCGCATAAAGGTTATTATTTAGTGTAAATTACAGAAAAAAGAAATATAGTTCAGGGTTTTAGAATCAATATAAAACTGATATTATACCTGTTATAACAAAATTGAAGGATTTGATTTTAAATTGTGGTATAATGTTTGATTAAATAAAGTATTACTAATGATCTATAATTTACTAAAAAATATAATTATGAAAAAGAACTTCTTAATTGCAATGCTCGGTATATGCCTGGTTGTATTTGCGGCATCCTGCAGTAAAAGCGATCCGGAACCTGTAACATTTGCCAGTGCAGAAGGTAAATGGGATGGTAATTATAACAACGGCATTGGGGGGCCTATTTTTTATTTTTCCTTAAATTTTAAACCCGGTGGAGTTCTTGTAGTACAGGCCAACAGCTCAACTGCACCAGATATAGCCAATGGAACCTGGAACCAGGTTGCTGATGTGGTAAGTGGCACCTATACTTATGTAGGTTCAAGTGCTATCTATTCATATACCGGAAAATACAACAGCAGTAACCCTAAAATTATGAACGGCACCATTGGCCTGCAACCCAGCACTACCGGTGCAGGTGAATTTACGGTAACAAAAAATTAGTATTACCAGATACAAGTACATAATAAAACAGTTTGGCATTTATTGCCAGGCTGTTTTATTTTTGTGGATATGGAAAATATATCACAGGACATTAAAAACATTTTAGGACTTCAACTCCCTTCTGACCCCCGTTGGGTAAATTTAGCTGAATTACAGCTCGAAGAGATTTTAACCGACCATGCCTATTGTGAACAGAAAGCAGCAACAACCTGCATATCACTAATTACTAAAAATCCTGAAAAAGAATTACTGGTAGAGGAGCTTGCACCGATTGTTACAGAAGAATGGGGGCATTTCAGAATGGTGATTGCAGAACTAAAAAAGCGTAACCTTAAACTGGGTAAGCAGCGTAAAGATGTTTATGTAAACAGCCTGTTGCAGTTTCAAAAAAAAGATGGAAGTCCGGCGGAGCGGTTTTTAGACCAGATGCTGATCATGGCACTGATAGAAGCCCGCAGTTGTGAACGGTTTAAAAGGCTGAGTGAAGGTTTGGATGATGCATACATGCGAAACTTTTACCGGAAGTTCATGGAAAGCGAGGCTGGTCATTATACTTTATTTATAACCCTTGCCGAACATTATACCGATAAAAAAATTGTAAGAAAGCGTTGGGCCGAATGGCTGAAATATGAAAAGGAGCTGATGCAGGAAATGGAAGTTAGGGGTGACCGGATACATTAATAGTTAAAAGCCCTTAAGAGATGACATCTTTGGGGAAAAATCCCCAATTAAACTGGTGTTTTACCTTTTTCTATAAATCGAACAGATGACATCTTTACATAACTAAAAATATCATCTGTTATGGGAAAAAATAAATATAAAGCAGACTTCGTCGAAAATGAACTGTTTCATGTTTACAATAGAACTAATAATAAAGAGTTACTATTCAAAAATGATGAAAACAGATTTTTTTTTTGAAACGATATGATCATTACAGCTTTCCATTTTTAGAAACCTTTTCCTGGAATCTTTTACCCAATCACTTTCATTTTTTGGTTAAGGTCAAAAGCTTCGAAAGCATCAGGGACTTCCTTCAAAACAAAAGTATCCATGAACTTTGTTCAACTGAAAAAAGATTTTTACTTCAAAAAGCTACTATTCATGATCTGATAGATAATGTTTTCCAACGTTTTCTCATTTCATACACAATGTCATTCAATAATGTACATAAAAGAAAAGGCAACCTGCTTCACAGGCCCTTTAAGCATATACTTGTTAACAGGGATACACAATTTACCCAAACCGTTATTTATATTAATGTAAATACGCTAAAGCATAAATTATTAAATGATTTTACAAAATATAAATGGTCTTCTTACAATACTATCCTGTCAGACAGGCCTACAAAACTTTATAGGAAAGAATTACTGGATTGGTTTGGTGGAAAAGAACAATTTATTAAAACCCTTAAAGAACAAACGAAATATTACTATTCCTGTGATACAATAATAGATGATGATTGAAAGATATAAAACAGATGACATCTTTTGGAAAAGATGTCATCTGTTCTGTTCTAACAATTAAAGTAAGATTTTTCTTCTGTGAAATTAATATATGGATGTTCTTGTATAAGCTTTTGCAACTTTTTAAGGTTTGCTTGAAGAAATTTTTTATGCTGCTCAGATGTTGGATTGAATGGTTTGTGATTTTTTGCTGCAACAATCACTGCAATCTCCTTCATCAACAGTTGTGATGATTCATCAATACAGGTGGCAATAAATTTTTCCCATACATAACTGGTCGCTGCATAATTGGGATGTACCATATCTTCTGCAAAAAAGCGGTAATCCCTCAGATCATCAATAATAAGTTCGTAAGCCGGAAAATAAAAACCGTTACTATTTTTTTCTATAAGCCGATGCACTGCCTGTATCAAAATTGCTTTACTCCGGTTGTTTTCTACAAAGCCATCACGTAAATGCCTTACCGGGCTGATGGTGAAAATGATTTTAAGTAAAGGATTGAAAGCAACAGCTTTTTCAAGCATCATCTGTAAAGCAGCAATAACTTCATCAACAGGCAACTGGCGTTTATTAAATTTATCTGTAGGTACTTTATGACAATTGGCCACCACTGACCTCACCCCCAACCCCTCTCCACCTGGAGAGGAGAGTTCATAAACAAATGCCGAGCCGAGTGTTATCAATAACCAATCAGCATTTTTTAAAAACGCATTTGCTTTGGATTGAGATTCATTTATTCCGTTCAGGCATATTTTTTTATCGGGATGAGAAAACCGGCTGTGGTGTTCCCAACTGTTCCAGCATTCATTTTGGTAAAACAGGTCCAATTCCCTGTATTGCCTATTATCAATGTAGGATGTAATGGACCTGGTAATACTGACTGGATTAAACAGAATGCCGTTGGGATTATCCAACACAGAAAATTTATGACTGGATAGCTTACTGCCGATCTGTTCGGTAAAGCAGGAACCGATCAACAATAAGTTATGCCGATGGTTGATCTTTACCTCAAAAGGTTTTGGAGTAAATTCTAAATGAAAATCCATAACACGAATTTAGAAGCAATTACACTAATTACACGAATATTTCTGATGCCAGCATACTGCAATTCTTCAAGGCCTCTTTATCTAAATTATTCAGCAAATTCAGTTCATTAAAATAGGGTATCATCAGTTCGGTATCCATATTGCCCACCAGTTCATCATCGGCCATGGGGCAACCGCCAATTCCTTTCAGGGCGCCATCAAACCGTTTACATCCGGCTCTTAAGGCAGCATCTACCTTTTCTTTCCAGTTTGCAGGTGTTGAATGTAAATGAACTCCAATTTCTTTATCCGGTAAAGAATCTACCATGTATTTGGTGATCTGGAAAACCTGTTCTTTGGTAGCTAAACCTACGGTATCTGCCAGTGAAATGATGCTGATATCCATTGCAACTATTTTATCCACCCACTCAAAAATAATTTCTTCATGATACATATCGCCATAAGGATTACCAAAACCCATCGAAATATAAATGACCAGTTCCTTTTTATTGATAAAGCATAAATTCTGAATGGCTTCTACCCTTTTCAACGATTCGGCCATGGTTGAATTGGTATTTCTTTTTTGAAATGTTTCAGAAACTGAAAAGGGAAAACCCAGGTAAGTGATTTCATCATACATAACTGCATCCTCAGCTCCTCTTTCATTGGCAATGATCGCCAAAAGCCTGGATTTGCTATTTGCCAATTGCAGATTGCCAATTACTTCTTTCGTATCAGCCATCTGTGGTATTGCTTTTGGCGAAACAAAACTGCCAAAGTCGATCGTATCAAACCCTACTTTAAGTAAAGCATTGATGTATTCGATCTTTTTTTTTGTGGGTATAAAATGCGGCCAGCCCTGCATGGCATCGCGGGGGCATTCAATTAGTTTTACTTGCTGATCCATCCTTGTCTCCATAAAGATCACAAAGGTAGTTATGAATATGGATTAATGGTTTCTTTCTGTAGCTGGATCTTGTTACGCAAAAGGCCAAAAAATCGGGCCCGGGCCTTTTCGCCTACCAGGCTGATCTGTGTTGATTTTTGAATGGCATTTTGAAAAGTTTCAAACGTATAATTATTAAAACCCACATCCCGTGTAAACATAAAATTGATCAGGTTGTGATTGATATACGTGACCTTCTTATCTCCAGTTTCGGCCAATACACAATTATCGCCTGTGATCAGGTCATTGTGAAACATCCTGTACGTGGCAGAGTTTTTATCCGGTGATTGGCCATAGTTGAATTTAAGTCCCAGTTCTGCCTGCTTTTCAATATGGGCTATCAGGCCTTCCAGTTTATCAAACAGGCAAAGAATATCTTCCTTCGTTTCAAACACATGGGTATCGGTGTAAAATGAGATGTGCCGCAGGATGCTGTTGATGGTATCGATACCCCATATTTCTGTTGAAGGAATCCGGTTAAAGCTGGCCTGAACTTTTATTCCCAGTTTTGTATGTTCTGCATTTATATTTTTAACCGAGAATTTCAAATCTTTCATTTCCTCAAAATGTAACAGGCTTTTTTTGTAATAAAAAAATGTAAATGCAGCCAGTTCCGGAATTTGGAAATATGCAAACGGTGGTATATCATTGGGGAGAAAATAAATATGTTTATGATCAAAACTCTGCAAAAGTTCAAATTGCTGCAACATATTATTCAGGTAATGCTCTACAAAATCTTTTGCGGTATAGCCCAGGTTACCCGTAAAAATAAAACCATTGGTTTGCAGGTGAAGGAACCGGTCAACAGATATTTTAAAGCTGTTACTTAATTTTTGAATATCGTCAAAGCTGATCGGTTTTTCTCCCCGTATCCGCCGGTAGGCACTATCCGTACTAATATCAAGTACCCTGGCTATCTCATCTACCAGAGATAAGTGCGGGGACATCAGTGCTTTTATTTGTTGAAAAAATAATCCCTGTGCAGTAGACTGTTCCATGTTTACTTTAATTTATAAGTACCTGAAATAGTTTGTCAACATGGTACATTGATTATGATCTGAAAGTAAGTCTACAATAACCTGCATAAAAAATACTAAAACTAAAGTTAATATCAGGTAAGCCTGGCCTTCCTGTGATGTATCTCATCCCGCAAACGGTTGAAGAATTGTATTCTTTGCCTTTCATCACTGGAACTGATGAGTGTTGATTTCTGCATCAGGTTATTCAGGTTAGTGAAGATGGCAGTAGTAAACTTTTCATCCCTGGTACCTACAAAATGCATAAAACTATGATTGAGAAAGGCAACTCTCATATCACCCAGCTCAGCCAGTAAACTATTATCACCCAGTATCAGTTCATTATTAAACAGGCGATAAGCCGGTGAAACCGGGTTTGGCTTTTCCCCTATTTTAAATTTTACACCCAATTCAGCTTCCTTTTCAATATGATTCACCAATAACTCCACTTTATCAAATAAAATTATGGCTTGCTCTTTGGATATGAGGTTTCCTGCTTCGTGATAATATTCTATTTGCTGGATCGTGGTATTAATGCCCTCTGTATTCCAGATCTCGGTGGTAGGAATGGTATTATAAACATGCACAATTTTCTGCCCTATCGCATTATGTTCTTCAAATCCCGGGTAATCAAAAGCAAATTTTAAGCCTTTATCAACCTGGTAACCCGAAAAGCACCTCATCCATACAAAGCATTTGAATGCTGCCAGTTCTGGTATTTCAAAGTGGAGATTAAAAGGCAGATCCTTTAACAGGAAATAAATGTGCTTTTTTTCAAAGCTGCTGATGATGCTGTATTGCTTCAGCACCTCCTGCAGCCAGTTCTCAAAAACAAAATTTACTTCATTACCTAATTTCCCTGTAAAAATGAAAGCGTCGCTTTGCAGGTTTAAAAACTGGTCGAGCGAAATCTTATACTTAACACATAACTTCTGTAATTCCTCAAAACTGATGGGTTTATCGGCCCTGATTCGGCGATAGGCACTGTCATTACTGATGTTTAACAGATCGGCTATTTCATCCACAAAGGAAACATGTGGGGGCAACATAGATTTGATGTGCTGGAAAAACCGTAACTGTGTTTCACTCGATTCCATTTAAAAAAAGTTTTGGTAAAAATCGCAATCCCTGCCCCTTATTTAACGCATTTATTCCCAATCTACAATAAACCATTTGCATTTTTTGCAAAAAAAAACAAAAAATACCTCAAACAGGTAACAAAAAGTTGCAATTACTGATTCTTAAATACACCCGTTAATTGTCAATTAGGAATGGGTAATGTTCCAAATTAGTTTTGAGTTGTTAATCAAAAATTATTTAACCTAAAAAAAAAATCATGAAAAAGATCATCCTCGTTGCTTTAATTCTTTCATCTACAGGAATTGTAACAAATGCACAAAACATCAATATCCATACTATGGATAAACCACTGGCAGTAACCAGTATGTTTATAAACAAAGCAAATTTGAATAACAGCCCAGACTCAGCATTTAATAAAGAATATTACCTGAAAAAAAGCCGTAATAATAGAATTGCTTCCCTGTGTTTAGTTGGCGGCGGTCTTGTAATTGCTGGCATTGGTGCGCTAACCTTTCCGAAAAACTTTGATGTGATATGGGAGAATGACAGCGATACAGAAAGCAAAGCAGATGCATCTACAGCTTTAATTGTTGTGGGCATTGCTGCAATGCTCAGCAGCATACCCTTTACAGTAATGGCATCTGTTAATAAACGCAAAGCCAATTTAATGGTTACCAGCCAGAAAACAGCTTTTGGCGTACCCGCTAATGTAAGCAAAAGTATTACCGGTATCACCTTGAGTTTTCCACTTGGGAAATAATTTAATATTCAACATTAAAAAAAACAATTATGAAAAAGATAATCCCCTGCATATTATTGATTATTACCGTTTGTTTAATAGCCTGTAAAAAAAATGATGTTGAACCTGCGTTTACAAGCTACCTGCGTTTTAATCTTGAAGCCGTACCTACGGCTTGTAATACACGTATAAATGCCAGTTACCTGCCTCCAGCTATAGGTCCCGATAAAATAATTACCCTAAGTGGCACCTGGGCCAATGGCTCCATTGAGTTTTACCTGAACGAAGCGGAAGTACTTAAAGCAGGTAATTATCCCTTGCAGGCAGACAAGTGGCGAATATTCACCCTGTATTCATCTGATCCAAACGGCAGAACCTATACCGCCGGAGCAAGTGGAGGAATAGTATTCGGATCGGGATCGATAACGATTACTGAAATAAGTGCCGAATATGTAAAAGGGAATTTTGAATTTATAACCGGCATTGATGGCGCTACAAATACTTTTAAAACAGTTACAAACGGTGATTTTCATATAAAGAGAGGATAGCAATTCAACATTAAGCCTGCATTTAGCAATAAGTGACAGGTTCATTGCAAGTGTAAATTAAAATAATTAAATAAATTTTTAATCATCAATAAACAAAAAATTATGAAAAAGATTATTCTGTTGCCAGTTTTGATATTCACTTTAAACCTGGTGACAAAAGCACAGCCCGAAAAGCAATTCACAGCCGTTACTAATATCAAAATATTAAAACACACAGCATTAACGGAGGATAATACATTCTCAAAAAACTTGTATTCTGCGGCAAAAAATGGCCCGGATAAAGATTATGCTTTTTATATGCACAGGAGCAAAAACCTGAGGATTACTGGCGTATCATTACTGGGAGCTGGTCTTATTCTTGGCGTATCGGGCCTTCTTGTAAGTAGCAGCAATTCAAATCCAAATAATTATGACAGCAGGGACCAAACTATTGCCAGCTTATTCATCGCCAGTGCGGCAACAGGTATTGCCAGCATACCATTTATGGTATTGGCCAGTGTAAACAAGCAAAAGGCCAAACTTATGCTTAGTAACCAAAAAACGGGTTTTGGCGTGCCCGCTAATGTAAGTAAGGATATTACCGGAATTACCCTGGCTTTACCCATTGGTAGATAATTTATCATTCTTCAACTAAAAAAAGATCATGATACCGTTACTGTTTTATATTTTTTTAAAAAAATATCATAATCAAATACGGCTGGTGAAAAATTCAGAGATAAGTAAACTCATTAGTACAAAGTTCTATCTCATTTTGTTGAGTTGTATGATACTCCTGCTTCTTATCCCGATAGTATCTAAAACCCAAAACCAGCCATTGAATTATAAAATAGTACAGGGTGGAGATGATATCGGATGGTTGAAGCTTGAAAAAAACATTACAGGGAAAACAATAACCCTGTTACTGGTTTCTGAAATAAAAACCAGGTTCTTCTTTCTCATCACCATGTGTGCAAAAGAAACATCAACTTATGAAAATGGGAAAATGATCTATTCCTCCCAGTTCAGAAAAACCAACGGCTCTACAAAATTAAATAAGCAAACAAGGTTTATTGCTGAAAAATATGAAGTGGAAAGAAATGGTGAAAAGGAAGTTCTTATCATCCCTTTTATCAGTACAAACCTGTTATGCCTTTATTTTCAGGAGCCTGCAGGTGTAAGCCAGGTGTATTGTGATAATCATGAAAGTTTTGTCAAAATAATAAAAACAGATGATGGTGGATATAAAGTGAAGTTCCCCGACGGTAACAGCAACTGCTATTATTACAGAGGAGGTATATGTACCAAAATAAAGATCAGCCATACATTCTATTCGGCCGAAATAATTCTTAAACCTTAAAACATACATGATGCAACCAACAAATGTTATGATCTATGTCTTTTGTTATGCCATGTTTTTTGTACTCAGCTGGATGAGTAAGGTCAACAATAACCAAAGACTGATGAATGAGGATGGATCCATTACATCAAAGCCCGGTAATCTAATAGGTACCCATATCATCGGTATACTTTGGCTTGGGGCAGTTCCCCTTATTATGCTGAAACATCCCGGCGTAAAAATTTTAACAGGCAGTCAAATGCCGGATATTGCTGCTGTTATCCTGTTTATTTTGATATTTGTGCTCCTCATCTCAATTGCATTCAGGCAGAGCGAAGATATTATAGCAAAAAAACAAAGATCACTAGATGTTATAAATCAACTGTCCGCCAATTTTGTTATCCGTTATTTCATCATCAGGATCACATTCCTTTTTGTTTATGAATTATGGTTCAGGGGCTTTTTACTTTTTGACTGTATAAGCTGGATGGGAATACCGGCAGCAGTTGCGTTAAATGTTTTACTGTATGTATTACTGCACATTTTTAACAGTAAAAAAGAGATGCTGGCCTGTATCCCCTTTGGACTATTGGTTTGTTTTTTAAGCATAACATGTAATGCAGTGTGGCCGGCCATTATACTGCATATTGGTTTTTCACTGGTTTACGAACTTAATATTTACCGCTCTTATCTATTCACATCTAAAACAGTAAGGCTATGAAAATTTTATTAACAGGTGCAACCGGATATATTGGCCACCAATTGGCACTAACACTGGCCGGCCTTGGCAACTGTGTACATATCCTGGTACGAAATTTAAATTCACCCAATATACCCAGGCATGACAATATCATTGTTTTTGCCGGAGATATTACAGACCGCTCTTCAATACGGAATGCAATGCGTGGATGTATACAGGTTTTTCATACTGCTGCCCTTGTAAAAATATTTGCAAAGGACTCATCTGAGTTTTACAAAGTAAACGTTGAAGGCACAGCTAATTTATTGGCCGAAGCACTTGACCTGGGTATTAAGAAATTTATATACACGAGCAGTTGCGGGGTAATGGGTTCTTCGGTTTTAAAGCCTAAAAGTGAGAATGATCCCCGTACAACCACTATTAATAAGGATTATGAGTTTACAAAATTCCTGGCAGAGAACCTGGTTAAGGAATATGTTCATAAGGGATTATTCACGGTCATTGTTTCTTTATCAAAAGTATACGGGCCCGGAATTGAAACACATCCCATTTCGGTAAACCGGATAATAAATAATTTCATAAAAGGTAAGATTACAATTATTCCAAACCCGGGAACCCTGGAAACCAATTATTGTTTTATTGACGATGTAGTGGAAGGCCATATCCTTGCAATGGCAAAAGGTATAGGTGGTGAAAAATATATATTGGGGGGAGAAAATATTTCTTATATAAATCTTTTTCAAACGATCCGTTCTCTTTCAGGATCTAAGGCCAAACTTATACGGGCCCCAAAATTTCTTACTCAAACCTGGACCGTACTGCAATGGTTACAGTACAAATTAACCAGTAAAGAACCTTTTGCAACTTTAAAAGCTGTTCAACATATTTTCTGCAATAAAACTTTCAGCAGTGCAAAGGCAATCCGCCAGTTAGGATACCACCCCACCCCGTTGAAAGAAGCACTAAACCAAACCATTCAATTTTTAAAAAAACAAGAACATGTTTAACAAAAATTACTGCTTAATAACCGGAGCCAGCGAAGGATTTGGAAAAGCTTTGGCACTGGACTGTGCTTCCAGAAAAATGAACCTTATACTTGTAGCGCTCCCCGGACCTGAGTTATACTACCTGGCCAATTTTATAGAACGGAATTATAAAGTTGATGTAGTGGCCATTGAAAAAGACCTGGCTGTTGAAGAGAATTGTATTCTGGTTTTTAAGGAAGTGCAGGACCTTAAGCTACCTGTAAATATGCTCATCAATAATGCAGGGTTAGGCAGCACCATGTTATTCAGTGAGGGAAAGATGTCGTTTTATCAGAAACAGATAAAATTAAATATCACAGCCACAACACTTCTTACGCATCTTTTTCTGGATATGCTTAAGGCCAATGGCCCGTCCTATATATTGAATGTGGGCAGCTTATGCTCTTATTTTTTCCTTCCGAAAAAACAGGTTTATGGAGCAACAAAGTCATTCCTTTATTTCTTTTCAAAAAGTTTAAGAAGAGAAATTAAAAATGATGGAATCCATGTAAGTGTAGTTTGCCCCGGCAGTATGAATACCAATTTATCGGTCACTATGCTGATCAAATCTTCGGGCTGGCTGTCCAGGCTTTCCGTTATGAATCCGGAAGAAGTTGCCCCGGTTGCCATTGATGGTCTGTTAAAAGGAAAAGAAGTCATCATTCCGGGCCGGATCAATAAATTATTTTTATTGATGGATAAACTGCTGCCTGCTTTCGTTAAAAAGATGATCACCAATAATCAAATGAAAAATATAAAGTCTGTTACAGCAATAGAATCAAAACAAAAAACTATTTTGTTTACGGAAAAACACAATTCACTAACAGCATAAGGTTTAATTATAAAATCAAACCAATGAAAAAAAGTAAATTATTTTATAAAACTCCTGTAAATGGATTTTACTTAACTGCATTTGTAACAACAGCTTTCCTGTTAATGACTGCCGTTACAAAGGGGCAACCCTACCTGGATATTGTTAACCTTAAATACACAAACAGTCCGAAAGCCGGTTTGATAAACCAGAATAAAAATGATATACTGCTTGCGTATTTCAATATCGGAACAAATCTTCCGGTTCAGTTTAAAAATAAGAAAGATGCGGTCATCTTCAGCCCTTTTTTTGAAACATGGTCATCAAAGATCAAGAACGATAACCTGCAAAACTATTACAGCGTTGCGCTTCCAGTTTCATTATCCAAAGCAATTCCATATTCCAAATGGGGTATTTTACTCACAGGCATTGTAAGAATGAATGACAGCAGCATCAATAAAAAAACAAAAATACAGTTTGGCGGGGCATTCATTGTAAGTAATAAAAGAAATGAAAACCTCACTTGGAAACTGGGCATATATATCAACAATGAATTATTTGGCCTGTTTGTAATTCCACTTGCAGGCATAGACTGGAGAATAAACAGCCGCAATAATTTATTCGGTGTATTACCAGCCAATCTAACCTATGAGCATAAAATAAATGAGCATTTTTACTATGGTGCCATTTTCAGGACTTTTACCAACTCTTATGTAAAAACAAATGGCTATTGGCGGATCGATGAAAACCAGCTGGGCCTGTATCTTGATACATACCTGAATAAAAATTTTGTATTCAATGTGGAAGCAGGCCATTCATTATTCAGGAAGATCAGGACAGGTGTAAAAGGCGTTACCAAATATGACGGGAATGTAAATGACAATTTTTATTTTAAAATTTCTTTTGCGTACAGGGTTCGTTTTGTAAAAAAATAGTTCCCCAATTTTAAAAGATAACATCATGAAAAAGATATTTATAATAACCAGATCATCATTCTTTCTTTCAGAAACAGGCAAGGCATTATTACTGTTCCTGATGCTCGTTATACCAGTGATCCTGATAGCTTATCGTATAAAAAGTACAGAACCCAATATCGCCTATTTTCTGTTGTTGTTCTCAGGTTGGCTTACCTGGACGTTCATTGAATATTACAACCACCGTTTCAGGATGCATGGCAGCGGCGACCCTTCAAAAGTTGTTGGATACAAAAGGCATATTTTACACCATCACCATCCTACTGATATCAGGATAACCGGGGTGCAAAGGGGTATCCTTTTTATAGGAAATTTAGTACTCATTATCCTCTGTATACTTTATAAAAACTGGATATTACTGCTTACGGGGTTGTACACAGGTTTTGTGATTTATACGTTGATGCATTGGTTTCTTCACCGGAAGATGTCGGCCAGGTTGTTCCCGGAAGTACATCAATTTCATATTCATCACCATTGTAAACACCCGGATAAATGTTTTGGAGTAACTGTAACCTGGTGGGATCATATGTTTGATACCATCCCACATCAGCAAAAAGATATTACGGACAGGATTAAAGCATTTTATTACAAACAATAACAAGCTGGTTGTTTAAAGACCAACATATACATTTTAAGTAAAGAATTGCCAGTAAAATATAATTATTATTGCCGTTGCTTCATCACTTCATACAAAATAATACCCGTGGCCACAGATACATTCAACGAATCAAAATCGCCGGTCATGGGTATTTGAAACTTGTCGTCACATATTTTTAATAATGCGGGATAGATACCTTTCTCCTCCCCGCCCATTACAATGGCACAGGGTTCTTTCATATCAAGTTCAAAAACTTTTTTAGTTGCTTTCATTTCGCTGGCATAAACTTTAATACCATTCAGGTGCAGGTCATCCACTGTTTTCATTAAACTGTTTACCCTGCAAACTGCAATTTCTTCCAATGCCCCGGCCGAAGTAAGCACCGCATCTTCATTTAAAGCGCCCACACCTTTATCGGGTATGATGATGGCATGAACACCAAAACAAAAAGCACTTCGGGCAATGCCGCCAATATTTCTTATATCTGTTATTCCATCCAGTATCAAAAACAAAGGCACTTCACCTTTTTCCACCACAAAGGAGATCACATCCTGCAGGTCCTGGTATTGAACTTTGGCTATCAGTGCCACACAACCTTCGTGATTGCTCACATTAAAATTGTTCAGTTTTTCAACAGGTACTTTATTAATGGGCGTTTGTGTCTTTTGGGCCAGTTTCTTTATTTCATCAATGGCTTCGCCATGTACAGTGCTTTGCAGGTAGATACGCTCCAGTTGTTTACCGGTTTGCATGGCTTCGGTAACAGCCTTTCGGCCAATAACCAACGTATTTTTTTTGGGCCGATGTTGTTGTAGCCGGAAATTTTTCACTTTACAAAATTAATCTTAAATGAACCAATTAAAAAACCATAAGCTCTTTTGAACTTATGGTCTTCAAAAGCCTCCCGATTTATCGGGAGGTTTGGGGAGGTTGTTTATTTCAAACCAAAAACTTTCTTCACTTCTTTCACTGCATCTAATTTCTCCCATGTAAATAATTCAACTTTCTTTTTGATTGTTTTACCATCAGGTGAAGTAAATGTTTTTTCAACAATCTTATTGGTACGCCCCATATGGCCGTAAGCGGCAGTTTCGCTATACATCGGGTTACGCAGTTTAAGGCGTTTCTCAATAAAATAAGGGCGCATATCAAAACAAGGCATTGCCATTACTTTTTTGGCGATCTCCCCATCGGTCATCTTTACTTTAGATGTTCCGTAAGTAACTACGTTGATCGAAGTAGGTTGTGCTACCCCGATGGCATAAGAAACCTGTACCAATACCTCATCGCATAACCCTGCAGCCACCAGGTTCTTCGCAATATGTCGTGTTGCATAAGCTGCACTGCGGTCAACCTTACTCGGGTCTTTCCCACTAAATGCACCGCCACCATGCGCACCTTTACCACCATAGGTATCCACAATAATTTTGCGGCCCGTTAAGCCGGTATCACCATGCGGACCACCAATAACAAACTTACCGGTTGGGTTAATATGGTATTTTATCTTGTTGTTGAAAAGATGGTTGTATTTAGGGTATTTAGCTTTAACCCTCGGAATAACAATATTGATGATGTCTTTTTTAATTTTTGCCAGCATCTTTTCATCCTCATCAAAATCATCATGCTGTGTTGAAACTACAATTGCTTCTATTCTAACCGGCTGGTTATTATCATCATATTCTAAAGTAACCTGGCTTTTTGCATCAGGGCGCAGATACTTAATCTGCTTATTTTCCCTGCGTATGGCTGCCATTTCAATTAATATATAATGTGCCAGGTCTAATGCCAATGGCATATAGTTATCAGTTTCATTGGTTGCATAACCAAACATCATCCCCTGGTCGCCGGCGCCCTGCTCTTCTTTTTTCTTACGGTCTACCCCCTGGTTTATATCGGCAGATTGTTCATGAATGGCAGACAGGATACCGCAGGAGTTGGCTTCAAACATATAATCACTTACGGTATATCCTATTTTACGGATAACACCCCGGGCTATTTCCTGAACATCCAGGTAGGCCTTACTTTTTACTTCACCGGCCAAAATAACCTGCCCGGTTGTTACCAGCGTTTCGCAGGCAACTTTACTTTGAGGATCAAAAGCTAAAAAGTTATCAATTAATGCATCGCTTATCTGGTCGGCTACTTTATCAGGATGTCCTTCACTTACTGACTCTGATGTAAATAAATATGGCATATTATTTTTTTAAGATTGCAAAGATAAGGTTGTAGCGGTAAAACAACAAAGCCTCATGAAAATTAATGAGGCTAAATTGTTCTGATTAAAATATATCGTTAAAGTACTGAATAAACAATTCTTAATTTCATTTTATAATTAACATTACTGCCGCCACCGATTTTTATACGGCCCGCAGCCAGGTTATTTCCATAAAGGAGGGGCCTGGCGATATTTGTACTGATTCCCAATTGCGGATAATAAATTTCATAAGGTGCAAATAACCGCATCGTGTAATTATAATAACGGTGGGTTATTATATGCTGAATGTACCTGCTGATATTAATATTATAAAATTTATTGGGTGCACCAAATACGTCAGTTCCGGCTCTTCTAAATCCACCGAAAGACAGGAAATCAATCTCACGTGGTAAATATCCAAATCCAGTCTTTGAATCCGGGTCATAGAACTCTCTTGGATTAAGATCAAAATAAAGCGGTTTCCAGTTATCAGCAGTTCCGGTATCTTTCAGGTCAACATAAAGATAAGCAGGTGCTGATAAGGCTTCATCAAGAAAGCTGTTATTGGGTATTTGTTGTATGATCAACTCGGCTCTGTGAACGATCCTGTTAGACAAAGTTGATAACCCGGGAATATTAAGATTAACATATGAACCAGGTGTAGTTTGTAAATAAAGCTCATCAGGCGCTGGTGAAGAAATGGGATAGCCTGCCCGGTTTCTTATTATTTTATTTGTGGTATTGGATGGTTCATTTCTTTCGGAAGGTATGCCCGAAGGATTTAGTATAAATGAACTGTAAACGCTATCAACTTTTCCCAGGTTTCGGCGGCGGTAATGAATTTCCAGTTTTGTAGATGTATCGGCAAGGTTAGTGTACACTAATGCATTTCCAACTCCGTTAGCGAAAACTGCAAGGCCATTATAGGCTACCCTGAAAAATGTGTCTTTATTAAAAGCTTGTCCGGGAAGCGAATCCCTGTTATATAACTGGGAAGCATATGTTGCTGAAAGTTTGATACGTATCTGATTTATACTGAAATCTCTGCGATTGGAATAATGTACCGTATCAGCTAAACGGCGGATATCAACATCAGTACTTCCAATGATGGTACTATAGGTGTTGGGCTGATAATTCACTGTTTTTGCTATATAAACAGAATCCCGGAATTTAGCATCATTTACTTCCCTTACTTCAAGATGAAGCGGAACACTGCTATCGCCCCAAAAAGACTTGTATTTTAAGCACAACACCACAGAATCAAGACCGGCACCAAAACCATTCAGCGTATCCTTTGCATTACCCAGGTAATAGGGGTAAAAGGTTGGCTTTAGCTGCATATAAATATTTGCCGTTGTTTTACCAAATAAGGGATCGTTATTAATTACACCTAATGCATGGTCCTGTGTTCTTTCAATTAATGTGGTATCATTAAATATGCCCTGTGTGGTAATAATATTAATAAGGGTATCAAATGTGTGAACATTATCAACAGCGGGTAACTCGTCACTGCCAATTGTAGTTGTATCCAGTTTGGTACAACCCAGGTTTAATAATAAAAATAATGCAGGAGCAAATACAGCTATGGATAGAATACGTTTATGCACAATAATGATTTTTTGAAATGCGGTTAGTTTTTCTATTTTGCAAGATCGGCATACAATTGCAAATAGTCTGTTAAATCAGATGCTGCATCATATTTTAATATTTTTTTACCTTTCACTTTTGCAAATTCATCAATCAGTTTTTTATCTACCTTTTCAGCACCAAATGTAATTGCATCTGCAAATGTGGCACCACCCCTGAACATAGCCATGTTGTTATTTTCCTTAAATGGCTCCAGCTCTTTTTTAGTGATATAATCGTTTATGGCCGCCATCTTTAAAAAATCTGCTCCCAGTTTCTCTTTGAAGGTAGTTTGGCCTATTGTATAGATTATTTTACTATTACTGAATACAGGCTCTTTTTTGTAGGCATTTTTAATAAACAAGGGTATCAAACCCGTCATCCAGCCGCTGCAATGAATGATATCAGGAGGCCAGCCAAATTTTTTAACGGTTTCCAGAGCGCCTTTACAAAATAAAACAGTTCTCAACCCATTATCATCAAACCATTTTTCTTTTTCATCAGTAAAAATCGACTTACGTTTAAAATAATCATCATTATCTAAAAAATATATCTGCAGCCTTGCATTGGGTAAAGAAGCCACTTTTATTACCAGGGGATAATCATCATTATCAATTGAAACATTAATTCCGGATAAACGAACAACTTCATGCAAACGGTGTCTTCTTTCATTAATTACACCAAAACGAGGCATGATGCACCTTACTTCCATTCCGCTGTCATTCGATTTTACTGCCAGTTTATTCACAATTTCTGCGAAATCTGTCAGTTCCAGATATGGCGACATTTCGTTGGCAATGAATAAAATTCTTTTCTTTGTAGACATTTACGCTTAGTTTGTTGCTGTAATAATTTTTAAACGGAGTGCAAAAGTAAGCTATTTTTTTGGGAAATACAGAATACACAAGCACTTGAAGCCTAATTCCTTTTAATATGATTCTATTTAAGAAAGCGGGGGATATTCATGATTACCTGCAGCAAGTAAAAAAACAGGGTAAAAGTATTGGCTTTATCCCAACGATGGGGGCGCTGCATCCCGGACATATTTCTTTACTGAAAACTGCTAAAGAAAATGATCCTGTTGTGGTTTGCAGCATTTTTATAAATCCTACCCAGTTTAACGATGAGAAAGATTTTAATAATTATCCTTCCACCCTGGAGAAAGATATTGATGATTTGGAAAAAACGGGATGTGATATTTTATTTCTGCCATCAGTTAGTGAAATATATCCCGAAGGGACAAAAAACTCAAAACCCTATGATCTCGGTTATTTAGAAACTGTTTTAGAAGGGAAATACAGGCCCGGGCATTTCCAGGGCGTATGCCAGGTTGTTCACCGTTTATTAAATATAATACCTGCCAACCGGTTATATATTGGACAAAAAGATTACCAGCAATGTATGGTCATAAAAAAACTGGTTGAGCTTATTCATTTAAAAATCAGTATTACCATATGCCCTACCCTTCGTGAAACCGATGGGCTGGCTATGAGCAGCAGAAATGTTAGGCTTACAGAAAGTGAAAGAAAAAAAGCTTTAAAAATATTTGAAACCCTTTCCCATTTAAAAAATCAGCTGAAACCAGGTAATTTAATTGCCGTAAAACAAGAGGCAGTTAAAAATTTAATAACTGAAGGGTTTAAAGTTGATTATGTAGAACTTGCCAATGCCGATACCCTGGAGCCGGTAAATGACTATGATGGAAAAACTGCCCTTGTTGTATTAGCTGCAGCATTTTTACATGATGTTCGTTTAATTGACAATATCCTTTTATAACTATTGTATTCATACCCAATTGAATTTTCAAAATTTTTTTATTACAACAATTTTTCACTTCGTAATTTGTAACTGAATATGTTAAAACGCTTCATTTCAATATTACAATACATTATTTTTTTAGGGGCAGGTATTTTTTTGGTTTGGTGGCAGTTAAGAGACATGACTGAAAATGAAAAACAGGAATTCGCCAATGCATTTAATCAGACCAATTACTGGTTAATAATTCCAATCATTTGTATGTCATTGCTCAGCCATCTTATCCGCTCCATCAGGTGGAAATACCTGATGGAACCGATGGGTTATAAACCATCACTGAAAAATGTTTTTTCTGTTGTAATGATCGGCTACCTGGCTAATTCAGCTGTACCCCGGCTTGGAGAAATTTTAAAATGTACATTCCTGGCCCGGTACGAAAAATTAAATGTTGGAAAATTAGTTGGTACCATAATTATTGAACGCACTTTTGATTTCATTTGCTTCCTCATTTTTATTGGTATAACCATTTTAATACAGATAGATCTGATCGGGGAATATGTTCAGGAAAAAATAATGAAAATCGGCGATACAGCCGGGATTCCAGTATGGGTAAATCTTTTAATAATATTACTTATTATTACCCTGTTCATTTTTTTTATCAAAATACTTTTTAAAAAATATCCTGATAATAAGGCTGTAAGTAAAATCAATTCCTTTCTCAAAAGCATTGCCGAAGGCTTTAAAACCATTAAAGAATTAAAGCAGAAAAAGCTTTTTATCATCGCTACTTTATTTATATGGGGCCTTTACCTGCTGCAGGTGTATATTGGTTTTCAAGCCATGCAGGGCACATCTCATTTAAGCATGAAAGCAGCATGCTCTGTTTTAACGCTTGCCTCCCTGGCAATGATTGCTACCCCCGGAGGCATTGGCTCTTTTCCGCTTTTTGTAATGGAAACACTTACCATTTATAGCATTGCAAGTCCTTTAGGAAAGGCGTTTGGCTGGCTTATATGGGGTGTTTCAACAGGAATTGTTATCATTGCAGGCCTTGTTTGCCTTTTAGCCATACCCTATATAAACAGAAAAACAAAAAGAAATGAAATCAGTAAGCTCCATACCAGCTAAAATATTTACGTTAAACGATTTAATTCATCAACTTAAGCGTTGGCGCCTGCACAATAAAAAAATTGTATTTACCAATGGTGTTTTTGATATTTTACACGAAGGCCATATTGCTTCATTAAGTGAAGCTGCCACTTACGGGCATATGCTGATTGTTGCAGTAAATTCAGATGCATCGGTAAAAAGATTGAAAGGTGAAAGCCGCCCTTTTAACAACGAAAACTCGAGAGCCTTGTTACTGGCTTCTTTGCTGATGACAGATGCAGTCATTTTATTTGAAGAAGACACGCCACTACAATTAATAACAGAACTTTTACCCGACGTACTGGTTAAAGGTGGAGATTATTCAATTGATCAGATAGCCGGAGCCAATGAAGTTATAGCCAACGGCGGTGAAGTAAAAATTGTTCCTGTACTGGAGGGTTTCTCTACAACAGGTATCATTGAAAAAATGAAAGGTACTGATTAACCGCTTTTCAAAATATTCACACAAATTTAATATTGAGTTATACCTTGGTTACGTACAGGGTCATAAATTCGCCACATTTAATTAAAACCGCAAACAGATTGTATAAACGGAAAATCATATTCAGAGATATCAGCTGGCTTTCTTTTAATAACCGGGTTTTACAGGAAGCAGCTGATGAAAATGTTCCCCTGCGGGAACGAATCCGTTTCCTCGGTATCTTTTCCAATAATCTTGATGAATTTTTCAGGGTACGTGTAGCTACATTAAAGCGGATGATTGAATTTGGAAAAAAATCAAAAATGCATCTTGAACTTTCACCCGATGCCATCATTGAGGAGATACAGGAAATTGTAATAGAACAACAGAAAGAATTTGAACGTATTTGGAATGAAATATTAAGAGAGCTGAAAAAAGAAAGGATCCAGCTGGTAAATGAAAACCAGTTAAATAAAACACAACAAACATTCATTCTGGATTATTTTAACCAGGAGATCCGCAGTAATGTAATTCCGCTGATGATCGAAAGTATTCAGAATTTTCCGGTTCTTAATGATAAATCAATTTACCTGGCCTGCAAGCTTTCAAAAAAAGACAGATCGGTTCCGCAAAAGTTTGCCCTGTTATCTGTACCAACAAGAAGATTACCCAGGTTTATTATTCTGCCTGCAAAAAATGCTGATAAGCAAATCATTTTACTGGAAGACATTATCCGTTTTTGTTTGCCCGGTATTTTTTCATTTTTTGGGTATGATACTTTTTCTGCTCATATTATTAAAGTTACCCGTGATGCGGAGATTGATCTGGACAATGACATATCTACATCACTCATTCAAAAAATTGAAAAGGGACTAAAGAACAGAAAGAAAGGCAAACCCGTACGTTTTGTATTTGATAAAGCCATAGACCCTTCACTCCTCACTTATTTGGTACGCAGGCTTGGCTTATTACAAAAAGATAACCTTATTCCCGGGGGGCGCATTCATAATTTTGTAGATTTCATGAATTTCCCCGAATCTGTATTCAATAAAAAAAGCCTGCGGAAAAAATCATTCATTCATCCTGATCTGAAGAATGTGAACAGTGTTACTAAAGTTGTTTTAAAAAAAGATGTGCTTTTAAATTTTCCTTACCACTCTTTTGACAGTATTATTGATCTGCTGCGTGAGGCCGCCATTGACCCAGAAGTGGTAACCATTAAACTAACCTGTTACCGTTTGGCCGACCGCTCAAAAATTATTAATGCATTAACCAATGCAGTACGCAACGGTAAATCAGTAACCGTTGTTTTAGAGCTGCGAGCCAGGTTTGATGAGGAAGCCAACCTTGAATGGAAAGAAGAACTGGAAGAAAGCGGCGTAAAAGTATTACTGGGTGTACCCAATGTAAAAGTTCACGCCAAGATTTGTTTAATAAAGAAAAGGCTGCATAACCGAACTATTCATTATGGCTTTGTGAGTACCGGTAACCTCAACGAAAAAACCGCTGAGGTATACAGTGATGCCTGCCTGCTTACATCTGACAGGAATATCATGGCCGATGTAAACCGCATATTTAATTACCTGGAGCAACCGAAAACCAGGATCGCCATTTTAAAAAACTGTAAAACGCTTATTGTTAGCCCAACCGGTATGCGTAAGCAATTGTTGCAACTGATCAATAAAGAAATAAAAACTGCCAGATCAAAAAAGCCTGCTTCCATTATTTTAAAATTAAATTCTTTAAGTGATGAAATGCTTATTAATAAATTATACGAAGCTGCCAAATCCGGCGTAGAAATAAAAATGGTGATAAGAGGTATTTTCTGTTTATTAACCGAAAATAAAAAGTTCAAAATACCCATTCAGGCTATCAGCATTGTAGATGAATATCTCGAACATTCAAGGATCATGATCTTTTATAACTCCGGAAAAGAAAAAGTATATATTTCATCTGCCGACTGGATGATACGTAATATTGATCACCGCCTGGAAGTTGCCTGTCCCATTTTTGAAAAAAATATACAGCAGGAACTGAAAGACATCATGCAGATACAGCTAAAAGATAATATCAAGGCAAGAATACTGGATAATGATCTGGCTAACCAATACGTAAATCCACGAAACACAAAAAAAATACGCAGCCAGGTGGAAACATATAATTATCTCTATCGCAAATTATCCACAAAAGCTGTTTAACCTTTAAAGTTTAAAATTCCGTTGATCCCAGCCTATATCTTTGCAACTATGAAACCAGGAAACATTAAACGTTAAACAGCTCATCCCTTTGAAATTAGCAGCAATAGATATTGGCAGTAACGCAGCAAGGCTGTTAATTACAGAAGTTACAACAGATGAAAAAAACAATCCCGTTTTTAATAAATTGAATTTAATTAGGGTGCCCCTTCGCTTGGGTTTTGATGTTTTTGAGAGTGGTGTTATACCAAAAACAAAAATTGGTATGATGCTGCAGACCATGAAGGCATTTAAACATTTAATGAATGCTTACGAAGTAAAAAATATAATTGCCTGTGCCACCAGCGCTATGAGAGATGCAAAAAATGCAGAAGATATCATCCGCAAAATAAAACTGGAAACAGATATTGCCATAGAAGTGATCAGCGGTGATACTGAAGCCGGGCTGGTTTTTGAAAACCATATTGCCGAAACACTGGATAAAGACCATAGCTACATGTACCTGGATGTAGGCGGCGGAAGTACTGAACTTTCGTTTTTCAGTAATGGTGTGCTCACATTTAAAGAATCTTTCAATATTGGTACGATCCGGCTGTTACAGAATATGGTGAATGATAAAACCTGGGAAGTGATGAAAGAGATCATAAAGACGGTTACCAGGGGACAAAAAGAAGTTATGGCAATTGGCAGCGGTGGAAATATCAACAAAATTTTTTCGATGAGCAAACGGAAAGATGGCAAACCGTTAAGCCTGGAATTGCTTAGAGACTTTCATAAAGAATTAAGCAGTGTAAGTCTGGATGAAAGGATAAGACTTTTTAACCTCAGGCCGGACAGAGCCGATGTTATTGTACCTGCCTTGCTCATTTATATTAATGCCATGCGTTGGGCCGGTGCCAACGAAATGTATGTTCCAAAAATTGGCCTGGTGGATGGATTGATACGGCATTTATGGGAAGAAGTAAAAGGCAGAAACCAGATACAGGTATGAGGAAGCAGGATAAGGGATATGGGGATACTTGATACTGGATACATGATACTTGATACTGAATACTTGATACTGTATACTTAGTACTGGATTTACTGAGTTTATTAAAACATGTAAATCCTTTCAGTAAGTAAATAATCATTCAGTAACTGGGTCCTGCATCGGGCAACTTACTTTAACATTTCCATAATACTACCTGCAGGTAACCAACGTTAAGTTCTGAAAAAATGAAAAAACTTTTTTCAATACTCCCACTGCTTTATACAGGATTTTGCTTTTCACAAAACACAATTGAATATGCAAATTTCATTCAAACTGATACATCCGTTAAATGGGCTGCTGTTTACCATTCTTATGTAAGTCTTACCCCGGTAAACCCTAATTTCAGTACCCGCAATTATTATTTAAAAAAATTGAACCGGCAGGGAGCCACTGCTTACCTGGAAGATACGGTATCATTTGCTGTAACGCCTTTGAAAATAAGTTATGCTGAATACCTATCAACAATCAAACCGGTTAATTACGATGCCGCAAAAATGAACTGGTACTTTGATTATGATAACAAGCATGACGCTTCTGAAATCGTGTTTAACCGGGATTCGAACGCATGCGATACCTGCACAGGCAGCAATAAATTATCTTTTTTTAAGGTAAAGCAATTATTGTATTATAAAGCCAACCAGTTTAAAATTCAAAACATTTTACTTACACCGGTTATTTATAAAAAAGAAGCGCTTGCTTTTAAAGAAGAGGCACAATATTTTGAAACCAGCAACTTTGCTTTTAATGAAATAAAAACTGACAATGTATCCATTCCTGCTGCTGCAAAATTTATAGGAAGGTCCTGTAATAATTTAGTGTTATTGCCTTTTGTTCAGTCAGAAAATAAGATCCTTACGATACATAACTGGAGCCTGTCAAACCTGCTGTATAAAGACATAAAGAAAAAAATACTCAAAGCATATAATGCGGATAATTCAGTTTACCCCGATCTGAAAAACGTGCTGGATCACCGCAGGATTGAAGAATATAAGAATATGGCGAATACCTTAACGGTGCCTGAATATGACAGCCTCGGTGAAATCAAAGGTTATAAAACAATACTTTCTGAAATTAATTTTGACAGCATTTATAATTTCACTTTAATTCAGGATTTTTATTTTGATTTTGATAAAGAAATATTATACTCAAAACTGGTTTCTTTATTGCCCAGGATCAGAGTTGTAACAAGCCAGGGTGTGTCCCTTGGCCTCACTAATTACTGGGGCGTTATTTTTCCCGAAGAAAAAAAGAAAATCATAAAGAAAACGAAATAATGAGAGTAAGGACAAAAGCGGCTATTGTTTTAAAAATAGTTTTCAACTAAATTTCTTTATACATTTACATCCTCATTGCTCCCCGGATTTGTTTTATTCTAATGCAGAGCCAACTCCACCAGCATCATAGTTAATTAAATCAACTTACTATGTCGGTACACAAAGAAATTAAAAAAGTAACCACCAATACCTTACAGAAAATGAAAGCCGGCGGCGAAAAGATCTCTATGATCACAGCTTACGATTATTCTTTTGCAAAGATTTTTGATGCTGCAGGTATTGATATCATATTGGTTGGAGACAGTGCCAGTAATGTTATGGCCGGCCACGAAACCACGCTGCCTATTACACTTGACCAGATGATCTATCATGCACAGAGTGTGGTACGGGGAATTGACCGTTGCCTGGTATTAGTGGATATGCCCTTTGGTTCCTATCAATCCAATTCAGATATTGCCCTGGCTTCTGCCATAAAAATAATGAAAGAAACCGGCGGCCATTCTGTAAAGCTTGAGGGAGGAGAAGAAACGGTGGATTCGGTAAAAAAAATTGTACGAGCCGGTATTCCGGTCATGGGGCATTTAGGACTTACCCCACAAAGTATTTATAAATTTGGTACCTACACCGTAAGGGCAAAAGAAGAGGACGAAGCTGCCAAATTAAAAAATGATGCATTGCTGTTACAGGAAGCGGGCGCATTTGCCATTGTACTGGAAAAAATTCCTGCTATCCTGGCAAAGGAAGTCAGTGAAAGCTTACACATTCCTACCATTGGTATTGGTGCCGGTGGCCATTGCGACGGGCAGGTACTGGTAATGCATGATATGTTAGGCATTAATATTGAATTTAAACCCAGGTTCTTAAGGCAATACCTCAATATGCATGAACAGATTGAAGGAGCCGTTAAACAATATATTAAAGATGTAAAAAGCAAAGACTTTCCAAATGAACATGAGCAGTATTGAATAGATACCGGAAACCAGATCAGGGCTGTACGATCCTTCCTGCATCCGGTCTATTGTTCCTGCATTCGTAATTCTTTATCCAGCTTCTAATTCCACCTGATTTGGTAACTTGCATCCCAGGATTTATAATCACAGTTAATCATAAATTAATATGAAATTTTTAAAGACCTTAAAAATACAATCCGCTAATAATGGGGTTTCTACCGGAATAAGCTGGTTAAAATCCAAAGGAGAAAAAATGAATTCTTACTCGCCGGTAGATGGTAAACTCATTGCATCAGTTACCGGAGCCGATGCAAAAAGCTATGATACCGTATTACAAAAAGCACAATCAGCTTTTATTGAATGGCGCTCCTGGCCCGCCCCAAAACGTGGCGAAATAGTAAGGCAGATTGGAGAAGAATTAAGAAAACATAAACAGGACCTTGGGCAATTGGTAAGTTATGAAATGGGTAAAAGCCTGCAGGAAGGATTGGGCGAAGTACAGGAGATGATTGATATCTGCGATTTTGCAGTTGGTCTCTCGCGTCAGCTACATGGTTTAACCATGCATAGCGAAAGGCCGGGTCACCGGATGTATGAACAATATCATCCCTTAGGGATTGTTGGAGTAATATCTGCTTTCAATTTCCCGGTTGCTGTTTGGAGCTGGAATGCTGCATTAGCATGGGTTTGTGGCGATGTATGTATTTGGAAACCGAGTGAAAAAACACCTCTTTGTGCTATTGCCTGTCAAAATATTATTCAGGTTGTCTTCAAAAAAAATAAGGTACCCGAAGCTGTTTCAAATATAATTATTGGCGGTAGAAATGTGGGGGAGTGGATGAGTAACGATACGCGGATAGCATTGGTATCAGCAACAGGCAGTACAAGAATGGGGAAGGCTGTTGGTGCTGCTGTGGGCCGGCGTTTAGGAAGAAGTTTATTGGAACTGGGTGGCAACAATGCCATCATCATCACCGAAAATGCAGACCTGGATATGGCCCTGATCGGTGCTTCATTTGGTGCAATAGGTACTGCCGGTCAACGTTGTACTTCTACCAGGCGGCTGATCATTCATGAAAAAATATATAATAAGTTTAAAGAGAAACTGGTACAGGCCTATGGCCAGGTAAAAATCGGCAATCCATTAAATGAAAAAAATCATGTTGGCCCGGTTATAGATAAAGATGCTGTAAAAATGTACCTGGATGCAATAGAAAAGTGTAAAGCCGAAGGTGGAAAATTTATTGTAGAGGGTGCTGTATTAAAAGGAAAAGGATATGAAAGTGGCTGTTATGTAAAGCCTTGTATTGCCGAAGTAAAAAACAGTTTTGAAATTGTGCAGCATGAGACTTTTGCGCCTATATTATACCTGGTTAAATATAAAACACTGGATGAAGCCATTGCTTATCAAAATGATGTTCCGCAGGGATTATCATCAGCCATTATGACCAATAATATGAGGCAGGCAGAGCAGTTCTTATCGCAGGCAGGCAGTGATTGCGGTATTGCCAATGTTAACATCGGCACTTCAGGAGCAGAGATAGGCGGAGCTTTTGGAGGCGAAAAAGAAACCGGGGGCGGTCGTGAAAGCGGAAGCGATGCCTGGAAAGTGTATATGCGCAGGCAAACCAATACCATTAATTATACGGATAAGCTGCCGTTGGCACAGGGAATTAAATTTAACTTGTAAAGTTTTGCAAATAAATTCGAATATCATGGCTGCTAAGGACATACCATTTAATTTTGTGTAAATAAAAAAATCATTTATGAATAAAATTTTTAAAATTTTTATTTCATTATTAGTAGTAAGTCTGTCCTCTTTTTCGCAAACCAGCACCGTACCCAACAGCTGGCATATGATGGATAAAGATGCAGATGGATACTTTGGAATTAGTGCTGATAAAGCATACCAGTTTTTAAAAAGCAAAAGCCTGAAAAGTAATACGGTTATTGTAGCTGTAATTGACACCGGAATAGATACCCTGCATGAAGATTTAAAACCCCTACTCTGGAACAACCCTAAAGAAATTCCCGGTAACAGTATTGATGATGATAAAAACGGTTACATTGATGATGTACATGGCTGGAACTTTTTAGGTGGAAAAGACGGCAGAAATGTAAAAGTTGACAGTGATGAAAGAGGCAGGGTCTATTATGGCTTAAAATCAAAATGGGATAATAAAGAAGTAGATAAAGCCACTTTACAAAAACAGGATCTGTACGAATATGAAATGTTTTTAAAAGCAAAAGCTGAAATTAAGGGCAATTATAATAAAGAAGAGGATTTTACAGATATAGACATCCCTTCATTAAAAGTATTGCATGCTTCTTTATTAACCAGCGACAGCATTTTAAAAAAAGCAATGGATAAAGATACTTTTACCGGTAAGGACCTGGAATTATATACAACTAAATCTTTTGCAGAGCGAAGGGCAAAGAATGAATTTACCGGAATTATGAAAGCCAACAATATGATGGACCAGACAAACTATGAATTTGTTGGAGGGCTGCATGACTATATTGAATTTATTGAAGGCGAGCAAAGAAAAGCTGACTCAAAAAAGAGTGCACCAAAGGAATACAGAAAAGAAATTGTTGGCGACAATGAAACAGATATCAATGACCGCAATTATGGTAACAATAATATCATGGCCGATTTTTCAATGCATGGTACACATTGTGCAGGCATCATTGCAGCGGCCCGAAATAATGGCAAGGGTATCGACGGTATTGCAGATAATGTACGAATAATGTCTTTACGAGTGGTACCCGATGGCGATGAGCATGATAAAGACATTGCTTTGGCAATACGTTATGCTGTTGATAATGGTGCAAAGATCATCAGTATGAGTTTTGGTAAAAGTTTTTCGCCTCAAAAAAACTGGGTGGATGAAGCCTTTGCGTATGCTGAAGAAAAAAATGTTTTGCTGGTACATGCAGCCGGTAATGATGCAAAGGATATTGATGTTGCAGATAATTTTCCTAACCCGGTATATATAAATGGGGGCAGGGCCGGCAATGTAATTACTGTTGGTGCCAGTGCCGACCCTAAATCGGGAAGTTTTACAGCCGCATTCAGCAACTACGGAAAAAAAGAAGTGGATGTATTTTCACCAGGTGTTAATATATATTCCACATTGCCCGGCGGTAAAAATTATGGGAATTTAAGCGGCACCAGTATGGCAGGTCCTGTGGTAGCAGGCATTGCAGCATTAACCCTGCAGTACTATCCTGGCCTGTCGGCAAAGCAATTAAAATATGTGATCGAAAAATCGGCCCGTCAACCGGATTCAAAAGTAACCAAACCGGGTACCGACGAAAAGGTAGAACTATCCGATATTTCTAAAACAGGAGGTATTGTAAATGCCTACGAAGCCGTAAAATTAGCTGCTACTTTAAAGGGCGAATTAAATACCGAAAAAGAAACATTACCCAAACCTAAAATGAATAAGGGGAAAAAAGGATAACCATCTTATTATATCTCATTTAAAAAACCCTTTCAATGATGAAAGGTTTTTTATTTAAATACATTTTATTCATTTACCTGTAATTTTATTTTTTAAAAAATAAAATTTACTACCTTTCTAAAAAAATTATGTCAAAACCATCCCCTGCCACTTACCCGGCTTATTTTAAGCGTTATGTTGATCAGGTACCTGAAGATGACCTTTCAACTGCTTTCCAAAATCAATTACCGGAAATAAAGCAGTTATTAACTTCAATTACTGAGGATAGATCCATGCATAGATATGATACCGGGAAATGGACATTAAAAGAAGTTTTACAGCATATTATTGATACAGAAAGGATCTTTAATTACCGTGCATTATGTTTTGCACGGCAGGAAACGGCTTCCCTGCCTGGATTTGATGAAAACAGTTATGCCGCCAGTTCAAATGCCAACGAAAGAAAATGGGAGGATATGTTAGAAGAATTTTTAGCTGTCCGCAGGTCAACTGAAATCCTGTTCAAAAGTTTTTCGGCTGATGTACTGGACCGTTCAGGTATTTCCAATAATAATCCGGCAACTGTAAAAAGTATTGGGTTTACTACATTGGGGCATTTTTACCATCATAAAAAAGTAATAGAGGAGCGCTATTTATCAGTATAATAAATTCGGGTTGAATTTTACAAAAGATCCCTCACATAAAGATCCCCGGAACCTTACAAAAGGCCGGGGATCTTTATTATTAATAATTACCCTGAAATTTACTTTTTTATTATTTTTTGAGTCATTACCTCAGTACCTGTCCTGAGCTCCAGTACATATAATCCCGGTGCCACTGTTTCTAAATCTTTTACAATAACTATATTATCACCTGACTGAAGTAAAACAACACGTTTTACAACCTGTTGTCCCTGCATATTAATCAGGCGGATACTGCCTGGTTCTTCTTTTGCACTATTTACCTGCAATTTAATATTACCGGTAAATGGATTAGGATAAACAGATATCGCTTTCAATAAAATTGAACCATCCAGCTTTAGTGGAACGATCTGGCTAAATGTGCCCTTGCCATCCACATCAACAAAACGTAAACGGTAGTATAAAATCTTAGCCGATACATTTGATAATGCATCAGGATAAGAATAGCTATTAGTTATTGAGGAGGTTCCATTTCCGGATACAGTACCCATCTTAGAAAAATTAATCCCATCAATACTACGTTCAATCTCAAAATGATCATTTTTGGTTTCACTTACGGTTGTCCATCTTAAAACTGCATCATTGCTTTCTTTCTTAACAGTAAATGAACTCATTTTTACAGGAGTAGTTGCACCAATAATCAAAGTAGCAGTACCATCATCAACGAACAAATCACCAAAAATATTTTGCCCGGTAATACGGGCTGTATTTACTACCGTGGATAATAATTGAGTTGAGGCCGGTGTGATAACTTTAAATCGAAGTGTATAAGTTTCCCCCGGCTGTAAAACGCCGCCTGAATTATTTGTAGCACCTGTTCCGATAAAGAATTTTACATAATGATTTCCGCCATTGGTTCCTTTATAGGCAAAGTCAGCATCATTTGCATCAGTCTGTATACTGTTATTAGCAAAGCCCGGTGCGTTTACAACAATTAATGAACCCGGAACATAGGTTACATTACCGGGTATCGTATCAACTACTATACTATTTAAAGAATTACCCAATCCGATATTTGAACCCGACAAAGTATAAGTTAATACCTCGTTTGTCTGAAGCGTGCCAAAAGGCGCAGTATCATCACTTACCGATTTATTTAAAATAATATCCGGATCCTTTGCTCTTATTGTAAATGCAAAAAGGCTGGGAAAATATTGATCTGCCTCACTCCCGAATTCAATATTAACCTGACTTGCATTAGATAATATTCCATAACCAAGTCCTACTTCAAGTTCATCAATATCAATACTCATCTGGTTTTTAAAATCAGGGTTTTTTGTATTCACAAAGTTGCCGTTTTTTGATATAGTTCCATTCCAGAAATTCGCCGGAAGGTTTACACCTGAAGCAGCAATGGTTCCATTTACTTTTATATAATCTCCCAAAGGATTTCCGCTGGTAACAGCAAGTTTAGCATCCCCTTCCCAGGTCAGGGCCGTCATATAAGCATCTGAGGAGATAAGCGGAGTTGATGGTACATTTAACCCCGTTAGGGTAATGGATAGCGGGCCACCATTATAAACCTGTAAAAACCCATCATAAACCCTTACACTATTATAAGGAACTGCCGGATTTTCGTAAACCACCGCAATTGACCAGGCTGCATAGTTTCCGGATCCTGCTGATCCGGTTGCAGCAAAAACATCTGCAACGGTATAAGTACCTGCTCCGTTATTATTTATAAAAGTGGTGATATCAATATAAGATTGATAAGCCGAATCAGGAGATGAAATCAGGCTTTTATCGATCTGTGATACGGGCGCCGTATAAGTAGTATAAGCTCCGGAGGTACCTTTTCTGATCTTTACTTTTCTTAAATTAATATTACCGCTTCCACCTGTTCCTCCATCAATCCTGCCACCCCAGTACAAACGGGCAAATTTAATTGTATTTGAACCCGAAGGCATGATAAGATCAGCAGAAGAAGAATTACAGGTTGTATTATCAATATTACCATCAACATCTACAAATTGAATATTAGAGCTGTTGTTTGTGAAAGCACTTGTTCTGCTGTTTGTATAGTTACCGGTGCCACTGGTACTGAAATCATTCATGGCAGTTGTATTAACAACTCCCGTACTTCCGCTGCCGCTGGAATAAATGGCAGTAAGGGTATTACCAAAAATGGTATGCCCGCCATGTAAATTATCGGAATACAGCGGGCCGCCATATGGCCGTATAACCTGGGCATTTGTTGTTAGGGTTGTTGCAAATATGGTCATCATAGCCATACTGCAGGTAGATACGATCGCTCGTAATGAGGTAAACTTTTTCATTGTCTTGTGGTTTAGAGTTTAATATGCACGGTGCATATGGCTTCTAACAGGATAAACAGTGATGAGTTACAGTCACAGAAGCAACCTTTCAGCAGATATTAAATTGCGGTAAATTGGAATGGTGAATTTCTAAAGATACGTGGATAGGGTAAGCGAATATATTATTAAGAGGTACAACAAAGATATAGATTGTTTTTTTAAAATTCCAAATTTTTATTCATTTTTTTTAAAAAATAACATCCCGTTTATTTGTCTTAAAGCCGATGTTTACCAGCTAGTTTTCTTGTTTTGAGTGAGTTATATTTTAATAAGAAATGCCATAGTAATTCATACTATGGCATACTTAAATGACTTTATACAGGAAATTAACAGATCAATTATTCTTTGCAGTAATACTTTGGTTTATCATACTGTTCATCACTTTTACGGTTTCATCAATATAAATATCGTTACTTACTCTTTTTAACCATTGGTTATTTTTCTCTATTTTGTCTTTTGCCCCATTAATAATTGTCGCATCAGCAGCCGTATTCTTTACATTCATTTCCTTATTAATTTTATAGAGATCATTCAGTTCATCAGCTTTTATCTTTAATTGTTTTTGGTCCTCCCTGTATTTATTTAAATTCAAAGAATATTCCCTGTCGTTATATTTTTCGAGCCAAACAATACTTTCTTTTATTTTATTGAAGGTCTCACTTTTTGCAATTTTATCACTGCCATAATTAATAACCACCTCATTACTGATGGTAGTCGTCCAGGTTTTATAATCGGCTTTTCCGATTTCATCCCAGGGTAAAGAAGCTGTATTATCTTTTTCACGGAATTTTAAATATTCCATCCTGTCGGGAATAACGATATCTGGTGTTACCCCTTTTAATTGTGTTGCCCCGCCGTTGATACGGTAAAATTTCTGAAGGGTTAATTTTACAGATCCAAGATCTTCTGTATTCTTATTGGTAAAAATGGCATTTTCACTTTCAGGATTTAATGGAATAGTTCGCTGTACGGTTCCTTTACCAAAAGTAGATGTACTGCCAATTATAATTCCGCGTTTGTAATCCTGTATGGCTGCAGCAAATATTTCTGAAGCACTGGCACTGAATTCATTAACCATAACAGTTAAAGGACCATTGTATAAAACAGATTTATCTTTGTCTTTCCATTGATATGGTTTATCCTCACGCCCTTTTACAACACATATTGGGCCATCTTCAATGAACAGTCCTGCCATTTTTACCACTTCTGGCAATGACCCTCCCCCATTATCCCGTAAATCCATAATTATACCTTCCACATTTTCAGCTTTCAGCTTTTGTATTTCCCGGGCCACATCTTCAGAACATTTAGCACCATTGGGATTTGCAAAATCAATATAAAACTCGGGCAAATAAATATACCCTACTTTATGATCGCCGTTAATTATAGCGCTTTTTGCAAAAGTATCATCAAGCTTAATTTCATCCCGCCGGATAGGAATTACAATAATTGATCCATCCATTCTTCTTACTGTTAACCTTACTTCAGATCCCTTTTCTGATCCCCTTATAAGTTTAACCGCATCAGTTACTGCATAACCGGTAACATCCACAGGTTCCGAATTCCCCTGTGCAACTTTTATAATTTCATCTTCCACTTTTAATTCGCCGGCCTTCCAGGCAGGGCCACCTGATATTAAAGAGGAAATCTTTATTTTTCCATCGTCTTCCTTTAATTGGGCCCCAATACCAAAAAAGCTGCCTTTCATTGATTCATCGAAACCACGTTTATCAATGGGCGCAAAATAATTTGTATGCGGATCCATCGTTCCGGTTATGGCATTTATAAATGTGCTGAAATTTTCATCACTGTTTTCCCTTGTTTTTTTGGTTGCAAAAAATCTTTCAATCTGCTTTCTTACTGCATCCCTTGCTTCCCGCTCCAAAGTAGAATCAGCTTTAAATTTATAACCTTCTTTCTCCTTATTTTTTTCACGGATTTCTAACAGATCTGCATACTTACCCAATGCTAAATACTTCAAACGCTTTCTCCAGATATCTTTTCTTTCAGTTTCTGTTTTAGGATTATTTAATTTTTCCCTGTCGAGCATTACCTTTTCTTCCGTTGTAAAATCGAAAGGTTTTGCCAGGATATCATTATATAATCCTGCAGTTTCATTTAACCGCTTTATATAAACTTCATTTATAGAGAAAAAAGATATCAGTTCGGCACCATGAATTTCATCATCAATTTTATTTTCGAACTTTTTAAAATCGTCAATATCGCTTTTTAAAAATACATTTTTATCATTATCCAGATCTTCAATGAATTTTTTAAAAACCATTTTGGAAAATGCATCATCCATCGTTTTTGGGCTGTAATGCCCCTGCTCCAGTAACAACCCTACATTCCGTATAATTTTTGTGTATTTAGATTTGGGGTTGTCATTATCGGATTTACCCTCAGTCTGGAACGCTAAAAAAAGGCTGGCCGCAGTAAGCACCAGTATAACCGGAATAAATTTTTTACTCATCATAAATTGTGCAATTTTTTGCATGCTGTAAAAATAAAGGAAAAACAATAGTTTCCACTTACTATAAACGTAACTATTTGAATAATGTTTTGTTAAAGCATTTTTTTGGAAAACAGCATGGATAAACGGTAAATACAATTCTATTTAACCGGTTAAGACTGACTGTTCCAGATTTCATTCCAAAAAAAAAGCCCAGGTTAAACAACCTGAACCTTTTGGGGTAATCGAGGGGGCTCGAACCCCCGACCCTCAGAATCACAATCTGATGCTCTAACCAACTGAGCTACGACTACCGTTTTTAAAATTATCCTCCGGATAAACTCCTTAAAGACCGGCAAAAATAAAGAAAAATGGTACGCCTTCAAAATTACATTTTGAATGGCCTTTTTAAATCGTTTTCTTTGCATCCCATAAACAAATCAAATGCATTGGATGCAATATATTTTACCCATTCTCATTTCCTGCTTCACGGGTTGGGTAACTGCATGGATCGCAGTTAAATTACTGTTTCATCCACGTAAGCCAATATCCTTACCCGGATTTAAACTTCAGGGCATCATTCCAAAAAACCAAATGGCAATAGCACAACAATTAGGTCAGATGGTCAGCAAAGAGTTTTTATCTTTTTCAGCTTTAAAGGAAAAAATAACTGAACCGGAAAACCTGATGAGGCTACGACCTGAAATCGAAAACCACATTGATCTATTTTTGCGGGAAAAATTAAAAGACACATTCCCGATGCTTTCGATGCTTATTGGCGATAAAACCATTAATCAGTTAAAAGCTGCTTTTTTACTGGAACTGGAGAGCCTTTTCCCGGTTTTAATGAATAGTTATATGACCAGGCTTGAAAAGGATATAGACCCGGAAAAACTGGTTACAGAAAAAATATCCAGCTTTTCTTTAACAAAAGCAGAAGAGATCGTGAACAAATCGGCAAAAAAGCTGTTTGTGTACTTTCAGCTGATGGGTGCTTTTATTGGTTTACTGACTGGGTTTTTACATATTTTTATTAATATGCAAGTATATAACTGACAATTTGTTAAGCAGTTTATCCTTTCCCCACCTCATTCTACCACTCATCATGTTGCTTTTTAATAATATGGATTTTTAAGATTTTCTTTGCCGTCAAATAAATTTTAAACTACAACAAGTCAACTGATGATGAATACGATTAAAACTTTTTTGGTTTTCGCCTTTACGCTAAGCCTTTCTTTTACGTATGCGCAAATGCCTGGTGGTGCTTCCCGTGTTCAAATGGGTGGGCAAAATATGAACCTTGGCCATTTTTACGGCAAGATCGTGGACAGTGCTACCGGTAAACCGGTGGAGGCAGCATCTGTACAACTTATTCAAAGCAAGTTTGATTCTGTAAGCAAAAAAAGAAAAGATGTAATAGCAGGCGGAATGCTGACCACTAAAAGAGGAGAGTTCAGTATGGAAAACCTTTCCATTATGGCCAGCTATAAATTAAAAGTAACTGCCATCGGTTTTAAGACCATAGAAAAGAAAGTTAATTTTGACATGAATATGGGAGCTGCTAAAAACGGTGACTACAGCAGCATGCTCAGTGGTGTAGATAAAGACCTGGGTAATATTAAACTTGAAACTGATGCCCTGCAATTACAGAATGTAACAGTTACTTCCAGCAAGTCATTACTGGAAATGAAAATAGACCGTAAAGTGTTTAATGTTGAAAAAAATCTTACCAGTATTGGAGGTACAGCCGTTGATGTTATGAAAAACGTTCCATCAGTTAATGTAGATATAGATGGCAATGTTACCCTGCGTAATGCTGCTCCCCAGATATTTATTGATGGCAGGCCCACTACCCTAACATTGGAACAGATACCCGCAGATGAAATTTCCAGTGTTGAAATTATCACGAATCCATCAGCCAAATTTGATGCCAGTGGCGGCGGTGCAGGAATATTAAACATCGTTTTAAAGAAAAACCGGAAAGCCGGATATAATGGAAACATCAATGCAAGCATTGATTCCAGGTTACGGCCAGGATTTGGAGGCGATATCAATATCAAACAAAGTAAAGTAAACTTTTTTGCCAGGGGAAGATTAGGTTTCAGAAAATCTTTAAGTGATGCAAGTACTGTCCGCACTAACTTTTTAAGTGATGATACCACTTCTCTTTTTTCACAAAACAGTAATCCTGAAAATAATGGATATATGGGTTTTGGAAGGGCCGGTATGGATTATTTTATTGATAACAGGAATACCATAACCATTGGAGGTACTTATGTAAAAGGAGATTTTAATACGGATGACTATATTAATATGGAAAGAGATACCTTTTATAATAAAACCCGCATAAACTCCGATTTCGGGAACCGCATCACTAATACAGCATTTTCTTTCAGGAACATTGGAGCAAACATTAGTTATAAGCACAATTTTACAAAACCAAATAAAGAGTGGACAGCGGATATCAACTATAACATGAGTAAAAATAGTAATTCAGGTAATTTCTCCACCCAGTTTTTCAATTTAAATAACTCGCCCAAATCACCACCTGTGCTTGAACAATTTAATGGTGCTGGTACCACTAAATTTTTTACAGGCCAAACAGATTTTGTAAACCCGCTTTCTGATAAAATTAAGATAGAAATGGGGATGAGGGCAGCTATAAGAGATTATTCCAGCGCTACCAACAACTTTGTACAGAATAGCAGCGGGCAATTTATTAAATTACCTGCATTTAGTAATGAATACAGGTATACAGATCAGGTGTATGCGGCATACACTACCTTTTCGCAAAAAATAAATGACTTTTCCTATCAAATTGGGTTACGGCTTGAAAGTTCAAAATATGAGGGAGAACTGATCAGTACCGGGGAAAAATTTACAAACCGATATCCCCTTAGCCTTTTTCCCAGTGTATTTATAACCTATAAACTGGATGATAAACAGGATATCCAGGTAAATTATTCACGTAAGGTAAACAGGCCAAACTTTTTTCAGTTGATCCCTTCATATGATTATTCTGATCCGTTAAACATTTCAAAAGGGAATCCAGATCTGATACCTGAATTCACCAACCTGGCTGAGCTGTCTTACCAGAACCAGGTTACCAAAATAACGAGTTTTTTAGCGACAGCTTATTTACGTAATACCAATAACCTGATTACCAACTTTCAATACAAGGATCCGAACCTTGATTCGGTGATCGTAAGTACTTATGCCAATGCAAATAAAAGTTATAATATTGGTTTGGAATTAACAACGAAGACCAGGTTTACCAAATGGTGGGACTTTAACGTTAATCTAAATCTTTATCAATCCACTTTACAGGCAGGCGCCATAACGGGAGGTGTCAGTAACTCTCTATTCAGTTATTTTGCAAAAACAAACAATACTTTTACCCTGCCTAAAAATTTCTCCATACAATTATCCGGAGATTACCAGGCAAAAACAATATTGCCTCCAAGCAGCAGTGGCGGAGGTGGCAGAGGGGGAATGATGTTTGGCGGAACCCAGATTGGTGCACAGGGATATATAAAGCCTAACTTTGGTATTGATATTGCCATTAAAAAAGATTTCCTCAAAAATAAAGCTGCTTCCCTTTCACTGCAGATGAATGATATTTTCAGAACCAAATTATTTGCAACCCATTCCGAATCTCCGTTTTTTGTTCAGGATAACGAGCGCCGGAGAGACCCCCAGGTTTTACGACTGAATTTCAACTATCGGTTTGGAAAAATTGATGTGTCGTTGTTTAAAAAGAAAAGTATGAAAGGCGAAATGGAGAGTATGCAGAATGCCTCACAGGGAATGGGAAATTAAAAATGAATTGATGATCATAAAAAAGCCACCTTAAAAGTGGCTTTTTTTTTACACAACCCTCGTTTTAAAATTTGGTAAAAAGTCGTAATCAGCAATTATTTAATTTTTTTAGCATTATTTTGCCGTAGCAAAATTTTAATATGAAGCAAATCAATTTCAAACAGGTATTACCACATCTGGTTGCTGTAGTTATTTTCTTATTACTCTCGGTACTTTTAAACAAACCCGCCCTGCAGGGCAAAGTTGTACAGCAAAATGATGTTATCCAGTGGAAGGCCATGGCTCAGCAATCTTTTGAGTTTAAAGAGAAATATGGCCATTTTCCGAAATGGACCAACAGCATGATGAGCGGGATGCCCACCTACCAGATCGCATTGGGGCCCAAAGAGCCTATGAATATACGCCTTGAATATGTTCAGGATATTTTAACCCTTGGATTCCCTAAGCCGGTGTTTTACTTATTTATTGCAGCTTTATGTTTCTACCTGCTTTGTATTGTTATTGGCATTAATCCCTGGATCAGCATACTTGGGGGCATTGCCTATGCCTATTGTTCCTATAACCCGGTGTTGATTGCAGGTGGACATGATACCAAACTATTATCTATGGCTTATGCGCCTGCAGTACTTGCAGGTATACAATTGATTTTTAAACAAAAATACTGGTTAGGCAGTGCCTTATTATTAGTTTCTGGTGTACTGTTATTGGGCCAGCTTCACCAGCAAATTGTTTATTACACTTTATTGATCATCATATTCATGACCATCCCTTTTATTATTACATGCATCAAAGAAAAAACCATAAAACACCTGGCCATTTCAGCATCGATCAGTATTGCAATAGCAGCAGTTATATTGGGTACCATGGCACTGATTTACTGGCCTACTTATGAATTCAGCAAGGAAACCATGCGTGGGGGCAGAAGTGAATTAACTCAAAAAGATAAAAAGAACGAAACCAAGGGCGGACTTGATAAAGATTATGCCTTTATGTGGAGTTATGGCAAGGCAGAAACAATGACCCTGCTGGTACCCAATGCATTTGGTGGCAGTTCATCAGAAGGGCTTGGTGAAGAATCAAAAGCCCTGCAGGTTTTACAGGAAAATGCTCAGGCATTACCACAGGGATTGGCACAGGAGATCTATCAAAAATCGCCTATGTATTGGGGTGAATTATTGAATACACAGGGAACTGTTTACCTGGGAGCTATTATTTGTTTACTCTTTTTATTCGGTGCCTTGTTTTCAAAAAGCGAACACAGGTGGTGGCTCTTGGCCATTACCATTTTTGGTATTGTACTTTCCTGGGGTAAAAATTTTGAAGCGGTTAATTATTTTCTTTTTGATCATCTTCCTTTTTACAAAAAATTCAGGGCTCCTTCCATGGCGCTGGTTATACCACAACTTTCAGCCGCATTGTTGGGTGTGATATTTTTAAACGAATTTGTTTTAAAAACAGAAAAGGAAAAATTATGGCAGCTTTTTAAAAAATGTTTGACCGTAGCCGGAGCTGTTACAGGAGTTATAGGGATTTTTTATTTCTTTTCTGATTTTAGTAACAGCTCAACCGGTGATCTGCGCAAATACATCAACGAGGCCCTTCAGGGCAAGGGCAGCGATTTTACAAGGAGTTATTTCAACGCATTAAAAGCTGACCGCCAGGCATATTACCTGGGTGATATGTGGCGCACAACAGGATTCATTTTTGTGCTGGTAGCTGTAATGTTCTTATATGCAAAAAATTGGATCAAGCCTGCTATTGTTTATGCGACATTGATTCTTTTCTGCATTATAGATCTATTTGGCGTAAGCAAAAGGTATTTAAAAGAGGAAAATTTTGTTGATGCCGCCGACCTTGAATACAGTTACACCGATTCCCGTGCCGATCTGCAGCTAAAAACCGATACCGGTTATTACAGGATCGTAAATTTGGCTTTCCAGGGTGGAAACGGGTATGTATTTGACATAGGCAACTCTTTTAATGATGCGATTGCTTCTTACAAACACAATACCATTGGTGGTTACAGCCCGGCTAAACTGGGCCTTTACCAGGACCTGATTGAAAGACAGATTGGGAAAAATATCCAGTCATGGGCAATGAACCAATCAGCAAAAGACAGTTTCCCGGTGTTGAACATGCTCAATATGAAATATGCCATTGTTCCTGATCAAAGAGATCCCAAGCAAAACCAGGCCGTACTGAATCCTTATGCTTCAGGAAACTGCTGGCTGGTTAAGGAAGTTAAGTTTGTAAAAAATGCCGATGAAGAAATGAACGCTTTAAACAATTTTGATCCGTTGCAGGTTGCCTTTGTTGATGAGCGTTTTAAATCAGCTGTACCCTTTATGCCTGTTTATGATTCATCTGCAACTATTAAATTAACAGAGAATAAAAATGATGAGATAAAATATGAGTTTAATGCGGCTACAAACCAATTTGCTGTATTCAGTGAAATATATTACCCAAATGGATGGGATGCATATATTGATGGAAAGAAAACAACCTATTGCAAAACCAATTATGCATTACGGGGGCTTGCCATACCTGCAGGTAAACATACCATTGACTTTATTTTTGATCCGGTTTCTGTAAGAAAAGGAGAACAGATTGCCCGGTACTCATACATATTTTCTGTTTTACTTGTTTTACTTTGCCTTTTTATGGTTTGGAAAAACAGGAATAAAACAACAGAAGATATAAAAGCAGCATAAACCATTTGCATAAAGATCAGACACATAAATTTATTGAAACTTATGATGATGATGCCCGGTTAATAAATGACAGGGCAAATCATTTGTATGAAAACTTATTGTCACTGGATATCAGTAATACCGTTATTGATGATTTTGGTAAATATTATTTTAACACCCATCACAGCGGAAACCGTTTGTTTTTTTCAGTACAAAGCAGCGCATATATAATTTACCACTCCGTTAAAAAAACAAATAAAGCAATACCCGATATTACATTTATTGATTATGGAGCCGGATTGGGCACCCTTTTTTTATTGGCCGGATCATTAGGATTTAAGAAAATTTTTTTCAATGATTATTTTCCGCAATGGGCCGGTTTTGCAAAAATAATCTGCGGTAAACTCAATATCAGGATTGATGATTTTATTTCAGGCGATATTGATGCCGTAATTGATTATGGCAAAGCAAATAATATTCATTTTGACATTGTTGCCTCCAGAAATGTAGTGGAACATATTTACAAACTCCGGGATTTCTATACAAAACTTTACCTGTCGGGTATTACAACGGTTTGCTATGCTACCACTACGGCCAATTATCATAATGTAGCCATGCGGCTAAAACATTATTGGTATCATTATAAAGTAGAAAAGACTATCTACAAAAAACAAAGAGCAAATTATATTAAAGAGCTTGTACCTTACGTTAGTTCAACCGACTTAAATCAGTTGGTTAACTTCACACGGGGAAGGGCATTTGCAGATTTTACCAATACAATTGATCTGTATTTTAAAAAACAACCCATAGCACCGGTTGAATTTTTGAGCAGCAATACCTGCGATTGTAAAACAGGTGTTTGGGCAGAAAACTTACTTACCAGGCAAAATTATTTTGTAATAATTCAAGATCCGGGTTTTTCAGCTGAATATACAGCCGGTTTTTGGGATACGAATTATAAATATACCGTTGTAAATATAATTACCGGATTCTTAAACCGAATGATAAAGGTTTTCGGAACAAAAGGATATTGGTTTGCTCCTTTTGTAAATATTACAGCCATCAAAAAATAATGGATAAAGCAGTTAAAATATTAAGTCTTGTTCCTTACAAATTTTTGCCTCCGGATATGGGCGGTCAAAAAGGTATTGCTTATTTTAACCGCTATTTAAGCAAACTAACCAACTTCTGTTGTGTTACCATTAAAGATAACAACCAGTTACTGTCTGAAGGCTACCCCATTAAAAATATTTTAAGCAACAGCCCTACCCGCTATATCAATCCGTTTTATTTTTTTACCCTTAGCCGTATCATCCGGGAAGAAAAAATTACACACCTGATCATAGAACATCCTTATTATGGCTGGTTGGGCATTTTATTAAAGTGGTTTTGCAAACCTGATAGCAATCAGTTAAAACTCATCATTCATTCTCATAATATAGAATCACTTCGTTTTAAAACTTTGGGCAGTTGGTGGTGGGGTATTTTATGGCATTATGAAAAACTGGTACATAAAAATGCCGGTCAAAATTTCTTTATCAATGATCATGACAGGAACTATGCGATCAATAACTTTCAACTCGATCCTGAACAATGCAGCACCATTACCTATGGCTTTGAATTAAGTGAAGCCCCTGCTTTGGCAGATAAACAATCAGCCAGGGAAAAGATCTGCAAAACACATGGAATTAAGGAATCGGATAAAATTTTACTTTTTAACGGCACACTGGGTTATAAACCCAACTTAAATGCCCTCGATATCATCCTTGAAAAAATAAATCCTTTGCTTTTGAATGATCCGGATTTTAAATACAAGATCATCATTTGCGGAAACAAGCTGCCCGCTGAATATTATGGCCTGATCAGTTACAAAGAGAAAAATATTATTTACGCCGGCTTTGTAAGCGATATCAACCTTTACTTTAAAGGAGCTGATATTTTTATCAACCCGGTGATTGATGGCGGAGGTATCAAAACAAAAGTGGTTGAAGCATTGGGTTACAACCTCTCTGTTATCAGCAGCGTCAGTGGCGCCCAGGGTATTCCACCGGAAATAACGGGTAATAAAATGAAAATTATTGAAGACTGGGATTGGGAAACATTTACCCGTCAGATTGTAACATTGAATACCCATGAAACCATCCCTCAACAATATTTTGATCACTTTTACTGGGGTAATATTGCGATACTGGCAAAAAAGGCCATTCTCTAAAATACTTGCATCAGAATTCTTAAAAACTTTCCTGCCATTGTTCGTGATTGATTTAACTGTTTAAACAGCTAAATCATTTATTTTTACACTTTGTAAAAAGCAACTGTATGAAAGTAGTAATTTTTGCCGGGGGATTAGGAACCCGCATTTCTGAAGAAACAGATACCAGGCCTAAACCGATGGTGGAAATTGGTGGTAAACCCATTCTATGGCATATCATGAAAATGTACAGTCAGCATGGGTTTAATGATTTTGTGATCTGCCTGGGTTATAAAGGATATGTGATCAAAGAGTATTTTATGAATTTTTTTCTGCATAATTCAGATATAACGATTGATCTAGCTGACAATAAAATGGAAATTCATGGTACAAGATCTGAATCTTTTAAAGTTACATTAGTGGAAACCGGAATGAATACTAAAACAGCAGGCAGGTTAAAACAGGTTAAAAAATATGTTGGAACCGCAGATTTTCTGTTAACTTATGGAGATGGGTTAAGTGATGTGAACATTGCAGAACTTGTTGCATTTCATAAAAAAAACAATAAGGTTGCTACGGTAACAGCAGTACAGCCTGATGCAAGGTTTGGTGGTATGGACCTGGCTGCTGATGGCCAGGTAAATTCTTTCAGGGAAAAATCAAAAGCAGATGCACAGTGGATAAACGGAGGTTTTTTTGTATTGAAAGCCGATGTTTTCAATTATCTGCAACAGGATATGAGCAATATAATGTGGGAAGATGAGCCCCTGGAAAAAATAACTGCTGATAAACAACTGATCGCATTTAAACACAAAGGCTTTTGGAAATGCATGGATGCATTGAGGGATAAAATCGAATTAAATGAATTATGGGAAAGCGGTAATGCGCCATGGAAAATCTGGAAATAAATAACATGAAGGTATTAATTATAGGAAACCTCGGATACATTGGACCAATGGTTGCCAAACATTTCAGATCAGCTTATCCTGATTCTTTTTTGGGCGGCTTCGATATTGGGTATTTTATTCAGAACAGTACTTTCAATGGTATTGCAGGAGATACATTGTTTAATGTACAGTATTATGGAGATGTCAGAACTTTTGATGAGCAGGTTCTCGAAGGGTTTGATGCGGTAATTTATTTAGCCGCAATTTCAAACGATCCGATGGGTAACGCTTTTGAAACACCTACGCTTGATATCAATTTTAGATCGGCTGTTCGTATTGCTCAAAAAGCAAAAACCAAAGGCATAAAACATTTTGTATTTGCCAGCAGCTGCAGTGTTTATGGCTTTGCCGACAGTGCTCCACGTACCGAAATATCTGATGTTAATCCATTAACCGCTTATGCAAAATCTAAAGTGTTTGCAGAAGAAGGGCTGAAACCTCTGGCAGATAGTACTTTTCAAATTACCTGTTTACGTTTTGCAACAGCCTGTGGTTACAGCGACAGGTTAAGACTTGACCTTGTTTTAAATGATTTTGTTGCCAGTGCCATTGCCGATAAAAAAATCACGATCCTGAGCGATGGAACACCCTGGCGACCGTTAATTCATGTAAAAGATATGGCAAGAGCAATGGATTGGGCTATACAAAGAACAGCAGGCGGCAATTTTTTAATAATTAATACGGGCAGTAATAACTGGAATTTCCAGGTGAAAGAACTGGCGGCAGCAGTACAACAATTGTTTACAGGGATAACTGTAAGTATCAATGAAAATGCGCTACCCGATAAGCGGTCGTATAAAGTAAGTTTTGATCTTTTCGAAAAACTTGCTCCTGCTCATCAACCTCTGCTGAGTTTACAAAATGCAGTTGAAGATTTAAAAATCGGCTTGCAGGGTATTGACTTTAATGATATCAATTTCCGGCAGTCGGACCTCATTCGGTTAAAAACCATTCAAAAATTAATTGACTGTAAAATTATTGATCAGGAACTTAGTATTAACTAATTGAAATGACAAAATTGGATTCTATAAAAGAAACTTTAAAAAACAATCGGGCATACCGCGAAAGTTTTATTGAAGCGTTGGTTGAGTTTGAAAAGAAAGCAGGTCATCCCCAGGTAAATGTAAGGGATACAGTTTCTGGCCCGCTGGCCGACGAATTATTTATGGGTATGGCTTTTTCAAAAAAATTGCAAAATGGCTTAAGCATTAATTTTGTTTACAACTCCAAAATTGCCAGAGAGTTCTTATTATGTAATCCTGCAGTGCCTGATCATGTGTGGGAACCCCAGACAACAAAACTGTTGTTGCACTTTTCCGGTAATGCACAAAATGTAATTATTGCCGGTGCTTATTTTGGTGACCAGGCAATACCTGTGGCCAATAATATAAAAAAAACCGGCATTTGTCACACGTTTGAGCCAAACAAAAATAATTCTGACCTTATTATTGAAAATGCAAAACTCAATAACCTGGATAATATCCTCATCAATAATCTTGCCCTGTGGAATAAGAGTAATGAGCAATTGGTTTTTGAAGGCGAAGATGCTTTGGCCAGCACGGTTGACGCAGGTAATTCAATCGGCAATGTTTTATATACCATTACCATTGATGATTATACTGCACAAAATAATATTGGCAAAGTTGATCTGCTGATGATTGATGTTGAAGGAAGTGAAATTAAAGTTTTAGAAGGTGCAGTTGAAATGCTTAAACGGAATAAACCCGTTGTTGTTTTTGAAACACACAGTTTATATGATGATTGGAGCAATGGATTAGAGAATTCCCGATCTGCAATATTGATGAAAGAAATGGGTTACGAAGTTTTTGCTGTAAGGGAATTTCATCAAAATATTGATACGGGTGAGATGCCGATTGAGTTATTGCCTTTAAACAGAACTTATTGTGAAACGCCACCCCATCATGGTTTTAATATGCTGGCTGTTCCTACACACAGTTTAATTGAAAATGATCTTTTCCGAATTGTATATGACCTGAGTCCTAAATTAATATTACCAAAAGACGACTCAAAATTCTTACCATCAAAATTTTAAATTCTCCGACATGATATTTAACCCACTTCCCTTACAAGGTGCATTTACCATTGATGTGCAACCTAACCAGGATAACCGTGGTTTTTTTACACGCACATTTTGTGAACGGGAATTTGCAGAACAAAACCTGGTTCAGCATTTTGTTCAGGCAAATCATTCGGGCACAAATGGCAAAGGAGTTATCAGGGGTATGCATTTTCAACACAGCCCGTTTTGTGAAGTAAAACTGGTTAAGTGTGTACAGGGTTCTATTTTTGATGTTATTGTAGATGTACGCAAAGGCTCCCGCACTTTTTTACAATGGTACGGTGCTGAGTTATCTGCAACAAACAAAAAGATGATGTATGTGCCTGCAGGTTTTGCACATGGGTTTCAATCACTCACAGATTATTCTGAGATAACTTATATGGTTTCGGCATTTTATAACAAAGAAAGCGAAGCCGGGGTTAAATATGATGACCCTTCAGTAAATATCAACTGGCCACTACCGGTTTCATTAGTTTCTGATAAAGACCAGAAGATCCTTTTAGTTGATGCAGATTTTAAAGCAGTAATAATTAAATAATGCAGACATCTTCTCCATTAGTTACAGTTGGGATCCCAACCTACAACAGGCCCGAAGGCCTGGAGAGAACACTTGTGAGTATTATCAATCAAACCTATAAAAATCTTGCCATCATTGTTTCGGATAACTGCTCAACGAATCCCGATGTTTTACAGGTATTAAAAAAATACGCCGCACTTGACAACAGGGTTACATTTATTGTTCAGGAAAAAAACCTGAGCCTGGTTCCTAATTTTCAGTACCTGTTAGATAATGCAGGAGGTAAATATTTCATGTGGGCAGCAGATGATGACCAATGGTCTCCCGTTTTTATTGAAGTTTGTGCACAGGCAATGGAAGCAAATGATGATGTTTGCATATCGATGACAACCATGGACATATTTGATGATGCCGGCAAATTTAAATCCTGCAAACTAAATAGAAGTTTTTTACAGTCAAATCTTTTCAACAGATGTTTCAATTTTATAAAAAGCCCCATGCAGAACAAATTTTTTCTTTGCGGCTTATACAGAACAGCCAAAGTAAAAAATGTAACTTTTGATAACAGCTGGGGTGGCGAACATCTTTTTTTGTATGAGCTGATCACTAAAGGGAAATTTTTGCTGATCAATGGATCACCGGCTTTTCATTATTTTTTAGGAGGAACTTCAAAAAGCAATGCTGATATCAGAAAAGCATTCAACATAAAAAACAGGTTTTATTTTCTGGATGCCTATATATTCAGATACCTTACATACCAATTCAGGTTTAAGCATCTCTCTTTTTTTAAAAAGACAGGGCTGTTTTTTTCAAATTTCGCCGCCCTTATTTTTAATGAAGATTATATTTTGTATTATACATTGATCAAAAAGCCTGTCAGGTCGTTCCTTAATAAATTTAAAAATAAACCCATTGAATATCGTCCATAAGATCAAGAAAGTATTAAATGCACCCCCCAAGCCTAAGGTTTCTTACAACCAGGACGGGTTAACTACAGTACATAATACAGGGTTTATGCTGGAACCTGATTTCATAAATGCTGAAAAGGCCGGTGCTGCAACGGGTTCCTGGGCCAGCATTCACTGGCGTGTACATACCATTTTATGGGCAGCAAGTCATTGCAAAAATATAGAAGGGGATTTTGTTGAATGCGGCACCAATAAAGGCGGTTTTGCAAAAGCCATTTGCGAATACATCGGTTTTAAAAATATCAATAAAACCTTTTATTTACTTGATACTTTTGAAGGCCTTGATGAATCATTGTTAACCGCTGCTGAAAAAGCAGCCGGCAAAAAGGAATATTTTCAGGATGCCTACACTGATTGTTTTGAACAGGTGAAAAATACATTTTCAACAGTGCCGAATGTAAAAATTATAAAAGGATCTGTACCCGGTACCTTAACTCAGGTATACAGTGAAAAAGTTGCTTTCCTGTCTGTTGATATGAACAACCTGGTACCTGAAATAGCAGCATTGGATTATTTTTGGGATAAGTTGAGCGTGGGCGGAATGATCGTATTGGATGATCATGCCTATGTAACTTATAACCTGCAGTATGATGCACATAACAAATGGGCAAAACAGAAAAACATCAAAATTCTTTCCTTACCAACCGGGCAGGGATTAATTGTAAAATAAGAAAAGGTATATAGCTATGATAGTTTTAATTACAGGTGCAAATGGGTTTATAGGCTCTCATATTGCCAACCATTTTTTATTGTCAGGTCATTCTGTAATTGCTACATCAAGACATTTACACGATTCTACAAAAAGTTTATTGACGAATACCCGACTGATTGAACTGGATGTCTTAAATACAGAACAGTTACAGAATTTATCTGTTACTGCCGATGTGGTTATTCATGTTGCTACAGCCAATGATATTATCTCAAGAAACAGTATCAAAGGAATTGAACTCTCAGCCATTGGCACTAAAAACATACTTGATTTTGCTATCAGGAACCAAATTCCAAAGTGCATTGTTTTTTCAACATTACAGGTATATGGTACTGAATTAACAGGAGACATTTATGAAACGTCGCCTTTATATTTCCAAAATGATTATGGCTTAAATCACCTTTTCGCCGAAATGTACGCCGAACAGTATCACAGACAGTACAACATAAAATGTGCAATAGTAAGACCCAGCAATGTTTACGGCGATATTCTGACTGATTCCTTTAAACGGTGGAATTTAATTCCGGGATGTTTTTGCAAAGAAGCTATGGAAAACGGAACCATCACTTTAAAATCATCCGGGCTGCAAATGCGGAATTTTATTCACGCTAAAAATCTTGCTTTGGCTGTTAATGCCATTTGTATGGATAATATGGATAATTTTGAGGTATACAATGCAGGTTCTGCTGTTCAAAAGACTATGTTGGAAGTGGCAAATATGGTTCGGGATGCATTTAGTGAACAATTGAATAAGCAGGTAGAGATTAAAGTAGAAGGCATTACACCTGAGGTAACCAATTTATTTAAGGTATCCATTGAGAAATTGCAGAAGATCGGATTTATTGAAAATGAAAATAATAATTTAAAAACAGGCATAAAAGAAATAATTAATTATTTACAAACCAGATAAGATGAACCCAGTAGAATCGTTTAAAAAGGAAAGGGCAGATGCAATGGCTCAAATGGCAGAAGACAAAATTTTAAAACAGAAATCCGTGGAGTGGATGTTACTTGCTGATAAGTATAAGTATACTTATAATTTTACCTGGATGGGCAGGCCTATCATTAAATATCCACAGGACATAGCCATTATGCAGGAACTGATCTGGGATGTAAAACCGGACCTGATCATTGAAACCGGTATTGCACATGGCGGCTCTATCATTTTCTCCAGTTCCATGATGGAGCTTTTGGGAAATAACGGAAAAGTAATTGCAGTTGATATCGATATCAGACAACATAACCGTGATGAAATTGAAAAACATCCGATGATTAAAAATATTACTATGCTGGAAGGCTCTTCCATTGATGAATATATTGTAAAACAAATAGCTGATTATGCAAAAGGCTTTAAGAAAGTAATGGTAGTATTGGATTCTAATCATTCACATGAGCATGTATTCAGGGAACTGGAACTTTACACACCATTGGTAAGTCTGGATTCCTATATTTTATTACCCGATACTTTCGTTGAATTTTTTCCAAAAGGTTATGTAACCGACAGGCCATGGGATGTTGGTAATAACCCTTATACCGCTATGGAAGCCTTTTTAAAAACAACAACTGATTTTGTAAAAGACGAAAGCATTACCAATAAACTTTTAATTACCGAAGCACTCGGCGGTGGATATTTAAAAAGAATAAAATAGATCGATCACTTTAAAAAGGACGTTTCATGCTGAAAAAAATAGAACTGCTTTTTTATTACGTTTTTAAATCTCCTTTTTATAAAGCATGTCTGGGAAGTATTGGCAGCAGTTCTAAACTTATTAATCCAACACTAACAGGTGCAAAACGAATATTTATCGGTTCCAAAGTTTACATCAATGATAAAGGCTGGCTGGCATGCGAACCCCTTACCGGTGATGCTGATGCAAAACTAATCATTGGCGATGGAACTTATATCGGTAGATTCAGCCACATTTACGCTACTTCAAAAATTGAGATCGGGAAAAAAGTGTTGATGGCTGATAAGGTTTATATCAGCGACAACCTGCACAGCTATGAAAATATCGAAATGCCCGTTATTGATCAACCCATAAAACAAACTAACCAGGTGATCATTGGTGATGGTGCATGGCTGGGCGAAAATGTTTGTGTAATTGGGGCAAGAGTTGGCAGGAACAGTGTTATTGGTGCCAATTCTATTGTAAATAAAGACATCCCGGATTACTGTGTTGCAATCGGATCACCGGCAATAATTATCAGGCGTTATAATTTTGAAACCAAACAATGGCAAAAAACGGATAAGGAAGGACAATTTATTTGATACAAAGTAACATGAGTAAGATTTTAATAACAGGCGGTGCCGGATTCATAGGCTCAAACCTTGCCCTGTATCTTTTAAAAAAAGGATATGAAGTAACCGTTTTGGATAATTTATCAGAACAGATACATGGGGCAGATCCCGGGATCAGTTCTCCGTTATATAATTCAATAAAAGATAAAGTACATTTTATTAAAGGCAGTGTTACCGAAGTAGAAGATTGGCAAAAAGCTATTGGAGATAATGAAACGATTGTTCATTTTGCTGCTGAAACAGGCACCGGCCAGTCCATGTACCAGATCAAAAAATACACAGATGTAAATGTTGGTGGCACAGCAATTATGCTGGATATTTTAGCCAACAATAAAACAAAAGTTAATAAGGTTTTAATCGCTTCATCAAGGTCAATTTATGGCGAAGGAAAATATGTAACCACTAAACAGGAAACGGTTTATCCCAATCATCGCTTGTCAGCAGATATGGATGCCGGAAATTTTGAAGTTACTTATCCGGGTATTGATGAACCATTACAATTGGCAGCAACGGATGAACAGTCTAAAATACATCCTTCTTCTGTTTATGGTATTACCAAATATAACCAGGAGCAAATGGTGATGACGGTTTGTCCTTCACTTGGTATTGCGCCTGTAGCTTTCAGGTATCAGAATGTTTATGGGCCCGGGCAATCATTAAGCAATCCTTACACCGGCATACTTTCGATTTTTTCTACTTTAATAAAAAATAATAAATCCATTAATATTTTTGAAGATGGCAAAGAAAGCCGGGACTTTGTTTATATTGATGACGTGGTAAGAGCAACCTGTTTGGGTATTGAAAAAGAAGAAGCAAATGGTGAAATTTTTAATGTAGGAACAGGAATGGCAATTACGGTATCAGAGGTTGCAGGCCTGCTGGTTAAATATTATAAGTCAGCAGTTCCTGTTCAAGTGTCAGGCAATTACAGGTTGGGTGATATCCGGCATAATTATGCTGATACGGGAAAAATTGAAACCCTTCTTGATTTTAAAACCGAATATGATTTTAAAACAGGATTAAAAAAATTTACAGATTGGGTAAACAGCCAGGAAATTCAGCAAAGTAAATATGAAGACTCCATTAACGAAATGAAATCAAAAGGTTTATTGAAATAAATATTATGGCCAGGATAGGATTAGTTACAGTTCTTTTTAAAAGTGATGATGTACTGCCTGATTTTTTTAAAAGCATTGCAAAGCAAACCCACAAAGACTATATCCTGTACCTTGTTGATAACTCCCCTGCCCCGCCGTCAGATAAAATTATTGAAGGCTGCCTTGCTGAAAATATAATTACGCAATACAGGCATATAAAAAATACGGAGAATATTGGTGTGGCCGAAGGTAATAATATTGGTATCAGGCAGGCATTGACAGATGATTGCAGCCATATTATTTTACTGAATAACGATATAGAACTGGAACAGGATTTTGTTTTCAGCAATATGCTGGCGCTTTGCGAAAAAGGTGAAAAAATTATTATCCCGAAAATATTTTATTACGATACCCGTAAACTCTGGATGGCTGGCGGTACTATGAATAAGTGGCGTGCCCTGGGCATTCATTATGGTGATGGAAAAGCCGATGCACCGGAATATAATGTTGCCCAATACATTACCTATGCACCCACCTGTTTTATGATGATTGAAAGCAGTGTTTTTAAAAACATCGGGTTTATGGATGCAAAGTATTTTGCCTATTACGATGATACTGATTTTGTTTTCAGGGCATGTAATTACGGTTATAAAATGTATTACGAACCGGCGCTTACTGTTTTACATAAAGTGTCCTCATCCACGGGTTCCAATCCAACTTTTTATATTTATTATTCCAACCGTAACAAAATATATTTTATCCGTAAAAATTTAAAAGGGGTGGTTAAATATTTTGCCATTTGTTTTACCCTTCTTACCAGAATATTTTATTACCTGAGGTTTGACAGGGAAAGAAGAAGCAAACTGGTTCAGGGTTTACAGGATGGGTTCCGGATTCCGGTTTAATTTACTTAAAAATAAATCCATCGCTTTATGCATGTCAGCATTTAGTTTGAATCTAATATAATCGGTATAATAAGTGTTTAAATCAAATTCAGGAAATGGATTTTGCTGAATCACCGTATACAGATCATCCAACCCTGCTGCATTTGCAACATTAAATGCTGTAATAAAATTTTCAGGCAATTTTTTATTGCTGACCCAGGCTGCATAAACAAAAGGCAGGCCAGTGAGCCCTTTCCAGGCAAGGCCTAAATCGTACATGTATTTACTTTTATGCCTTTGCGTAAAAGCCCTGTCGCCAATAACCAACCCTGCAGTTTTGCCCTTAATGTTGTTTTCAAAATTATGGGTACCTGTAATTAGCTTCGGTGAAATTTTCCAATATTCTTTTAACAGGATCTTTAATAGTTCAACCGATGTCCTGCTTTGGTAATCCAGTAAAACAGATTTTACCTCGTCGAGGGGAACATCACTGAATAAACAAACACTGGCCACTTCTCCATCGCAGCCGATACAGTAATCAGAAATCAGGTGATATTCTTTAAGCTCAGGGATTATTACAATGGGCACCAGACCGATATCGATCTGATCGCTTATTAAAAATGCAGCAATATTTGCAGGATAATCTATGATCAGTTCAACCTCATCTTTCATTTTGCCCTGCTCAAATCCATAAATCAGTGGCTTGGTATTTAGATAACTAACGGCGCCTACCCTTATCTTCTGTGTCAATTAATGTATTTTTGCGGCAAATTTACAGCAACATCATGGATTTAAATCAACTTACTGCCATATCACCCATTGACGGACGTTACCGCAATCAGCTACAGTACCTGGATGAATATTTTAGTGAATATGCCCTGATAAAATACCGGGTGCTGGTAGAAGTGGAATATTTCTTGTTTTTGGCCGAAAAGAAATTTTTTAAAGTGGACAGCAAAACAAAACTGCATTTACAAAAAATGGTAACTGATTTTTCGGTTGAAGATGCTGTTGAAATTAAAAAAACCGAAGCCATTACCAACCATGATGTAAAAGCGGTGGAATATTTTATTAAGACTGCATTGGATAAATGCTCCCGCCAAGGCGGGATAAAAGAATGGGTTCATTTTGGATTAACCTCGCAGGATATAAACAATACAGCCATTCCGCTGCTTTGGAAAAACAGTATTGAACTGGAATACCTGCCTGCCATTATCAACCTGCAACATACCATCGGTAAAATGGCCATTGCCTGGAAAGATATAGCCATGCTGGCACGTACACATGGGCAACCTGCAAGCCCAACAAGACTGGGAAAGGAAATGATGGTATTTGTAGAGCGGCTCGAAAACCAGATTCAATTATTCAGTTACATTCCATTTACCGCAAAGTTTGGCGGCGCAACCGGAAATTTTAATGCCCACCATGTTGCCTATCCAAAATATAACTGGGCAAAATTTGCCAATGATTTTGTGGAAAATAAACTGGGATTACAAAGACAGCAATACACAACTCAGATAGAACATTATGATACATTGGCTGCTCATTTTGATGCCATAAAACGGATCAATACAATCATCATTGATTTTTGCAGGGATATGTGGGCCTATATCAGCATGGATTATTTTAAACAGTTAACCAAAAAAGGAGAGATCGGCAGCAGCGCAATGCCACATAAAGTTAACCCCATCGATTTTGAAAATGCAGAAGGTAACCTGGGCATTGCAAATGCTTTGCTGGAATACTTTTCAGCCAAATTACCCATCTCCCGTTTACAAAGGGACCTTACAGACTCCACCGTTTTAAGAAATATAGGCGTACCTATTGCCCATACCCTCCTGGCCATAAGATCAACTGAAAAGGGCATTGGCAAACTTGTTTTAAATGAATCTAAACTAAAAGCCGACCTGGAAAATAACTGGGCCGTGGTTGCCGAAGCCATTCAAACCATTTTACGCAGGGAGAATTATCCAAAACCTTATGAAGTTTTGAAAGAACTGACAAGAGGAAAATCTGCAATTGATAAAAAAACAATTCATCAATTCATTTCTTCATTAAAAGTTGCTGCTTCGGTAAAAAAAGAATTAAAAACTATTACTCCGTTTAATTACACGGGCATTTAAGCATACTTTTATACATTTTCATGAAAAGATTATTTTACTTTCTTTTATGCTTAACTAATGTTACTATGGCCCAGGTAAACCCGGATAAAGGTTTACAGGCTTACTATCCCTTTAATGGTAATGCCAATGATGAAAGTGGTAATAACAAGCATCCCGTTTTTAATAATGCAACAATTACTGCCGGCAGGTTTGGTAATCCAAACAGCGCATACCATTTTAATGGTGTGTATCAATACATGCGTATAACAAACAACCCTTCTTTAAATTTCGGGAACCAGATCACTTTATCTGTTTGGGTTAGGCCAACAGGTTTTTATTATGGTATCTGCCATGCCAGCCAGCTGATCAGTAAAGGAGGCGGAAATTATAACCCCGGTAATTATGCCATACAGTTTGATGATGCCTTATACTCTGCAGGCACGGGTTGCAGCGGCACTGTTTGTGATACCCTGCACCAGAATTTCAGGGGAACGGGAACGGTATTAACGCCCTATAAAGATTTTATTAATAAAGACCAGTGGTATCATGTTGCCTATACCAATGATGGCATAACAGCAAAACTTTATGTTGATTGCCAGCTAAAATATGCGGTTCCGTTTCCCGAAACTTTCACCAATACTGAAGATCTTTTTTTTGGAAAATCAGATGATACTATGTTTCCGTACTGGTTGCATGGCGACCTGGATGAGATCAGGATCTATAACAGGGCACTTAAGCCTGAGGAGATTGTAGCACTTTGCAGGGATTCGTCAGAAATTAAAAAGCCCGAACCGCCAAAAGCCGTGTTGTTAACAGAAGCTCCATTGGAAAAAAGAAACAATGACCTGGTTAAAGAAATTACAGTTGACCAGGATTCCATTGCTGTTACTTTATATGATAATGGTCAAATTGACGGCGACAGCATTACCCTGATATTCAATGACAAAATTCTTACCACACATCAACGGCTCACAGAAAAGCCTGTTACCTTTTTTATTAAAATAGCCGGGGGCAATAGCCGCAATGAACTTATCATGTATGCCGAAAACCTGGGCAGCATTCCACCTAATACGGCATTGATGGTGATCTATGATGGTGCAAAAAGATATGAGCTGAATGTAAGCAGCAGTAAAACGAGTAATGGTGTGGTATCCTTTAAATTAAGGGAATAATTTTTTATTGACTTAGTTTTTCAATATCATCCAGGTCTTTGTATCGGCCTGATGCTTTTTTTGCTGTTAACAAATCAGTAAGACCCAGATAATTGACCTTTAAACCTTCAATCTCTTTATGAACTACATACTGAATTGCCTCATTAAATTCAAGACCTTTTAATTTAGTAATTATGTCTATTTGCAGTGGTTTCCTACCAATTGAAAAAACGTCAAAGCGCTCACTCATAAAATTTTCCATGGTCATATCAAAGATTGGCATTCCAAAAATGGCAAAGGCTTTACTTAATTTCACATGATTTTCCGGTGTCTTATTTACCCATATATCCAGGTCTTGAGTTGTACGGTAATATCCATGCAATATTACAGCATAGCCACCTACAACAATATATTCTGTACCAGAAACATTTAATGCAGAAATGAAATCACTAAAATCTGATTCGAAGATATCTGACATGATTAAAATTTTCGGGTAGAAAATATGGTCCTGTCAATTTTTAAAGAATCACCTTCTTTTATTCCATGAATTTTGCAGGTTAGATGAAAAGCCATTTTAAGACGGTCAGCAAGAGATACATCTTTATCAAAGAGGTTGTTTTTATCTGCTTCCTCAAAACTTTGCGCCTTAAGAACAGTTTTGTCCAGTTTGAAATTTTTCATTGCATAAATTTAGCAATTATTATTCTTACTTATGTATCTCACTGGTAAAATGAAATTCTATATCCGGATTGTTCTGTATCTCTGTATTTAAAAACCATTCGCTCTGTGCCAGGTAAACCAAATGCCCGTCCTTATCCTGGCCGATATTAGCCTGCTTGTACCTGGTAAAATCGTCAAGTTTTTTTGGGTCCTTACCGGTTAGCCAGCATGCTTTATAAAAGGGCAGGTTATTCATCTGTACCGATGCGCCGTATTCCTGCAACAGGCGGTATTGTATCACTTCAAACTGCAACTCGCCCACACAACCAATAATTTTTTTATTGCCGCCAAACTGTGTGAAAAGCTGGGCCACCCCTTCATCAGTAAGCTGTAACAAACCTTTCTCCAGTTGTTTTGTTTTCAGGGGGTCTTTGTTCAGCACTTCTTTAAATATCTCCGGCGAAAAGCTGGGAATACCGGTAAAGAAAAAATCTTCGCCTTCTGTCATCGTATCGCCTATCTTAAAATTACCCGTGTCAAATAAACCAACCACATCGCCGGGATAAGCATCTTCAATCACTTCTTTCTGGCGGGCCAAAAAACTGTAGGGATTATTGAACCGCAGTTCCTTATCCATACGCACATGATGATAATAAGTATTGCGTTCAAACCTGCCGCTGCAAACCCTTAAAAATGCGATCCTGTCGCGGTGCTTGGGATCAAGGTTGGCATGTATCTTAAAAATAAAACCGCTGAATTTATCTTCTTCCGGGTTAATATCCCTTGTAGTTGTGTGCCGTGGCCTTGGTGTTGGCGCAATACGGATAAAAGTATCCAGCATTTCTTTAACGCCAAAATTATTAACTGCACTTCCAAAAAATACAGGAGCCGTTTTACCGCTCAGGTAGTCATCCGGGTTTAATGCCCCATAAACACCATCAATCAATTCCACGTCTTCCCTTAAAATACGGGCATCCTGCTCCCCTATTTTTTTTATCAGTAATTCATCATCCAGGTCTTTTATTTCAACCACATCTTCATCATTTGCTTTGGTGCCGGCGGTAAACAGTACCAGGCTTTTTTTATGCAGGTCATATACTCCTTTAAAATCTTTACCGCTGTTGACCGGTATGGTCATGGGATGCAACCCGATCTTCAGTTCATTTTCAATTTCTTCCAAAAGATCAAAGCGGTTTTTACCATCCCTGTCCATCTTATTGATAAAAACAATTACCGGGGTATTTCGCATCGCAATAACTTCCATCAACCGCCTGGTTTGCGCTTCTACCCCGTTCACACTGTCAATTACCAGCACAACGCTGTCAACGGCAGTTAATGTTCTGAATGTATCTTCCGCAAAATCTTTGTGACCGGGGGTATCCAGTAAATTAATGAGGTGCCCGTCATACTCAAAAGTCATTACACTGGTTGCCACACTGATACCACGCTGGCGCTCTATCTCCATAAAATCGCTGGTAGCATGTTTTTTGATCTTGTTGCTTTTTACAGCACCGGCAGTTTGTATGGCTCCTCCAAATAACAGGAACTTTTCAGTAAGTGTGGTTTTACCGGCATCGGGGTGAGAGATGATGGCAAATGTTTTGCGTTTATTTATTTCGTTGATGTACTTCATATTTCTTTGCCACGAATTACACGAATGGCACGAATTGCACTTCTTATTGGAAAAAATTGAGCCGCAAAGGTAAGGTTTGAAACACAAAAAAAAGTAAACTAAATGCTGCTCATACGCTTTAATAAAAGTTCCCCAATGGCATGTCTTTGAACCGGGCGAGGCAACGATGACGTCATGAAAAACAAATGATTGTTCCCAAAAAATAACAAATTTTATTCTTCGCTACAATCTTCCTGATTTCCCTTCCACTTGGGGGAAGGATAGGATGGGGCTCCACTCATACATTTTACCGCATAAATCAATTTGCTTCACGTAATTTTGAGCCATGCGTAAATCGCTTAACATCATTCGCAACTCATTACGGTTAACCTTTCAGGAACTAAGGGTAAACAAACTGCGTACAGCACTCAGCCTTACCGGTGTTGCCTTTGGTATCTTCTGTATCATTGGTGTGTTGGCAACAGTTAACAGCCTCGAACGCAATATTCAAAATGAAGTTAACAGCCTGGGCAGTAATACCATTTATATTGACAAATGGGAATATGGCGGCGGCCCCGACAAACCCTGGTGGAAGTACAGAGCCAGGCCCGTAGCCAAATATGAAGAAGCGGAAATGGTTAAAGAACGTGCCCTTTTACTGGATGACATTTCTTTTTTATTACAAACCGGCGGCAGTATTTCTTATAGGGATGATATGCTTGAGAATGTAAGTGTATATGGCATTATTGAATCCCAAATGACAATTCAACCCCTGGGATTTGACCAGGGCCGGTTTTTTTCTGCCAGTGAATTTGATGCCGGCAGTAATGTTTGTTTAATTGGTTTTACCAATGCCGAAGTTTTGTTTGGCAATACAGAAAGGGCTATTGGAAAACATATTGATATAAAGGGTAAAAAGGCCATCATTGTTGGTGTTATTAAAAAAGAAGGTAAGAATATGATCGGTTGGGATTATGATAACTGTATCATGCTGCCTTACAAATTCTGTAAACAGCTGTTTGATGAAAAAAACTCAAACCCCATTTTAATTGCCAAAGGAAAAGATGGGGTATCACCGGCTGCTTTAAGCGATGAATTAAAAGGTATCATGCGACAGATAAGGCGATTAAGCCCAACACAGGAAGATAATTTTTCTTTGAACAGTGTGGAAGCTTTCAGTAAAGCAATTACAGGATTTTTTGCTACAGTAAATATTGTAGGCGCTATAATCGGGGGTATCAGTTTAATTGTAGGCATGTTTGGTATCGCTAATATTATGTTTGTAACGGTAAGGGAAAGAACCAATGTTATTGGATTAAAGAAAGCACTTGGTGCTAAAAAAGGCAGTATCCTTTTTGAATTTTTAATGGAAGCTACTGTACTTTGTATATTGGGTGGTGCATTTGGATTATTCTTTGTGTATATACTCACCCTTATTTTATCCGGACCCTTAGATTTCCCGGTTTTTATTTCTATCCCCATGCTGATAACAACCATAATTATTTGTTTGGCCGTTGGTATCCTGGCCGGTATCATACCTGCATCCCAGGCGGCAAAAATGGATCCGGTGGCGGCGATACGATCAAAATAATTATACATTATTTTTACATCCCCATTATTTTTCATAACTCATAACTCATAACTCATAACTCATAACTCATAACTCATAACTCATAACTCATAACTCATAACTCATAACTCATCATAACTCATAACTCATAATTCATAACTCATCATAACGATCCTCGCCATAGAATCTTCCTGCGATGAAACCTCAGCCGCTGTTTGTGTTGATGGTAAAATTTTATCCAACAGTATAGCCAATCAGACTGTACATGAACAGTATGGTGGTGTAGTACCCGAACTGGCCAGCAGGGCCCATATGCAGCATATAGTGCCGGTTGTAGACAGTGCTTTACAAATTGCCAATTGCCGGTTACAGGACTTAAATGCGATCGCTTTTACCCAGGCTCCGGGTTTAATAGGGTCTCTCCTGGTGGGCACGCAGTTTGCCAAATCACTTTCACTGGCATTAAATAAACCGCTCATTGCTGTTCATCACATGCAGGCGCATGTACTGGCTAATTTGATCCCGGATAAAAAACCATCATTCCCTTTTTTATGTTTAACCGTTAGTGGCGGACACACACAAATTGTGCGCTGTAATTCTCCACTGCATTTAAGTGTAATTGGCGAAACTATGGATGATGCTGCCGGTGAAGCTTTTGATAAAACAGCAAAAATGCTGGGCCTTCCCTATCCCGGCGGTCCACTGGTAGATAAATATGCAGCCGGCGGAAATGCAAAACGTTTTAAATTTCCCGAACCGCACGTACCCGGATTGAATTTCAGTTTTTCGGGCTTAAAAACTTCCATACTTTATTTTTTAAAAAATGCCGGTACCAGTAATTTATTTAAAGAAGAATTTTTGGCTGATGAACCAACACGTCAAAAATTTATAATGGAGAACCTTAATGATATTTGTGCGTCGGTACAGGACAGGATCATAAGTATTTTACTCAATAAATTAAAAAAAGCATCAACAGAAACAGGTATTACAGATATTTGTTTGGCAGGTGGGGTTAGTGCAAACAGTGATTTACGAAGAGCATTCGCCAGCCTGGGAGAAAAAGAAAACTGGAAAATATTTATCCCTGCATTTGAATATTGTACTGATAATGCGGCAATGATCGCGATCACCGGTTATTATAAATTTTTAGAAAAGGATTTTGTGGATCTGGGTATAAGTCCTTCGGCAAGGGCTGTGTGGTAGACCACTGATTAAATGAATTACACTAGTTACACGAATTTAAATCGTTCGACGAATGTAATTCATATTGTAAATAATTCCGGTAATTAGAATTAATTCGTGTTACAAAGTGCCTAATAACTATTTTCAATTTAAACAATTCACCATCATCCAGCATAAATGTGCCATGAAGGTTTGCACAGATGCCTGTGTTTTTGGGGCCATGGTTGCCGGCAGCCTGCCTGTTGGCCATCGGCAGGATGTTGTGCACTGCCTGGATATTGGAACAGGAACCGGATTATTATCGCTGATGTATGCACAAAAAAATAACGGAGTATTTATTGATGCAATAGAAATTGACAATGCCGCTGCAGTACAGGCGAAAGAAAATTTTACTGCTTCACCCTGGGCTGAGAGGCTGCATATTTTCAATTCGGATATCCGCTCTTTCAGATCTGAAAAAAAATATGCCTGCATTATTTCTAATCCCCCCTTTTTTGAAGATGACCTCCAATCACCGGATAAAACAAAGAACAATGCAAAACATGATACTTCATTAAGTTTTAAAGAGCTGTTGAAGGCAACAGATTCTCATCTTGAAAAGGAAGGCCTGTTTGCTGTTTTATTACCCTTTCACCGGATAAATTATTTTATAGATGAAGCCGTAAAATTTGGTTTGCACATCCATCGTCAAATCTTGGTAAAGCAAACGCCGGGTCATGAACATTTCCGTGGAATATTATTTTTTAAAAGGGAAAAAAAACAACCGGTTCATTCAGAGATCATTATTAAAAATGATGAAGGAAATTATACAACCGGATTTGTTGCAGCATTAAAAGATTATTATCTCTACCTCTGAGTTTTGGAATTTTGGGCAGATAAAATTTAACCTAAAAGCACAGCATGGCAATATTCGTGTTAGGTAATGACCTTAGTGTCCTATTGTAAAAAATTACAAACCGGCATATTCTTTCATGTACAAAAAGGGTTCATTTAATTTCCCTTCTTTGACCATTGTTGCTTTATCTATGGCCTTGCTTCCGCCAAGCCTGATATCATCCAGTACAAATTTTATCAACTGCTCGCCAAAATAGCGGCTGGCATCCCTGGGCAATTCATTGGGGAGATTGCCTATAGCCATTACATCAACAGAACGGGGTAAATAAGGAGCTGTTATTTCAAAACTATTCCTGTCCACACCATACACCGGGTTATCAATGGTAGAATCGCCCAGGTTACAGGGTACCGAGCCATTCCTGTCATCGGTTATATCAGCAATGGTTCTTATTCTGAAATTTTCCCTCTTTAGATCTTCCATCTCAAACAAACGTGGAATATTTTTTTCCCAATAAATACCATTCATCAAGATATCGGTTTGCGAAAGGAAATCGGTAAACCTGCAATTATAGTTTTGCGGATGAGCATGAAAATCATTCCGTACATATTTACCCGTTTCTTTGTGTGCATACAGGCCGGCACCTTTTAAATGAACATAAACGGGGTATGCAAATTCTTTTTCCAAAAATTCATCCGGTTCCACTTCATGTATACCGAGCAGGTTCATGATCTCCAGTACACCATGTGCCACACGGCCTGTGCCCGTTACGGTAATTTTAATATTAGGCAGTTTTAATCCAAAATATGTATGGATCAGCTTTTGAAAACTATTGACCGTACTAACCCTGGCCAGTTTAAAAGCACCGGTACGGTTTCCATAAGCCATCATACCATTATGAGCGCCGACAATGCCGGCAAAAAAACCAAAACCAATTATCCGGGTACCGTCATCATGCTCCAGGCATTCGTAATCGATCAGGGTAATTTTTTTATCCAGTATGGCTTTAAATAATTTTTGATTCGCCGGCTGCATTTTTTTGGTGTGTGAAAAGAACAGGTAGGTCTTTCCTTCCAACAGCATATTAACCGGTACTTCTTTAATACCCAGTAAAAGATTGCAATCGCTGATGTCCTCCCTAACTTCCACCCCCGCCCTTTCATATTCTTTGTCAGTGTAACAACGGGCAGGCGATTGCTGTGCCACTACTTTTACATCATCAAAATGCATGTGCAGCCATTTACAATGCGCCGGTGTAAGTGCCACCCGGTTGTCCTGTGGTATTTTTCCTTCCCTAATTAATCCGATCTTAAGCATCAATCATTATTTTTTTTCAACGGCAATTTACATTTTAGATTTTATATACAAGGCTCTACATTTGCACAATGAATTATTTTGAATTATTTGGCCTGCCCATTGCTTTTAAAATTGACAAGAGTAAGCTTGCCCTGAAGTTTTTTGAACTGCAGAAAAAATACCACCCCGATTTTTTTGCGCAGGGCACCGAGTATGAGCAGGAACAGGCATTGGATATATCCTCCCAATTAAACAAAGCCTTAAACATATTTAAGAGCGAAACGCAAACCATTAAATATGTACTGCAGTTAAAGGGTTTGCTGGAAGAAGAAGAAAAATACCAGCTGCCCCCCGCATTTTTAATGCAGATGTTGGAACTGAATGAAGAATTGTCTGAAAACTCAGCCCTGGAGATAAATGAGATTGAAAATAAATTACATTACGAAGTGCAGCCCATTATAGAAACCTACGATGATGCAACCGGCACTACTGCAGACCTGTTAAAACTGAAAGAATATTATTACAAGAAAAAATACCTGCAGCGTATTTTGGACAGGATAGACGGATAATGTAATATTGCAACCCAATTTAGAGCTGCCCAGATGGCGGAATTGGTAGACGCAGCAGACTCAAAATCTGCCGTTCGCAAGGATGTGCAGGTTCGATTCCTGTTCTGGGCACCAGGTGAAACCTTCTCAATTTTGAGGAGGTTTTTTATTTTTACAACAATGTTTACAGTTTATTCTATAAAAAGTATTGATAGAAATTATATTTATGTAGGCCTTACAAATAATATTGAAAGGCGATTTAATGAACATCAAAAGGGACAAAACAAAACCACAGCTCCTTATAGACAGTTTGTATTAATATATCAGGAAAAATTCCCTACCAGAACTGAAGCCAGAAAAAGAGAAATTTACTTAAAAACAGGTATAGGTAAAGAGTTTTTAAAACAATTGATCAAGAACAAATTTTAATAAAGACAGAACCTACCGGCAGGCAGGTTGGTAGATGCATCAGACTCAAAATCTGCCATTCGCAAGGGCGTGAAGGTTCGACCTGCCTGCCGGCAGGCAGGTTCCTTTCGTGGGCACCAGGTGAAACCTTCTCAATTTTGAGGAGGTTTTTTATTTTTACTATACTTTCCTTTTTGGTCTGTATCTCAACAAATAAATCCGCTATTTTTAAAACCAATTTTGGTAACCCGCAACCTATAACCCTCCAAACAACATCGGGTACTTTGCCAGGATATCTTTATTAAAATATTTCTGCAATACCTTTTTAAAATCTTCGAGCATACGCACATTGCTCAGGTTCTTGTCACTTTGCCAGTAGGCCAGTTCTACCATACGTTTGTCTAAAGCAATGTCGAGGTTTTTAATGGCTTCATTGTATTGCTTGCCCACGCAGTAAGCAGCGCCTAAATTATAATAACCCCAGGGGTCGTTGGGCAGGTATGTAATTTGGTTTTTAAACATGGCAATGGCTTCGGGTATTTTTTTCTGGTTCAGCAGGCTGTAGCCAAGCCTTTCCATAATTTCTTTTTCGTTTTTATTTATTTGCCAGGCCCGGTTATAAAAAAATTCACTGCTGTCATATCTGCTTAACTGCAGATAATAAACATCGGCCGTATTTTTATAGCCGTTCCATTCATTGGGTAACAGGGTATTGTATATTTTAAAGGCAGCAATGGCATCACTGTTTTTATTTTTACCCGAATAAATAACGCCCAGGTTAAAATATACATTGGCATTTCCAGGTTGCAATTCCGTTACTTTTATAAAATCAGCTAAAGCGCCATTAACATCTTTAAGTATATACCGGGCATTACCGCGGCTTAGAAAAGCAACAGCTGAAGTTGGGTCCATTTCAATGGCTTTAGTAAAATCACTGATGGCTGCCGTATAATCTTTCAGTATATTTTTTGTAGTACCCCGTCCCAAATATCCATCAGCACTACCGGGTTTCAATTCAATACATTTAGCATAATCTTTTATAGCCCTTTCATAATTCTTTGCCGCATATTGTACAACGGCGCGGTTTTTATACGCCGCAAAATAAGTGGAATCAATTTCAATGGCTTTATTATAATCCTGCAGTGCAGCTGCAAAATTATTAAGCCGGTAGTAAACGATCCCCCGGTCGTTATATGCATTGGAAAATGCCCTGTTTAATGCAATGGCATTTGTTTGATCCTGTATGGCTCCTTCATAGTCTTTAAGTGCATATTTTACCAACCCGCGGTTATGCAGGGCCTTTTCATTTTTTGCTTCCAGTTCAATGGCTTTATTAAAATCCTGTAAAGCGCCCGGATAATCCTTTGCCCTGTATTTTTCCAGCCCGAGGTTATTAAACCCGGCACCGCTTTGCGCCTGCAGTGGTTTTAAACAGATAACCAACGCCACCAGGAACAATACAGCAATTCTTTTTTTCATCCGTATTTAATTAAGTATTTAATAACAATGAATGGTTAAGTTACACTAATATCCCTTTCCGGGCAACCGCAACTGTAAATGACCTGCTAAAATGAATTGCGGCAATAATTGAAACCCTGCCTCCTTATACAAACCGTTTTTGAATAATAACAAAACCACAGCTAAATTCATTTTATCTTTATACAAAGTAAAAAATATTTTTCAACCGCTGCTGTTAAACCCCGCAAGACATAAAAAACTTTTAAACGATCTTATTCTACCTATGAAAATTATACAAACTGAAATCTATAAATCACCCATTAAACTTAAAGAACCTTTTGTTACTTCTTTAGGCCCTGTTGACCATGCCGAAAATATAATTGTTGTAATACGAACGGATGAAGGCATTACCGGTTTTGGAGAATGTAGTCCGTACATGCCGATAAACGGCGAAAATATGGATACCTGTTTTATTGTTGGACAATATTTAGCAAAGGCACTGAACCATAAAAACCCTATACATATTGAAGCCTGTTCTTTACTGATGGATAAAGTTATTTATGGTAATTCAAGTATCAAAAGCGCCTTTGATATTGCTTTGTATGATATTGCAGCACAAGAGGCCGGCCTTCCATTGTATGCTTTTCTTTCGGGAAATAATAACAAGGTCATTATGACTGATTATACAGTAAGTATTGGTGCCCCGGATAAAATGGCGGCTGATGCAAAAAAGATACAAGAAAATGGTTTTGGGGTAATTAAAGTAAAACTGGGCGAATCAAAAGAAAAAGATATAGAGCGTATACGGCTTATCAGGGAAGCCATCGGACTATTGATACCCATAAGGATTGATGCCAACCAGGGATGGAATACCGAAGAAGCGGTTGAGATACTAAATGCACTGGAACCTTTTAATATTCAATTTTGCGAAGAGCCAATTCCGCGATGGAACTTTATGGAATTGATAAAAGTAAGCAGGCAAAGCCCGATCCCGGTAATGGCCGATGAATCCTGTTGTGACCATCATGATGCAAAGCGGTTGATCGACCTTTCGGCCTGCAGCCATTTTAATATTAAGTTAGGAAAATCATCCGGGATTTTTAAAGCTCAAAAAATAATTAAACTTGCTGAGCAGGCAGGCATACAGGTTCAGATCGGGGGTTTTTTAGAATCAAGATTAGGCTTTACCGCATCGGCCCATTTTGCTTTGGTAAGCAGCAATATTAATTTCTACGATTTTGATACCCCATTAATGTTTGAAGAAGACCCGGTGACCGGTGGAATTATTTACGATAAAAAAGGAATTGTAACGGTTCCCGAAGAACCAGGTTTAGGTGCCCGGGCAGCTGAAAAATATTTAAGCCGGTTACTGAAAGTTGTGATCAACTGATTACCTTTAAGCTATGGCAAGAACCGTTTCAACGATGGCTGCTTTGGGAACAATGGCCCCAGACTTTACACTCCCCGATACGATTTCTGATCAGCAAATCTCACTTTCAGCAATTAAAGGCGAGCTGGCCACCGTGTTGATGTTCATTTGCAATCATTGTCCTTTTGTATTACATGTAAATGCAGAACTGGTAAAACTGGCAAATGATTTTAAAGAGAAAAAAATAAGTTTTGTTGCCATTAGTGCCAATGATGTTAATACGCATCCCGAAGATGCCCCCGGCAAAATGAAAGTAATGGCATTGCAATTAAACTATCCTTTTCCCTATTTGTATGATGAAACGCAGGAAGTGGCAAGAGCATTTGATGCTGCCTGTACGCCCGATTTTTTTATTTACAATAAAAATCTTGAGTTGGTTTACCGCGGCCAATTGGATGATTCACGTCCGGGGAATGGGATACCGGTTACCGGAAAAGATATCCGGCTGGCATTGGAATGTATGATCAATGATCAACCTGTACCTGAAAATCAAAAGCCAGGTATTGGATGCAATATCAAGTGGAAATAAATATTAAAAATAAACCCGGGAACTATGAACAGAATTACCATACATGCTTTCAGCCTGCTTACAGTAATGCTGTTTTTTGGCTGTACCAGCAATGATAAAATTAAAAATGGCGAAGGCTTTCTTAAAGTTAAAGGCGGACAGATCTGGTATAAAGTTACCGGTGAAGGAAACAAAACACCCATTTTACTTTTGCATGGAGGCCCGGGGTATCCCAGTTACTATTTAAATGTATTAACGGCTTTGGGCAAAGACAGGCCTGTAGTTTTATTTGACCAGTTGGGTTGCGGCCGTTCGGGCAGGATTTCAGATACGGCACTGATGACGATTGAAAATTATATGGAACAGGTTGAAGCAGTAGTATCGGCATTAAAGATCAAAGAATTTTATTTATACGGACACAGCTGGGGTACCATGCTCGGTACTGATTATTACCTTAAGAATCCCAACGGAATAAAAGCAATAGTATTAGCCAGCCCCTGCTTAAGTGCCGGGTTATGGGTAAAAGATGCTGATACCTTAATTGCTACCTTACCCGACAGTATTCAAACAGTACTGAATCAAAGCAAGAAAAATATAATTGCAGATACGCTTAAATTTTATTCGGCCGTTGATTATTATTCGAAAAAATTTTATACGATCAATCCTGCCCCTTCGGCTGATCTTGACAGTGCTGTTGCACAAATAGGCAATAATGTGTATGAATATATGTGGGGTAAAAGTGAGTTTTTTTCAACAGGTACCTTAAAAAACTACGACAGAACGGCTGACCTGAAAAATATAAAAGTACCTACCCTGTACATTACCGGGGAGTTTGATGCAGCAAGGCCCGGTACCGTTAGGTATTATCAGTCGCTGACCCCAAATTCAAAACTTGTTGTTATAAAAAATGCAGGCCACATGACCATGCACGATAATCCGGAGGAAAATATTAAAGCAATTTCTGACTTCCTGAATGAATTGGAAAAATAGTCAAATAAACAGATGCATAAAGAGTATATCATTCCGGCACAAACAAGAATTGGACATGTACATTTAAAAGTGGCAGATCTTAGCCGGGCATTGGAATTTTATTGCGGCCTGTTGGGATTTGAATTAACAATGATGTATGGCAGCAGTGCCGCGTTTATTGCTGCAGGTGGTTATCATCATCATATCGGTCTCAATACCTGGTACAGTAAAAATATGCCTGCAGCTGCCGTTAATGCGGTTGGTTTATTTCATACTGCAATCCTTTATCCAACCAGAAAAGACCTGGCATTCATTTACAAACGTTTAATTGATAAAGGCTATCCGCTCACCGGTGCATCGGATCATGGTGTTTCAGAAGCACTTTATTTAAACGATCCTGATGAAAACGGAGTTGAATTATATTGGGACAGGCCCAGGGCCCAATGGCCTGAAAAAGAGGATGGTTCACTTGAAATGTTTACAAAGTCACTGGACCTGGAGGATCTTTTAAAAGAACTGGATTAATTTTCACCGTGAAAAATAATAAAATGAAAGTAACAAATGCCACAACCAGAGAAGATCTTATAACCTGTTTTGAAGTTATGAAAGAATTAAGGCCACATCATAGCACTGAAACCTTTCTTACTGTCATGGATCAAATGAGATCTGAAGGTTACCGGTTAATTTTTTTAGAAGCGGGTGGCGAGGCTGTTTGTGTGGCGGGTTACAGGTTTACAACAACACTTTACGACGGGCTGATAATTGACTTTGATGATTTTGTTACCAGGGCGTTTGCAAGAGGTAAAGGTTATGCAGGGTATTTATTTGACCACCTGATAAGCATTGCAAAAGAAAGATCAATTAAAACAATTCATTTAAACTCCAATCACCAGCGGTTTGATGCACACCGTTTTTATCTGAATAAAAAAATGAAAATTATGGCACAGCATTTCAGGTTAGCCTTATAAAATGCTCAGGCATTTTTTCCTGCTTTAATTTAAATAAACTATTAAATACATGGTATCAGATAATAGTATAAAAATACGATCAGTATTACAATTATACGATGCCATACCGGGGGATGAACGTATAATGGTTGATGTATTAAGGCAGATCATTACGGCACATTTGCCGTCGTATTGTAAAGAAAAAATATCTTACAATGTCCCTTTTTTTTATGGGCGTAAAGGGATTTGTATAATCTGGCCTGCTGCAATACCCAGGGGAGGAATTAAAAAAGCTGTACTGCTTGGCTTCTGGTATGGCAACAAACTGGCAGATATTGATAATTACCTGACATATGGCAGCAACAAACGAATTTTTTATAAAATATTTAATTCGGTTGAAGAGATCAATGAAAAAGCAATAGTGAAACTTTTAAAGGAAGCGGTCAGGCTTGATGGTCGCTGGTTAAAATAAATATCAGCATTATAAGTAATACACTTATTAAAATAACCGCTACTGCAACCTTTTGCCCTTATTTACCGTATTTATTGATTAACCGGTCAGGAGTTATAATAAATTACCAGGTAGCATTGCTTTTTACTGATTTAATCCTTATTGCAATACAGAAAATAGTTGAAATTCATTTGGAAAGTGTAACGTGTATATTAAAAGGCTGTTTGGCCAGGGAGCATAAATATCAAAAAATGCTCTATGAGAAGTATTATGGCTTTGCCTTAAAGACGGTATTCCGTTATATATACCGGTACGATAAAGCGGTGGACGCCGTGAATGATGGTTTTATAAAGTTCTTTAATAAAATTGAACAGTATAAACCAGGTATTGAAGCTGATGCTGAAAAAATGCTGATGGCTTATATAAAACGCATTATGATCAACACGGCCATTGATGAACTTCGCAGGGGCAAGATGACCCCGGAAATTGGAGGCATACCTGACCAGGTTTGGGATATTCCGGATAACGATGAAAATGCAGAGCAAATGATTTTATATAAAGAACTGATCGTGCTGATAAAAGAACTTGCACCACAATACCGCTCTGTTTTCAACCTGTTTGTGATTGATGGCTTTAATCATCTGGAAATAGCCGATATGCTTAAAATCCCCGTAGGCACTTCAAAATCATGTTTATCTCGTGCCCGGATTTTATTGCAAAACAATATTAAAAAAACAGAAGACGCTGAATTATGCCGAATTTAGAAAACCATATGGATGAATTATTACGGAGGGCAGCTGATAACTATCCGCTGAAAACCAGGCCCGGTAATTTTGATGACCTGGTTCCCTTTATTGAAACAAAAACTACTGAAACGGCTAACCCTTTTGCTGCAAAAGGAAAGCGGAAAACTGCATTGATCCTGCTTGCTTTCCTGATAACCGCCGTAACCACCAGTACTTATCTGATCAAAATTAAAACCGGCAATAATACAATAAGCTCCCGTGAACTTGTTCAGCAAAAAACTGATGATACCCCTAAAAACAAAAATGTACAAAAAATAAATACAGAACCTTCGGTTGCTGATCAAATAAATACAGAACCAGAAAATAGTTTACCGGGTACGGAGAACATTGCTCAAAAAAATAAATTAAACTCATTTCAAAAAGCAAGGTTTATTGCAAAAATAGTGCAGGGCATTGCGGTTACTGATGAGGTAACTACAACGGATGACCAGGTTCAGCATGTTGAAGTAGCTGTTAACAAACCCGTCACTGCTATAACTTCAACACAGGAGTTAAACAGTAATAATATTACTCCCGAACCCAAAAAAGAAATAATCAAAGAACCGGAACAAAAAAATGAACAGGTAAACAAAGCCGCAATACCTACAGGTAAAAATGATAAAAAGAAAAAGAATAAACCATCTGTTTATTACGGTGTAACTGCCGGCGTTGAACTTAACCAGGTTAAAAATCAAGGCATGACCAGGGCCAGTGCAAATGGCGGAATACTTGCAGGTTTACAGCTCAGTAAAAAAATATCAATAGAAACCGGTGTACAGCTTTCACAAAAAAAATATTACAGCCAGGGTAAATATTTTAATCCCAAAACCGGCTCCATGCCCAACAATATGACGGTTAACAGTTTGGAAGGTACCTGTAACCTGATTGAAATACCGGTTGCCGTAAAATATAATTTTACTAAAAAGAAAAATACATTGTATGGCAAAGCAGGGGTATCCTCTTACATCATCACAAAAGAAAGTAATAAATACCAGGCAGTGGTAAGCGGACAACAACAGGAAATAAACAGTACATACAAAAATACGCAAGGCTATTGGGCTTCCGAAGTCAGGATAAGTGCAGGGTATCAACATTCCCTAAGCAAAAAATTAAATATCCGTGTAGAACCATACATTCAAATTCCGTTAAAAGGCATTGGTATCGGCGCTTTGCCGGTAACAAGCACAGGACTGCAGCTAGTATTAACCCGAAACTAGCCTTTGAACTGGCAGGATCAAAAAAACGGGCCCCTTATTTAAACCCTTAACTGAATGAAGTCCCGTTTTTACAGGAATTATAACAAGGCAGGCTTACAACTATTTTTGTGATTGTGGTCAGCGGCCGTAAAATCATACAGCTGCCGGTTTTAATTGACAGCACCTCCTTAGTTTCAGACCCTGGTTACGATCCCCCAAATAAAGAATTGACAGGGTACTTATTATTTAACAATTTCCTTTTATTAATTAGTTTTTGTTTCTTTAGTAAAAATAAAAACAGATTGATGAAATATATAGTACCTATATTACTAATACTGCAATTTTCATTTATTGATGTTATTGCACAGGATCGTGATATCAGTTATCTGACTTCCGGAGGAAAACTGAAACCCCTGCAGGCAAATATGGATATCCGGCATTATACACTTAGCCTTGAGGTGGATATTCCCAACCGGTCCATTAGAGGATCTGTCGAAATTGATTTTAGTTTAACCAACCCAACTGATACACTACTTTTTGACCTGTTGCATTTTTTTAAAGTTTATAAGATCAGCACAGAAAAAAAGAATAAAATATTTTACCAGGATGGGGACCTGGTTTACATTGTTGATGCAGCCGGTTTTAAATCCGGCAAACAAAACATTAAAATTGAATACGGAGGCAAACCGCCTGTAGCTGTAAACCCGCCATGGCAAGGCGGTTTCAGCTGGAAGCAGGACAGCACCGGTAATCCCTGGGTGGCCATTAACTGCCAGTTGCAGGGTGCCAAGGTTTATTTTCCCTGCAAAGATCATCCGGGTGATGAACCCAATGAAGGTGCCGATCTTTTTATTACGGTTCCCAAAGGATTAACAGTAGCCGGGCCCGGACTGCTGCAAAAAATAACCACAAATAATAACAAACAAACTTTTCACTGGAAAACAAATTATACCATCAGCAATTATTGTATTCTTTTTAATATAGGCAAATACACAATTGTAAAACGCACGTATACAACCATTGATGGCAATAAAGTGCCCCTGGAATTTTATGTCTTGGAAGAAGACAAAGCCTATGCCTCTAAAATACTGGACCTGCGTGAAAAGGATACGCACATACTGGAAAAATATTTTGGAGAATATCCATGGGTAAAAGAAAAAATAGGCATTGCACAGGTGCCCAATTCCGGCATGGAACACCAGACCATGATCACTTTTGGTGATAGGGCAGGAAAATTCATTCCCCGAAAAGTTGGCAACCGGGATTACTCAGCCAACCTCTTTCACGAATTTGCACATGAGTGGTTTGCCAATAAAGTAACCAATAAAGACTGGGCACATATGTGGATACAGGAAGGCATTACCACTTATGCCGAAGCCCTGTTCTGCAGGGAAGCTGCCGGTGAACAGGGTTATGACAGTATGATCTCTTCCTTTAAAAGAAGAATTAAAAATGAAAAAGCGGTGGTTCAGGGTGATGAAATGAACATGTCGCAAACCTACACGGGTGATATTTATACCAAGGGTGCATTTTTTATGCACACACTCCGTTATGTTTTGGGTGATGATCAGTTTTTTGCAACCTTGAAAAAATTAGCCACAGATCCACAATACACGTACAGCAATTTTGTTACAACCGATGATGTGGAACATCTATTCAGTAAAGCCAGTGGCAAAGATTTAAAACCACTTTTCGATTTTTATTTAAGAACCACAAAAAAACTGGAGATTACGATTAAACAATCGGGGTATAATGAATACAGCATAAGATCAATAAACCTGCCCATGCCAATCTCCATTGATGTATTAACCGATACCGGTACAAGGCAAATTACCTTAACTGCAGCAGGGGTTACAATTAAAAGCAGCTTTCCTCCTGTGGTTGATGCCAAAGGGAATTTTTTAAAAACGGTAAGCAGTGAATAGCATTATTGTAATATCTACCGCAGCAGCATTGGCATCTTTGAAAGACGGCAAATTTGTTGCTGATACTACTTTTTCCAATATAGAAATACTTTTTTCAAAAAAAAGATCAGCAGCCATTATACACCGGTAAAAAAATTACTTACCTGAATAGCGTTAATTGACCATACTCATTTCCCGCACAACTTCACTTATCCCCTGTAATTTATTCAGGCTTTTATTTTTAGATTAATTTTCGTTCCTTTAATAATAAATAATTAACGGCAGGGATAAATAAATACATTCAAATGTCACAGTTTAAATCGATTGATGAAGTGATTGCAGCGTTGGGAGATATTATTCATGAGGCAGAACATAATTATGATACCTCCGGATACTTTGCAGCCCTTTACCGGAAAGTGACTGTTAAAGTTAAAAATGGAATAGAAAATAATTATTTTGAGGATGGCCCCCGGATGGAAAAACTGGTTGTTATATTTGCCAACCGTTACCTGGATGCTTACTTTGCCTTTAAAAAGAAGGAACCGATAACCAAATCATGGGAGCGTGCTTTTATCCTATCCAATAAATACCGGCCCATTGTGCTCCAGCATTTATTAATGGGTATGAATGCCCATATCAATCTTGACCTGGGCATTGCAGCCGCAGAAATTTCAAAAAATAAAAACATAAATGACCTGGAAAACGACTTTAATAAGATAAATGAGCTATTGGCATCGCTGGTCAATGAAGTACAGTATGACCTGTCTAAAATATGGCCCACATTAAGATGGGTCTTAAAAATGACCATGAAAGTGGATGATTTCCTGGTTCACTTCAGTATGGAGAAATCACGTAATGGTGCCTGGAAATTTGCTAAAAGCATTGCAGAAAATCCTACCAACAATTTTGATACCCTGATTATAGAAAGAGATATTAAAGTTGCAGAGAAGTCGAAGATCATTACACGCCCGGGGATATTTGCAGGAATATTACTCATTATCATCAGGCCCGGAGAAAGGGGTTCAGTTAAACAAAAAATTCATAAAATGAAAATTGAGCATCATGACAACATTTAAAAATATGGATTGACAAAGCCGGTATACTTTCTTTATAGCTTATATAGTTGCTCATTTATTTTCAGCATCTTTAAACAGGGTAAACAGTTATTGGTTTTTTTGCACGGGTATTTAATTTTACAAAACCTGCAACCGGTAATGGCAAAAAAATAATGGTATTGTACCAAGCTCTTTTAACCGCACAAAAACCATTTAATAAACTATTCTTCCTTTCTTTGGTAAAATTTTATTCATGCAGATTGCCATTGCTACCAATACGCTTGCCGGTAATGGAAAAGCTGTAAAGCTGGCCAACAGGCTCCAAAACCTGCTGCATGAAAGAAAAATAACTTCGCAGATCTTTACCGAAAAAGAATGGGATGACCGAATGTATCATTTCGACCAGGTTTGGATAACCGGCGGTGATGGCACAGTTAATTATTTTGTTAACCGGTATAACGGTATAAAAAGTCCGCTCTGCATTTTTAACGGCGGCACCGGAAATGATTTTTATGCATTGCTGTATGGCAAAATAACCGTTGAAGAACAGATCACAAAAGTTTTACAGGCATCACCCAAACCTATTGATGCCGGCAAATGCAATGAACGGTATTTTTTAAATGGTGCAGGTATTGGCTTTGAAGGTGCCGTAGCAAAAAGCCTGCAGGGTGTAAACAAATGGGGAGGCAAAACTTCATTCATGATCTCCATTTTAAAACATATTTTTTTTTATAAGGAACGATACTATACCATTACATCAGCAGAAAAAACAGTTACCGGTAAATTCCTGATGATCAGCATTGCCAATGGAACCCGCTATGGCGGTGGTTTTTATGTGGCTCCCCTGGCAAAACCCGATGACGGTTTATTTGATGCCAACCTGGTTAAGCCGCTATCGCCCTTTAAAAGGCTGCGGTATCTGCCTGTAATTGAAAAAGGGAAACACCTTGATCTGCCTTTTATTGATTATTACAATACGCAGCAGATAACTGTTAAAAGTGATGAACCCATTCAGTTGCACCTTGATGGTGAATACCTGGAGTGTAATGAACTGATCATTAAAATACTCCCGGCACATTTTAATTTTATATTTTAACTTCTTTCTGAAAAAATAATGATGAAGCAACTTAAATACCTGTTACTGTCTATCACAATATATTCCTGCACCGGAAATACTGATCATAAAAATGAGGCTACAAATACAGATCCTGTTAAACCTGTTACGGAAACCTCGCTGATCATTTTGGGCACGATCCAGGATGCAGGTTCACCTCAAATTGGCTGTATAAAAGACTGTTGTAAAGAATTATTGCTGCATCCCGGTAAGAACAGGAGGGTTGTTTCACTTGGCCTGGTTGATCCGGCCAATAATAAAAATTATATTATTGAAGCAACGCCGGATCTTACGCTGCAGGCAAAGGATTTAAAAACATATTCTTCTTTCAGTAATAAAGAAATCCCCGACGGTATTTTTTTAACCCACGCTCATATCGGGCATTATAGCGGCCTGATGTACCTGGGAAAAGAAGCTTTGAATGCTGACAGCATTCCGGTTTATGCCATGCCCCGGATGAAAACCTTTCTTGAACAAAACGGGCCCTGGAGCCAGTTGGTTAAAAATAAAAATATTGCTGTTCAGGAAATGAATGATCAAAAAGAGATCGGTCTTTCACCCGGCCTGAAGATCATTCCTTTTACAGTGCCACACCGGGATGAATTTTCTGAAACCGTTGGCTACCGCATCACCGGCCCCCATAAAAAAGCTTTGTTTATTCCGGATATAGATAAATGGGAAAAATGGACCGTTGCTATTATTGATGTAATAGCAAAAGTAGATTATGTTTTTATTGACGGGACCTTTTATGATGCAGCAGAAATTAATAACAGGGATATTTCAACCATCCCCCATCCTTTTATCATTGAAAGTATGAACCTGTTTAAAGACCTGCCTGCTGCTGAAAAAAAGAAGATCTATTTCATTCATTTTAATCATACCAACCCGGTCATCAATAAAAAGAGTAAAGCGTATCAACAGGTAATAGAAAACGGATTTAATATAGCTGTGGTAAACACGGTATTCAGCCTTTAAATTTTTAACCGGCTTTCTTCAACAGCATCATCTGCCCCAAATGATAGGCATCATGCTGCAGGCATCCCATGATGAGTTCGTAAAAGGTTTGTTCTTTTTTAGGAGAGGGTTTATCCAGGTTATCTTCATTAAAGTGATGAATGGCATTGCGCAGCAAATGATAAGCGGCTTCAAAATCATGCAGGGCCTGCCTCCAGCTTTCTTCACCGGGATCATCAGGCAAAAGAAAATCTAAAAAAGGCGGCGGATTATTGCTTCCGGTCAACCGGTTTACAACCAATGTGCGCCAATAGGTAATATGTGCAACCAGTTGCCAGATGCTGTTTGAATTACCTGAAATGGTTTCAATGGCCATTTTGGAATCTATGCCATGCAATAGTTCTTTGAAATTGTTACCTATCCAGCAATCCCCATGCTGCAGATCGGCAAATAGTTTTAATATGCGGTTAATTTCATTAGCCATATTTTTGTTGTAATAACCGCTGAGACGCAAAGGCGCAGAATAATACAATATGCACCTTTTACGAGGCGGATTTAGTAATAAATGTAATCAAAAATAAGATTAAATTTAATTTGAAAATCTAACCTCAGCGACTTAGCGCCGCTGCGGTTAAAAATTATACTATGGATTTAGAATTTAATAAGAATGAAGATTCGATGAAACTGGCCTGGAGCCGGGTAAAGCAACATTTGGAAAAGATTTATGATGGCGGTGGAAAAGAACAGGCAGCAAAGCAAAAGGAACGGAACAAATTAACTGCAAGGCAGCGTATCAGTTATTTATGCGATGAGGGTACTGCATTTGTTGAAATTGGTGCTTTTGCCGGCTTTGATATGTATCCCGAAGAAGGCGGTTGCCCGGCAGGTGGCACTGTAAGCGGCGTTGGTTATATAAGTGGCAGGCAATGTGTAATGGTGGCCAATGATCAAACTGTAAAAGCAGGTGCCTGGTTTCCCATTACCGGCAAAAAGAATTTAAGGATGCAGGAAATTGCCATGGAAAATAATTTACCCATTATTTACCTCGTGGACAGCGCCGGTGTTTTTCTGCCGATGCAGGATGAGATTTTTCCGGATAAAGAACATTTTGGCCGCATCTTCCGCAACAATGCAAAGATGAGTGCCATGGGCATTACACAAATTGCTGCGGTATTGGGTGCCTGTGTTGCAGGTGGCGCTTACCTCCCCATCATGAGTGACGAAACCTTGATGGTAGAAGGAAACGGTTCCATTTATTTAGCGGGCCCCTACCTGGTAAAAGCGGCTATTGGTGAAGATATTGACAGTGAAACTTTGGGTGGTGCCAACACCCATAATTCCATCAGTGGCATTGCTGATTATAAATTTAAAACTGAAGAAGCCTGTCTTGACCAGGTTAAAAAGATCATGAACAAACTGAGCCATCATAAAAAGGCCGGCTTCAACAGGATCGAATCCAAACCACCTTTAAAAAACAAGGGTGAAGTTTATGGCATCATGAGTGCAGGCAACAGTAAACCTTATGATATGGCTGACCTGATCAACTGTATTGCCGATGAAGGAAGTTTTGATCCCTTTAAGGAAGATTACGGTAAAACCATTTTATGTGGTTATGCCCGTATAGATGGATGGGCCGTGGGCATTGTTGCCAACCAGCGGCTGATCGTAAAAAATAAAAAGGGCGAAATGCAGTTGGGTGGTGTAATTTATAACGACAGTGCCGATAAAGCCGCCCGTTTTATTATGAACTGTAATCAAAAAAGGATACCGTTGGTTTTTTTACAGGATGTTACCGGTTTTATGGTGGGCAGTCGGAGTGAACACAGCGGCATTATTAAAGACGGTGCCAAATTAGTAAATGCGGTAGCTAATTCAGTGGTGCCCAAGATCACTATCATTGTTGGCAACTCATATGGTGCAGGAAATTATGCCATGTGTGGTAAAGCGTATGACCCCCGTTTTATTTATGCATGGCCCACAGCAAAGATTGCCGTGATGGGTGGCGAACAGGCTGCCAAGACCATGTTGCAGATACAGGTGGCTACTTTAAAAAAGAAAGGAGAAGTTATTACGCCTGAAGGTGAACAGAATTTATTGAATGAGTTGATAGCCCGTTATGAATCGCAAACAACGCCGTATTATGCGGGTGCCAGGCTTTGGGTAGATGCGATTATTGACCCTGCCGATACCCGGAAAATGATCTCGGAAGGTATTGCTGCAGCTGATCACAATCCTGATATTGCAGAATTTAAAACCGGTGTGTTACAGGTTTAATTTTATTTGGTTCAGTTTTTATCCCTTACAACCAGGTAACTTTCCGCACTTGAGGCAAGCGTTAAAATTAGATGAATTAATGAAGAAAGATAGCGTTGACTGGTAGATTGGATTGTCCTAACGACAGTTGAAAATGTATAACACTAAAGAATTGAAAATCAATGTGGAAATTGTTTATTGGGCAGCGCATAATAACATAAATACACCCGTTACCTGCAAGCCAACTGAATCCTTGTTATAATTCAAAGCTATGAGTACTTATTTAATTTAAAACTTGAACATTATGTCAAACGAAAGTAAAGAATTTTTAAAGCAATGGGAACAAGAAGAAAAATTAATAAATTTCTATAATGAAATTTTATTGGGTAACACAAAACCTTCCGTTGATTATCAAAAAAAATTCTTACTTCAATTATTGAATACAAAAATTTCTAAAATAGAATCAAAGACTAATAATAGAAAAGTACTACATTATTTTCTCAAATTAACCGTGATGATTTTATCTGGGATATCAACTGTTATATTAGGACTAAAATTGGGCAATTCAGAAGGGCTATCTAGAAACTTAAGCAACATAACTTTAGCAATTACCGCAATTGTCACTTTTTTAAGTGGTTTAGCTGTATTTTGGGATACAGAAAATTATTGGATTCGTAATAAGATAATGCTAAATAAATTAAAGGAAATACGATATGAATACGTCTTTTTCTTGGTTGGCAAAGAAAATATTGAAACAAAGGATTTAAAAGAATATCTAGATAAATTTCTAGCGAGCCTCGGGGATGAATATTGGGAAAAATTTCTAAAAGAAATTCCTAAAAGTAACACAGACTTGAAAACCACCTAAATATTTCATAGCCTGCAGGTAACATGGAGTTTGCTGCTATGCCGGCTGACGAATAAATTCTCATCTTCATATCGCTATCAGCCCATATCCGGCTGACGGAATTCTATCAACTTTTGTTGTTATCTTCATCTTCAGTTTTTCAATCGGCTGCGGCTCCGGGCTGGACATTATAAAATACCAGCACAGCAGCAAGCCCTACCGTTATCGTAAATTGTTTTTCTATTTAATACCATTCTGAATTTCATCACTAAATTCTTTTACTTCCTTTTTTTGCGTAATAATCAGAATGTACACTTCAACTTTGGTAACACGGATGAACTTCAGTTCCGGCTTAACGGAA
>JANOFR010000101.1:0-69426 GCA_031413755.1 Chitinophagaceae bacterium
GTTAAACCTTCTTTGTTAGCTCCCGACCAACCCGTTTTATGGGCAACAACAGTTCCTTTGGGTAATTGCCCTTTTAATCTGTCTTTGCCTGTCACCGTTTGTTTCATCAGTTTCCAAATAAAGTCATGGCTTTTTGTTGACAGCAATTTTTTGTTGTTATAATAAAAAGATGCCAGTACTTCATTTGCTGCTTTTGCTGTGGTCCAGTTTTGAAATTGCAGATCCCAGTTATTCTGCATCACTTCTTCATTGATCTTTATTGATATATCTTTAAAATTATTCTTTACAAAATACGCTTCTACGGTTTGGGGTCCGCCTAAAAGCCTGAGCAAAACATCACATCCAACATTATCACTTTCAGAAACCGTGTATTTCAAAATTTCAGCAATGGCCAGGTTTGCCCCCTTTGGATATTTTTCCCTGATCGGGCTATACAAATCGGGTAAAAGGTCTTTCTGTTCAATTTTTATTTTTTGATCTATAGAAAATTTCCCTTTGTCAATTTCAGATAACATAACCAAAGCAATATGAAACTTAAATACACTTTGCATGGGGAAATGGTCGTCACCATGTAATGATAAACTGTCTTTTCCGTCGTTTCCAATTATAGAAACTCCAACAACAGCGTTCTTTGCAAGAACGATTTGTTGTATTTTTTGTAGTAATGAATCTGTTGTTTGCGCAGATGTTTGGCAGGTAATTAATAAAAACAGTAAAACTGTTAAGTGAAATGGTCTGGTCATATATTTTTAGCTGTGAAGGTTACAGGCTGTTAGCAAAAATTGCCGGCAACTCAAAAGTAGCAAAAGTTTTTATTTCCCTGCATCGGTTTCGCACACGAACCGAAACTTTCACTTATATAAAATGGTTCGAGAGCCACGAAGCAGGAGATATAATCATTTTCATTTTTGGCTTTACTGTTTATTAATTCGGCACTTCTACCACAGCCCAGTTTTTTGTACGGCGGTTCCACAATATGCTATAATCTTTACCATGCATTAATTTAAAAGTTCTGAAGCCATTAAAGTAAGGCAGTTTAAGCCAGCCGTACTGGTAAACTTCAAAGCGAAAAAGAAATGCTTCACCTGCTTTTATTTCTGCAGGCTGATATGTTTTTCCATCATCGCTTAGTTGTACGGTTTGGGTTTTATTACTTTGTATAGTAAGGCTTATCCAGCTCGGGTCGTCAACAGGTGGCAGGGTTGTGTTACCACCCTGGTTTCCCGAAGGATTACCGCCGGGGTTACCTCCCGGGTTAGGATTTGTGTTGCCGCTGGTATTACCCGGCACTTCGGCTTTTGAAGTGTTCCATCCTCGGGTAATGGCTGCTAACCTGTCTTTTTTTGCAGGATGGGAAGAACTGGCCTGTTCATTTGAAATGGCACTCATGGCTGCAAGGGATTCGTTAAGATTAGCGCCCAGCTTCTGCATCACATATCCCGAAAAAGCATCGGCTTCAATTTCCTTTGGTGGTGTACTTCCCTGTCCACTTATAACATGATTATAATAGTGATGCCCCATTTCATGCGCCAAAATACTGATTGAAGCCCATTTGGTAGATGAATAGGCATCTATATCTTCCAGGAAATTATTGTCGTAAATGATCCAGCGGGCATTGCGTATGATGGTGGCATATGCATTTCGGATGCCGTTCTCTTCACGTACGTTGAAGTTTTCTTTCCACTTGATACTGTCCAGCATATTATTTAAAATACCTTTTGCTTCGTAAACCGAAGCGAAATTTGTTTTAATAAGCGAACGTGGTGGTACTTTAAATCCGCAGCCGGTAATTTTTTGAGCCTGGCCGGAAACGGAAACAACCAGCAAAAAGAAAAGGATCAGTTTTTTCATATATTATTATTGAATAAAAAAAATACTGTTTTGTATTACGCATAAAAATACAACATTATTTTATTCGTGCGATGTAAGTCTTCACCTCGTTTGTGTTACACCTTGTGTGTTCGGAAGATGTTCCATCGGAACATTTTGTAAGTAGAATTAGTATTTTAAATATGAGTTTAGCGTTCCACAGGAACGCATTGTGCTATAATTACAGAAGTCGTACCAACAGGACTGATGAGAATTTGCATTATCAGTTACCTATAAATTATTCTGCAGAAACAATTTCGTAATCTTCCGAACACTTGTGGAGTTATACGAACCGAAACTTTCAATTTTTTAATATGGTTCGTGAGACACAAAACTTGCAGAGCAACCCACACTTAGATCAAAAATTGTTTCTGATACTTATTGATCAGTTTAATTACACATAAATATACCTGAAATAAGCTCCACATTAATTTTATATCAATTACCTATAAGTGGTATTTTAATTTAGATATTTAACTATTATTTTTATTTCCCCATTATTTTTTGTTTAACCATATTTATTCCTGGCCCTATACATTTATACCTTATTCAAAGTTATATGTCAGCGAGTCTGTGCATAGAAGTATTAGATATTTGCAAAAAGGCTATTCAGGAAAAAATATTTTTTGAAGCAGGGGATTGGAATGTGGATTCGGAAAAAGAATTAATATTAAGGATGCAGTATTTGTTATCTGTAGTAAGGCATATCGGCACTACCTGTGATATAAAGATCAGCATAGAAGTAAAAGATATACCCGCTGCATTATTTTTAATAAATAAAAAGACTTCGGCGCATTTTACGATTAATAATCAAAAATTAAGTATTCGTGAAATAGAGGTATTGGGCCTGATCATGCAGGGGCTGACCAATAATGAAATTGCAGAGAAGTTATTCATCAGCTTTGAAACAGTTAAATCACACCGCAGGCATATACTTGAAAAGTCTGGCGCCAAAAATACTGCAACACTTATTAATTATTATCATCAAACTTTTTTTGAAAAATAATTATTTCATTAAAATCCCCCTTTAGGGTGATAGGAAACCCTTCTTCGCTGTAGTTATATTTACAATATTCTTTCATTATATCAAATCTTTTTTTATGGATAAAATTAGTATGAACGGTACTGGTACCGGGCTGGCTCAATATGAAACCCCTTTTGCAGATTTTCCTGTAATGAGAGAGCAAGCGGATCAAAGTATTTCTGCTGAAGGTTTTTTTTCAAATTATTTGAATGAAGTTGATAGCCCTTTTTCAAGGACATACGAAGCGACTTCAGCAAGTAATACTATTTCACAGGCCGGTGAAGAATATGTTGATCTCCTTGCAGAATTAGAGGACCAGGAGTTCAGGGAAACAATTTACGAAATGGTAAATGAAGTTGAGGATACCTGGCGGAATAAGATCACAAACGAAGTGGCGATGGGAAGTAATTATATCCCTTATGCTACCCAGCAGGCACGATCTTATTTTGCCCCGATGCTTAAAGAAACTGAAACCATGATCGACAGGATCGCTGAACATTTTTCCGGGAGTAATCTTGCAGACCATTCAGAAGAAACAATTGAGTCTTATTTTTCAAACCTGGAATTTGACCATTCATCATACAGCCCTGCACAGGAAAATTTCTTTGGAAAGATCTTTGATAAGGTAAAGTCTGTAGTAAAAAAAGGCGTTAGCCTGGCTAAAAAAGGGGTAGCCGCTGTCGGTAAGATCCTGCCTATAGGCCCGATCCTTAAAAAGATAAAAGGACTGGTAAAACCTTTGCTTGATAAGGTCTTAAAATTCGCTATCGGGAAGTTGCCTAAAAAAATGCAGCCCCACGCACAAACACTTGCTAAGAAATTTTTAAACCTTGAAACTGCCAATGATGCTTACAGCAATAATGAAGAAGAGTCGGGGAGAGAATTGGATTCTATTCAGACAGAGCTGGATAATCACATTGCCCAATTAGTGTTTTCTTCCGGTGAAACCGAATCGGAAGACCTGCTGATGAGCTATGAAACATCATATGACAATTTAGAGAGAACCAATAATTATGAAACAGGTTATGTAAATACACAATCGCTGGATGTGGCAAGACAGCAGTTTGTTGATGACCTTAAAAACCTTCAGTCCGGTGAAAGTCCTGCTCCGGCGATCGAGCGCTTTCTCCCCGCAGCGATCATTGCATTGCAGCCGGTTATTAAAATTGCCATCACAATCATCGGCAGACAAAAGGTGGTGAATTTTATTGCAGGTTTGTTAGCAAAGCTTGTGAGTAAATATGTACCTAAAGAAGTTGCACAACCCTTATCTGCTGCTATTGTAGATGTAGGATTGAGTACAATGGGTTTTGAAACTCATGAATCCGGTAACTCCGATCTTGCTTATGAAGCGATCGCTAATACGATCGAAGAGACTATACGGAATATGGATGGCCTGGATGAGTCAACATTGAATGATACCGAGGCTATGTCCATGCAATTACTGGAATCTTTTGAAAAAGCCGCTGCAAATAATTTCCCCTCACAATATATAAGAGAAGAATTAAGACCCACAAAACAAAAGGCCGTGTGGATCGGTATGCCCAGAAATATGCCGGTGTCGTTCTATAAAAAATTCACGCATGTCTATGACATAACAATAGAACCACAAACAGCTTCCAGTGTTACTACATTCAGGAGCCTGCCATTGGCCAACTTTTTACGGGATAAATACGGGCTCGATACTTCAAAATCTATAAAAGCTAAAGTTCATTTGTATGAGACCGGTAAAGGTGCAAGGCTTAGTATGATAAGTAAGTTTGAAAAACTTCCCGGGCTGAATGCAAAACAGCCGAAAGCCTGGGTGCAACTACTTCCTCTTACCGAGAAGGCAGCCTCTTTACTTTTAAAGGAGCCTTCACTTGGAAAAGATATTGATGCAAAAGGATTATCCAGCCGTTTTCGTACATCAGCAGGCCAGCGTTTTTATTATCTTGAAATAGATGGAGCCAGGCTGCGTATCCCTCCTGTAAACCGTTCAAAACACGGCCATAGTGAAAATGGACAGTCTGGCCCTGGAACTGAAAGCAGATCGGCCGATATCCAGGGGGTTATCAATTTCATTAAGTCTGAAATAAAACTTAATTATTACTTCAGTGAAGAAGATGCAAAGACCGTGGTAGAGAAGCTTAATAAAAATGATTTTTTGGGCGCCGCGCTCAGCATCCGGCAATCAGTAAGAAATGTATTGAACGATATTCTTATTAAGAACATTCCCAGCAAGGTAAAGATCGTACATGAGGCAATACCTGAATTATACCTGGAGAATATGGATGACCATCAGGAACAGTTTGCTCCTTTAGCGGCACTTGGAAAGATGGCCGGGAAAGAGATCATATCAAAGCTTGTAGAAAAATTGATTGATAAGCTTTCCACATTGGCTTATGAAGCGGTGAGTAATTTTTTCAAAGCAAGGGCTGCTGAATTCAAGGAAGCCCAGGCGCAACCACAGGATGGTGTAACCATAAAACTCACCTGGAACAATATCAAGGGGATGTCGGCGATCAGGACGGTCATTAATGCGATCCGTGGAAATTTATCCATAGGTAACCTGTCAGATCTTGCTTTACCATCTTTCCCCGTACCGGATATCAAAATAGAGGCGGATAAGAAATTTGATTAATACCAACTTTTTATAATGCAGGCAACAACTTCCACATATACATCTTTGACCCGCCAGGTAAATCACTGGTTGCAGGCAGCATCCAGGTTATCGGTTCTTGATAACCTTGCGTCCGGTAACGCCTGGCATGGCATTGAACATAAGATGGGAGTGTTACTAAAAGCGAGTTTGAAAAAAAGTATCGATGAAGTGGTTGCGCTTGCAGAGAGTTTGAAAAAGCAACTGGAAAATTCACCAGAACAGCAAAACCTGCGCAGCATCAGCAAGGGATTATTGCAATTGCGTAATAAATATCTCAAGGCAGAAGAAACGATCCATTTTTATACCGAGGCTGTTAATTCCCGTACTACGCCCGGACAGGCAGCATTATTAAGAGCTTGTGATATTTTATGTGAAAAAAGTATGCAGGAGTTATTGAGACCTTTAGGTAAGGAAACGCCCTTTGTACTTACTTATGTTGACAAAGGTGTTGGCGCTTCCATTCTAAAAGCAGGCTTACGTTTGTGGGATGGGAAGATAAGCCCGGTTGCTGCAATAAAAGTAACCCTTCATAATCTTTACAGGCCAACAGCTATCATACACGAAACCGGCCACCAGGTTGCTCACATACTAAACTGGAATGAAGAACTTTCTGCTGCATTGGATACTGAATTGAATAACCATCCCAAAATTGTTGGATCAGCATATGCAGGATGGTCGAGTGAAATGGCAGCAGACGCATTTGCTTTTGTGCATACCGGGTATGCGGCTGTTGCAGCATTGCATGATGTTGTGAGTGGTACGGCCCAGGCTGTATTTGCTTATCATCAACATGATCCGCATCCCATTTCCTATATACGTGTGTTGATGAATATAGAAATGTGCCGCCAGTTTTATGGACCCGGTCCATGGGATAACCTCGAAGAATCATTTAAAACTGATTATGATATTAACCTGGTAAACTTTCCATCAGTTGGATTAATTAAAATGTGTGCGGATGCATTGCCTGATGTGGTGAAGCTGCTTTTAAAAAGATCATACCGGTCATTTGGCAATAAAGCACTTTCACAGATCTTAACACCAGACAGGGCCAGCCCGAAAGAACTGGACAGGTTAGAATACCTCGCCGGCCCGGCATTATTCACATCACATGCCTGGATATGGAAAGAAAGCTTGAGGCTGCTGGCATTGAATGGATATAAAATAGGTACAGGCAAAGGTGATCTCCCGGCACTATATAAACAGCAGGAAGAATGGATGATGAAGCTGGGGTTTGCTGTGGAATTAAATTAATATTAAAAACTATAATTATGACACCAAAAGAATTACAAAAGGAAAAGCAAAGATTAGAAACTGCAATAGCAGATATTGAATTTACTATTAATGCAAAAATTAAAAAGGGAGAAACCGATGTAGGCGCTATGTATGCCCGGATTAATGTGTTAGATGAGGAACTTAAATCAGTCAACAGTCGTTTGCATCATCATTTCAAAGCCGGCTCAGCAAATACAAATGAAAATGAAAAAAAAGCAGCAAGCATCATAGCCGGTTCGAATATTGAATTAAGGCCCTCTCAGCATGTAAGGGTTGACAATATGCCCGTGCAGCAAAAAATAAAAAAGAAAGATACAAAGGACTGCCCCGTAATACCACATCCCAAAGCAGCAATAGTCAAAAGAGCGATGGCTGAACATGAAGAAGAAAACGAATCCGCTTAGCTCCAAAGGCTTTACTAATTACGTAAACAACTAAATATAAATATATGGATATCTTAGATAATGTCATGTACGCAACTTTCAATTCACCCCTGGTAGGTGGTAACAATATTGAAAGTGATTATTTCCCGAATATAGTATGGCCCGGCCCGCTTTTGACAAACCCTGGACCACCTCCCCCGATCATACCTGTTTACAGTTATTCCCTGCCCAGTAAGTTCAATTACTGCACATCAGAAGACCCAAGGTACATAGAACGGGGTTTAGAAAGACACTGGTATGATGTGGACAACCAGGCCATTTATAATACCGGCGGTACACAATTCAGTTCATTCCAGTATTCAAGTACCTATCATATGATCTATGCTTACCTGATCGAGAATACGAGAATATTCCAGATCTTCGAAAGGTTCATTGATAAATACCTGAATGACGAGGACCTCGGTATTTCCAATAACATACAAACCTTCAACTGGATCACTAATACGGAAAGGTTATTTTTCAAAGCTGACACACCAAAGACTACAAACCTGCGTAGTATGATCAGGCCCAGTTCAGATGCCAGCAGGAGGAATGCATACAACAGGATGTTTGGTATGGACCTGGCATTCGGTGATATCCAATCACAGAGTAACACTGTAAATTATCATAAAGCCAGGGCGGCTAACCAGCAGTTCATTGTTTTATTCGAAAGATATTTATCAGAAGTTTGGCAGGGATATATCAATGCAAGAAATACATCCGGGGCCAATACATCTGATGTTAATATCCTGGTTGAACTGGCACAGCAGTTACAGGAAATGCTTGCGGCCCGTCGTGGCGATACCGGGGCAAATACCTATGCGCACCAGAATTTATCAAGAGAAGAATTTTCATCGGTATTGATCAGCAACTGGTTTGCTTTTATTATTTCATACGATTCCCCGATAGTCAATCACATGAGTTGCCAGTCAAGTACGATTGGTGAACGGCTAATGAAAATTGGCGATAAGGTTGGCATACCTGCACATAGAAAATGTCAATCGCTTTTTGAAATGGCAGGTTCTGCATCAACCATTTTATTAGCCGTTGAAGCGGGTGGGTTGCTTGATAATGCTGCCTGGGTTCAGGCCATGCTTTCAAGTCTTAATCCAACGGCACCACCTTCGATACAGGTTCCTTATATGAATGCATTTCTTACCGTAATCAACAACTGGGAAAAAGCCACCGGTCACAAGATCAAAGATCCTGCGGCAAATATTACGGGAACTGTAAGGGTACAGCAGAATGGTGTTGCGCAAAATGGAGTAAGGCCTCAGCCGCTGATGAATTAATAAATAAATACTGGTATGCGGTTATAATAATCCTAATACCGCAAACCATTTTTTCTCTTTTGATTTGCGGATTTTCTCTCGAAGCAAATCTTACTTCAAAATTCTTTTTTATGAATTCACCTTTTACTGATTTTATCCAGTCTGAAGAGCCGGGCATGGACAACTATGTACCTAAGAATGATTCTTTCGACCAGTTTATGCCTTTCAATATCGACTGGGCAGGTATTGGCGATGCAATCGGCAAGGCTACTACTCCGTCGATCACTTCTGAAGGCGTCACTTCATGGGCAAAGGAAGCGCTCGGTTTCGTGTCGGGCGTTCAACTATCCAATAACGATATGCTGGATGAGGCCACCAAACTGGCGATCATCGATTTTCAAAAACTGAACAGCATTCCGGAAACCGGTAAGATCGATTATATTACCGAACGAACATTACTGGAAGCGACTGCTTTACGCAAGGCAAAAGGCACGGCCAAAGAATCAGTGATTGTCAATATGATTGCCTTAGCCAAACATCAAATAGAAGACTGGACAAAGCAAGGAGATGCCGGCAGGAAGCAGCGGGATGAAATTCCAGCGTTGGTAACAACCACTTTTCGAGATCCGAGAAGACTATTTGCATTTGTTTTACATCATATGGCTGCCAAGCACTGGAACAAAATAACCAAAAAGCACTGTGATCCTGCATTGTATATGAAAGTTGGTGCGCATTTTTATATCATGTTTGATGGGCGGATCATCCAAGCGCATCCAGTTTCCAGGCTGATCTTCCATGCGCAAAAGCTGAGTTACCTGAGTGTGTCGGTTGAATTTGAAGGAAATTTTCCCAATGACCGGTACGGATGGTGGCCAAAAGATGCCAAACCTGATAGAAAAGACTTTCCGACACGTTCGCAATTTGAATCGGGACAATTTTTAGCAAAATACCTGCAGATTATTTTAGGAACGCGGTCGATATATGCGCATAGACAATCTTCAGAAAACAGGGCTGATGACCCGGGACCGGATATCTGGTTTAAAGTGGGTCAATGGGCGATCAACAACTTAGGCATGAGCGATGGTGGGGACACTTTTAAATTAGGTACAGGCAAACCCATTCCCGCATCGTGGAGAACATGGGGAGATAAAACGGATGTACATTTCAATCGAACAATAACACCTGAATATGTAGAAAATGAACAGTATGATGAAGTAGAAGTATATGAACAACCTGAAGAGGAGATAGACTATGAGGAACACCAGGATCATGAAGACTATGAAGATTACGAATCCGCGGAACAACAAAATAATGAAGCGTATAATTTAGAAGAAAGCATTTACGAAACAGAAAGCAATAGCGAAACAGGTGAAGAAGATTATTCAATGTATCCATCAGAGAACAACGAAACAGATCTTAAAAACGCGGAAGATCCAGATCCATCCCAACCGGTTATTTTAGCCCGGGGAGTGTCAGCAAACGGGAAACGTACATTTTATAAAATGTATGATAAAGTAAATAAAAAATTCATTGGTGAAAGCTATGATGACCAGGGAAATAAAATTACCCAAACGAATGAAGACGAAGTACTTGCCGATCTAAATAACAAAATTCATCCTGCACTGCAGATGCAGATCCTGAAAGCAGCTGATACGGATCCGATCGATATTGCTGTGTGGATGAATATTGACGTAAAAGAACCATTAAAATCAAATTATCAACCGGTACAACTGGTAACAATGCCTCCAGAAATTGCTGATCACAGGAGGAAGCTGGCGGTAACTATTGCAGATACGGCGAGAAAGGTAACAATAGAGCGCTCAGGTATCCAGGTTCAGCGTGTATCAGATCTGCTTCCATTGTTTTTTGCAAAAGCAACCAAGAGAACAATTGACCTGGTAAAAAATGACCCCCTGGTGCTCGGGATCTTTTTTAATGACAGAAGTTATTTTGAATCACTTAGCACTTCATTGAGCAGGTCGGGCGCCGCAGAAGCACAAACGGCTGGCATGACGTCCCTCGGAAAAGACATCAAAGTGGCCGTATGGGAAAATGCACCCGATCTGCTTACAAATTTAACGATCGAGGGATATTATGATCCTGCCACCCCTAATGTTAGTGATCACGCAAGGTTGGTTTCTGCAATAATTAAAAACAAAGAGCCTGGAAAATCAAAAGGCTATGCACCAAATTGTAAACTATATTCAGCAAACCTTAGCGGTAGCGATTTGCTTGCACCGCTTGAATGGGCAGCAAAGCAAGGCTGTACGGTAATAAACAGGAGTTTTCATCAAAATACTGACCAGGTAAATGCGGGCATGCAGTTGAGTGACTTCGTTACAGACGCTCTTGCATTACGCTATCCATACCCAATGATCGTCCAGGCCTCCGGAAATACGGGCCAACCTGATGATACCGCTTTAGGGATCACGCCACCTGGAAATGAATATGTCAACCACAAAGGTTACAATTCAATAGCCGTAGGCAGTCATGATGAACATACAGAAAGAAAGATATCCACATTTTCTACTTTCAGAAATCCTTCGTCGCCAAAGGGCGATAGGGAACTACCGGAGATATGTGCCTTGGGTGAGAACATTACTGCTGTTGGATTGGTAGATTGGGGGGGCACCAGTTTTTCGTCCCCTGCTGTCGCCGGTTCTGCAGCACTCCTGCAATCGATATCGCCTGTTTTAAAATTATACCCTGAAGTGATCCGGACCTTACTCATGGCAGGCGCTAAAAGAAATGTTGATGGCGGATTTTGGTTCCAGGATCTCAAGCGCACTCCTAAGGTTGATCAGAAAGATGGCACAGGGGCATTGAATATTTATGAATCAATTACCATCGCAAAGAAACCATACCAGCCTAAAAAAGTTGCTTTGGATAAAGGGTGGGATTATGGTATACTTAATGCCTCAAGTTTTGGTCCTGATAAGAAATCCATCCGTGAATGGAAAATAACAGTTCCTCAAACCAGGAAGCATGTAAAGATCTCATTGGCATGGAACAGCAATGCCAATTATGCAGAAATATGGGGCTTCAGATTCTTAAAAGATACTACCCTGGATATGGATCTTGACATAATGGTTTACGATGATACGGACACCCTTGTTGCAACAAGCAGTTCTTTTGATAACAGTTTTGAAATTGTCGATTATATGGCACAAGGCTTGAAAACATTAACAGTGAAGATCAATGGCTATTCTGTAAAGCCCAGTGCATGGACATATTTTGGAATAGCATGGACGACATTTTAACTGGATCCAAACTAAAGATATATCGGAAAGAGCGGGTCTATTATAAAACATGATATATGACAAGACAAACCAGTATCGATCATTACGCAATACTCGATGAAATAGATTCTAAAAGCCCTTTCATACAGGAGGACAACTATTATCATTATGAAGATGACCAAATAAATAATACTGATGAAGTCACTGGATCTGTAAATTGGGATCGTGCTGTAGCATTGAATGAAAAGTATGCAAGAGACCTCGGGTGGATAAATAATATTTATGCGATCAATGACCTGTTAATACAGGCAACAGGCCAAAATGATATAAGTTTACATGGGGAGGCCTTTGCACAGGCTGTTGCTGTATGGCAGCAACAACAGGGTTTTTCAGCAAAGGACGCAGACGGCATCATTGGCCCTAACACATGGAGAAAAATGCAGCCGCTTCTTCGCACTGTGCCAACAACAGCCCAGCTACCAATAACAACCTCAACAGCACGCCCATCTCCCCAAAATATTTTTGAGTTCAATAAATGGCATGCGCAAAGGATCCTCGATAAAATGAATGCAGGGATATTTGGAACTAATTTCAACTCAAGATCACAACTGGAAAAAATTCTAAGGGGAGAGCAGGTATTGAGGATCGATCCGAACCAGGCAATAATAAAGGTACTTCCCATAATTGACCATATCGGCGAACAGGCGGCTAATGAAAATTATTCTAAAATAATCATCGGCAGTTTTATCAGGGATGCCACTAACGGTAAATGTACCGGCCATTGCGCTGGTCGCTGTATTGATATAAATTTTAAAGAAGGGAACTTCAATACCAGCGGTTCTGTAGAGATGGTTATAAAAATACTGAGCTATTTGCTGTCGATGCCGTCACAATTCAAACAATCACTGGGATTCGGAATGCCCTTACAAGGAGATTTTTTCGGCAATCAAAGCATCACAAAATTCAAATCTGTACCAGCTTCTTATCTGTTGAACGCTGAACTCCGTACACTCGTACCACAACTCGGTATCGTTTTCCCGGATAATGACAATCATTTGCACATCCAGGTTAATTGGCAATTACAGTCCATGGTTTCAAATACAACTTCTACAACAACAGCACACGCTAATACAGTACCAGTATCATCCAATGCACAAGCCGAATGGCTAGCCAACCCGGGTATTAAAGCCAGGTATCCAAACTGGCAGATGTATGAAGCAAAAAGAAATGATGTGCTTGGATGGGGGATCAGCAACCCGGCGCCTTATATAGAAAATGCCATACAGGAATGGAATGCCAATCCTGGGGTACACAGGCATTTTGGTAATAATTTCGACGGCGATCCACACCAGTCATATCTCAATTTAAAAAGATTATACCAGGCAAAGGGGGTAACAAACCCGGCCAATTACTTTACAACTAATATTGTATCCATCAGCTTTTTCAATCGCTCTACCCCTGGGCATATTAACCTGAAACAGGCATTAAACAATGCGCAATCAAGTTTAATTTCCCGTGGATATAATTTTAACCTGGTAAGTGCATGGTCTTTTGTTCCACGTACATTTAATACTAATATCAATAAACTTTCAAACCATGCATTGGGAAAAGCAATAGACATAGACCCTTCGGTTAATCCTCATATAGTTTCCAATGAAGAAATACTGGTGATAAATACCGTATGCCGTTCCATCCTACCCGCTGGGCTCCTGGCTGAATCTAACCCGGATACACTCAGGCAGGCAAGTGATCATTTCAGAAATACCTTTACCAGTAGCTGGATAAATCAGCAAACGCAATCATCGGTCATTAATGCCATACAGAACAAGCGCAGCAACCTGGATAAATATGCCCGCAATGGGTTTTTAAATTTACCCCCTGTTTTTGTTAGGGCATTACAAAGCGCAGGACTTGGCTGGGGTGGTACATGGAGGAGCAGTAAAGATTTCATGCACTTTGAACTGCCATGATATAGTCTACAAGATAATTTTAAATATATGGTTTATTCAGCAGACAATGGAAGAAAGTAATCTTTCTCCGCCTCAGTTTTGTGTGTCACTCGAACCGAAACTTTCAATTATCTAAGATGCTTCGTGAGCCACGAACAAATGAAGAGAAATTTTGATAACCTCGGCTTAGTATTGAAATGAAAATCCTAAGCCGGCGCCTGATGGACCACCCGGGTTGGGATCAGTTTTGGTGCAGGAAAATAAAAAGGATATACAGCAGATAACCAGAAATTGATGGAGTATGATTTTCATAATACGGGCATAGTTCTATAACTGAATAAAATAATTACCAAATAAAATTAATACGAATTGAAATTTCTGCCAAAAATATTTTACAACAATGTAGCTGAATCCTAAAAACAACGTAAGCCACTGGCCGCAGAAATGCAGCAAAGGATAAGCAGCGTGGCGTATCTGTGCCAATACAACTCATAAAATAAAGGCACTTACTTTTTTTTCTCAAAAGCTTTTTTAAGGGGGCACAGATACCCTTGTGCACAAAATCAAAGTTGCATAACTGCAACAGTAAGGGGTAATTATTACCGCTGCTGCAGGTTTTGAAATGGATTTTCAAATAGATTGTTTAATTTCAACAGCAGCAAAAAATAATATAAGATGCCAAAAGCTAAACCCATACATCCCGACTTTCTTTTTCTTTTAGAATTTAAGGAACGTAAAATAATTGAATTGTTTAAAGACCTGCGGGAATACATTATTGAAATTTATCCCGACAGTAATGAACTATTGTACCATACACATGCTTTAACAGCGGTATTCTCCATTTCTGATAAACTGGCTGATGCATTTTGTATGTTACCAATCTACAGCAACCACCTGAACCTGGGTTTTAATAAAGGAACATTGTTAAGCGACCCACATCATTTATTGAAAGGAACAGGAAATTTGATAAGGCATATTCCTGTTGACATCCCGGCAGACTATAGAAATAAAAAAATTAAAGACCTGATCAGGTCTGCGGTTGATTTTGCGGTTAAGGATATGGACAAACCTACCACAACAACCGGTACGATCATTTCAAAAATAAAAAAGAAATAGTCCACCCGGCTTTTTGGCACTGATAGGTAAACCCAAACCGGCAGATATGTGGCCAGGAAAAATCAGTGCGGCGTATCTGAGTAAAATTGTACGCTTAAAAACAAAAGCTCTGATTATATTTTTTTAGTAAACTATTTTCAACTGCACAGATACACTAACACTTAGGGCTAATGCTGCATGTCTTCGCCAGTCTGGTAGTTAATAAATAAAAACCTTTAAACACCGGGGTCTGGCAAAAGGGTATTAAAAAAACAAGTTCCGTTTGGGAATACCTGCTGAAACACAAGACACAAGTTTTTAGGAATTAGTGATATTTTATTGAGCAGGAATAAGATATTCTTTTTTAAAAGGATTCAGCATTAAAGAATATGGAAAGCCTTTAATTGCCGAGTTGGGAATCGGCTTGAAAAGGCCGATATCGGGAACCAAACAAGGCATATTATCCACTGGCAGTGTATAGATATTTCCCCATGCTGAGCTTTCTTTTAATGTTGCTTTGGGGAAAGACCACAAATTCATTTTTTGGATAGGTATGTATTTTTTAAAAAAGTATTCATTATAGTTTGGCTTTGCCGGCAAAATATCAACCTGGGCAAAAGAAGATAAACATGTGGAAAGACCCATGGCAGTAAAAACTTTTTTCATGCTGATCATTTAGTTGAATTCCTGTTTTTATAAAGTTAGGTTATTTCCGTCTTAGTTTGTATCGCCTCCGCGCTGGAAACAAGGCGTTTAAAGCAAAGGTTTAATTATTGTAACAAAAGTAACTACCTGAATTACCGTTTTTATTTTTCCGGTGAATAGGATAATAACGCCCCTGCCCATCTCTGTCCTCTCTCACAACCGTTAAACAAAAAGCTGCCCCCAACAAAAAACCGGTACCTTATCTTCGCTCTGCATGAAAAAAACAATACTATTTACTGCATTCGTTTTATGTTTCAGCATCATCCATGCCCAACAACCGGGCAGTTTTGCAATTAATATTGTAAATGAAAATGGACAACCGGTGCCGGATGCCAGCATAACAGTATTAAGCAACGGCAAACTCATTAAAACCGCCATCACCGATGCAAAAGGCCTTGCCGTATTTAAAAACATGGTTACAGGTCCCTATTCATTTACTATTACACTGTTGGGATACAAAACACAAACAACTGATTCTTTTAATTTTCCGGCAGTACATAATACCACCATTATTTTACAACCGGCAAGTAAAACACTGCAAGCCATAAGTGTAACTTCTAAAAAGCCAATGATACAATACAAAGAAGGCAAAACCATTATAAATGTGGATGCAGCCGTAACCAATATCGGTACCACTGTGCTGGAGGTTTTGGAAAAATCACCGGGTGTAATAGTAGATAAGAACGGGGGCCTTTCATTACAGGGTAAATCGGGTGTACTGGTAATGATAGATGATAAGCCTACCTATCTCTCCGGTGCCGACCTCAATATTTTGCTCAGCAGCATGAGCTCCACACAGGTAGAAACCATAGAACTGATGACCAACCCGCCGGCAAAATATGATGCCAGCGGCAATGCAGGTATCATCAATATTAAAACCAAAAAAAATAAAGTAAAAGGTTTTAACGGCTCGGTTACGGTAGCAGGTACACAGGGGGTGTATCCAAAAAACAACAACAGCCTTATTTTAAATTACCGCACCGGTAAGTTCAATATGTTTTTTAACTATAGTTTAAACATCTCTAAATACTATACAGAGATCTATGCCTTGCGTAAATATTACGATACCGATAATAACATCAAAGCTATACTCGATCAGCCAACTTATTTTTACGGCAGGTTTACCAATCATACCATAAAAACAGGTATTGATTATTATGTATCGCCTAAAACCACCATTGGCATTGTATTGGGTGGCACCAATGTATACCGCAAAGGCAATGGCGAAGCTACCGCCACATGGCTTAATGCAGCAGGAGCTACCGATTCATCCATTGCCACCAATAGCAGCGCTGTCAACCGGTATAAAAACAAAACCATAAACGGTAACCTGCGTTACAGCATCAACAAACAACAGGAACTTGCGCTGGATATTGATTGGCTCGATTATAATATCAGCAATGAACAGCAATTTAATAATCACCTGCAGGCACCAGGCGGTTACAACGAGGCAGCAAGAGGTAATATTTTAGCCGGCATTACCATTTTTTCTGCCAAGGCAGATTATACTTTACGCTTTGGAAAAAACAGTACTTTTTTATCCGGGTTTAAATCATCTCATATCAGTACCGACAATACTACTTCTTATCAGAATTTTGATGGTACCAACTGGCAGGAAGACTATGGAAGGAGCAATCATTTTTTATACAAAGAAAATATTAATGCACTTTATAGCAGTATCCAGACAAAATACAAACGCCTGAGCATGCAGCTGGGCCTCCGTTACGAAGCCACAGCTTATGAGGCAGATCAGCTGGGTAACATACAGCAAAAAGACTCTGCCTTCAGCCGCAAATATGATGGGCTGTTCCCCGGAGGTTTTATTACTTACCAGGCCGATTCTTCCAATGCTATTACATTTACGGCTGGCCGCAGAATTGACCGTCCTTCTTTTCAAACACTCAATCCCTTTACTTCCATCATCAATAAATATACGTACCAAACCGGCAATCCTTTTATTGTTCCGCAATACAGCACCAACCTGGAACTTAGCCACCAGTATAAAGAATGGCTCACCAGCACCGTTTCGTACAGTATTATAAAAAATTATTTTTCACAGATCTTTTTAAACGATACAGCAGCGGGCCTTTTTTATTATTCGCAGGGCAATGTGGGCCACACGCACAATATCGGTTTAAGCAGCACGCTAATTTTAGCGCCAACAAAATGGTGGAGTTTTACTTTACAGGCATTCTACAACCATAAAGAACTAAAAGGCTTTAATGGAGATGCCAATTTTAAAAGTAATATCAACCAGCTCAATATTAATATGAGCAACCAGTTTACGTTTGCTAAAATATACAGCGGTGAACTCAGTGGTTTTTATACTTCACGTGCCCGTAACGACCTGCAGGAAGTACTCTATCCAACCGGGCAATTATCGCTGGGGGTAAGCCGGCCGGTGCTTAATAAGAAAGGCACTTTAAAACTCAGCCTGCGTGATCTCTTTTATACCAACGCTATGGAAGGCTTTACCCAGTTCACCAAAGCCACCGAATATTTTATAGTACGCCGCGACAGCCGTGTAATCAGCATTGCTTTTACCTACCGATTTGGAAAAGCATATAAAACCACCAAACGAAGCAGCGGCAGTGCTGCCGATGAAATGGAGCGGGTGGGAAATGGGTGATGATCGTTTTCAGATCATCAGGTAAAATAAATAAGAACAATGAGTTTGTCAACCTAAGGATAACTATTATTAAAACAACATCTTCCCGAAGATGTTGGTGAAGCGCCGTAAAAAAAATGGCTTAAGAAACATTCATCAAAAGGACATTTTAAAGGTATCGGGCTTACTGGTTACTGCATAAATAATGGCAGCTGCCAGGATCACCAGTATAACTATGGTTATGATGCTGAATTCTTTTTCCAGAACTACTTCATCCTCGTCTTCTTCCTCCCCGGGTAATTTTCTTTTAATGGTTACTGCTTTTTCATGATGCGGCAGCAATTCTGCGATGACCAGCATGATGAGCAGGCCGGTAGCAAAGATGCTGAGCCAGGGCACATTTTTATACATCGGTCCAACCGGTGTTAAAAGTAATCCCATGGCCGCAGTAAACAGAAAAATAATGGCAAAAAAATACAGGATACCATGGAATGGACCCGGTCCCCTGCGTTTAAAAAAGTAGGTTAGTACAAGCGCAAAAATAATGCTGCAGATAAATGAAAATATGAAATGAATGATCATGGGAATTGTTTTTATAAAGATATTGCGGCAACCGGAAAGAACTTATGATACTAATCAGTTCAAAAGCTAATTTTTAACAGTTGTGCAAGTGTTGATCATCAAAACAGTATTTGTAACAGGGATTTTCACGTTTTAACCTTACCGTATAAATGCGCTTACCCAGGACTATGACTTCTGCCAACAATTTTCTTCTCAGTAACGTTTCCGGCACGTGATGTTACGTCAACGAATTCATATCAATTACGCAACGTCCTCACCCAACACACAAACCATAGGAGAGACGTTGGTGAGAATAGAAAACCGATAATAGCTTCACTTTAATTTTGTAGCTTTAATAAAAATAATATTCATGCTGAAGATCATTTCTGTAATGTTTTTGATGATGTTTGCCGGTTCAGCAAATGCACAGGTCAACAACCCGGTAAACTGGACCTTTAGTGCCGTAAAAATTGCCGATAAAATATATGAGCTTCACTTGACAGCCAGTATTGAAAATAAATGGCACCTGTATGCACAGGATGCCGGTGAAGGACCGGAACCTACAACCATCCATTTTACAACCAACCCATTGATATCTTTTGAGGGTAACGTGAAAGAAGTAGGTAAGCTGGAGAAATTGTATGAAAAGTATTTCAGGTCGGTATCAAAATATTATGAAAAAAAAGTTGACTTTGTTCAAAAAGTAAAAGTTAAATCTGCTATAGCAACCGTAGTTAAAGGCACCGTTAGTTTTGTGGTTTGTAACGACCGGCAATGCCTGCCTCCAAAAGAGGTTCCGTTCTCCATTCATGTTGGTGGGAAATAAAACTTCTTTTCATATTTTTTGCAACCGGCGAAAGTATTTATTGCAAGCCTGCCTGGTTTTCCTCAGATCTTACATTCCATTACAAATAATTGTACCGTAAGTTGCCTTATATTTAAGTTTTATGTTACATTAAAATACAGCTCCAATCATGAGATTAAAAAAAATATTGCTTGTTTCATTAGCTCTTATTCAATTTTCGGATGTATGCCTGGGGCAACAGATCATAAAACTCGATAACAAAAAAATCGCCATTGCAAATCTGGATACTAAGATTGAATCGCTGATGAGAGCCGCTGATGTAAACGGGTTAGCCATTGCCATTTTTAACAGGAATGAACCGGTATATAAAAAAACATTTGGTTATAAAAATTTTGAAACAAAAGAACCAATAAAAACAGGCACTAATTTTTACGGGGCTTCATTAAGCAAGTCGGTATTTGCAGTTATGGTGATGAAACTGGTGGAAAAGGGAATACTTGACCTGGATAAACCGTTGCAGGACTACCTGCCAAAACCCATTTATGCATATACCCCAACTAAAAAATGGCACGACAACTATGAAGACCTGAAAGTTGATACATTGTATAAAAGAATAACTGCCAGAATGTGCCTGGCGCATACAACGGGTTTTCCAAACTGGAGGTGGGATGAACCCGATCAAAAACTCAGGGTAAATGCAGTACCCGGTGCCAGGTATAGCTATTCAGGTGAAGGATTGGTATACCTGCATGTTGTACTTGAGCACATGTTGGGTAAATCACTGGAAACATTGATGCAGGAAAACATCTTTAAACCTTTAGGGATGAACAGGTCTTCCTATACCTGGCAACCCGAATTTGAAAAAGATTATTGCTTTGGGCATATGTCAACAGGAAAGCTGTATGAAAAAGATAAGGATAATGATGCACGATCGGCCAGTACTTTAGAAACAACCCTTGATGATTATACACTTTTTACAAAAGGGGTACTGAACAACAGTTTACTGAAAGCGTCCACAACCAGGGACATGTTTACTACTCAAATAAGCATACGGTCGGTTAAACAGTTTGGAGCATTAAGTTATATTGACTCAAGTGCAAATGATAACATTAAGTTAGGCTACGGGCTGGGTTGGGTTTTGTTACAATCCTCTTATGGCACCGGCGCTTTTAAAGAAGGGCACGGGGATGGTTTTCAGCATTATTCTATTATTTTTCCCGCGGCGGGCACAGGTATTATTATGATGAGCAACAGTGATAATGCAGAAAGCATTTTTAAAGAGTTATTGGAAGTTGCTATCGGCGACATATATACACCCTGGTATTGGGAGAATTATATTCCATATGATCATCAGAAAAAATAATAATCAAAACAAATCAATTCGTAAGTTATACAACATTATTTAGTATAAATTTATTAAGCCTCTGCCTTGGTTCTCGTGTCCACAAGAACAAAGGCAGAGGACTAAAGATTCCCATAAGGTTAATCCTGTTTTCTTTACTGTATTACTAATTTGTTTACCTGTACAATTTTACTACCGGTTAATTTAACTAAGTAAATACCTTTTGGCAATTGGCTTATATCAAGCTTTACTAACTGTGTGCCTTTAATTAAGCGTGTTGTTCTTACAACCTGACCCATTTGATTGGTTACCTGCAATTGCATATCTTCTGTTGTGGCTTCGTTTAAAACAATACTGACATTGAAAACAGCCGGGTTAGGGTATAACAGGAATTCATGCTTATTGCCATCTGATTTTGTAACTACCCTTATAAGGCTAAGCTTATAACTGGCATTGGCATCTACCATTTTTAAGCGATAAAAGATCAGCGACTTTGCAGCATTAACATCGGCAAACTGGTAATTGCGTACGGTACTGTTGAAACCAGCAGCCTGCACCTGACCAATCTTAATAAAGTTAACGCCATCGTAACTTCGCTCTACATCAAACCAGGCGCTGTTATGTTCCGATTGTGTAGTCCAGCTTACTAATACATCCGCTCCCTGGCGCCTTGCCTTTATATCAATACCATTTATTGGCAATACAATTCCGGTGGTTGTAAAAGTCTGCGTTGCAATGTAACCTGATGGCCCACCGCTACCAACTGATTCGCAGCCATAATCATAAAAAGTATTTGCTAAAAGGCCCGTTATAGTTATTGAAGGAACATTTATAGATGCAGTAGTCCAGCTTGTTGTTCCGTTAATTTTATACCGTAAATGATATAATGTGGCACCGGAAACCGGTGTCCAGGAAAATGTTGCACTGGTATTTGTAATATTGGCAACATTTAAACTGACCGGTATGGGCGGAGGCGCAGTGCCATTATGATCAAGAAAATGAAAGACCGTCATACTGGTACCACTTAAAACATACAAACTGCTGTCGCTCGCAAGCGTGCTGGCTAAACCCCATCCGCTGTAAATATTTACCGAATCTATCCACTTCCTCAAACCTGTACTGTCATATTTTACAGTGATCATCCGCAGGTATTGTGATCCAAACAAGGTATACATCGGGCCTCCTTTTCCGGTAACAAAAACATCTCCATTTGCTTTTGCTGAAAGAAAATAAGGTGCCTCATCATTACCTGAAGTTTCATTATACCTGGTATTCCATATCATGTTTCCATCGGTATCTACCTGAAATGTTATCCAGTCGAAATACGAAGCGGCGATGGAAGCATCTCCAATAACACTCAATTTATTTGCTACATATGTAAACCTGGTAGCAGATTCATATCCTCCAAAATCAAAATCTTTTTTCCATAACTGCGTACCGGATGAATTAAACTTGTAAATATCAATATCCATCTGGCTCGTTGGCGAAACCTGGGTACTAAAACTTGTAAGCAAATAAACATTGCCTGCATCATCAATCTCAATATCTCTTCCTCCCCGGCCTTGTACACCGGCAGTCCATAATAAAGTGCCGGTAGTGTCCCATACGGCTACTGCTGCAATGCTTGGGTTACCAGCCGAAGAGGTTAATACAATTTTATTACCTTTTATCCGCATTGATCCAAAGTAAGTAGGGGCATTTGCATCATTGTTTTGAGTGAACAATATTGTACCATCAGTATCGAGTTTGATTAAAGCAAATCCAGGTAGTGCTCCAACACCTGTTGCCCCAACATACAGATTCCCGTTATTATCCAATTCACATCTCAGGCGCATCCCTACAAGATTATTAACAGGACTAACAACTTTTTTCCATAACTGAACACCTGCAGAACTGTATTTTAAAACAATGAGCGCAATCGGAGAACTTGTGCCTGCGTATCTGTAACCAGCTACAAAAACATTATTGTTGTTATCAGTAGTCACCCAAAGCGGCCTTTCGTAATTGCTTGGTATGCCTGATGCGGAAACAGTTTCCCACTGCAAAACACCAAACCTGTTGTACTTACGGGTAAACATATTGTAACTCGGCCAATAGCCGGTTGCAATTACATTGTCCTGGTTATCCCGGGCAATCATAACACCGATTTTTTGAGTACTTTCGGCCGGCCTTATCCAATCTGTAGAATACTGGGCAAATAAGTTTGCTGAAAGCAGCATTAAAAAAGCTGTTATTTTAAATGTCTTTTTCATAAAATTATTTTTATAAGTAAGGCGACTATTCACTAAAAATTGTAAAACTTTATTCAGTATAATTAAACAAGTCTGGTGTAGATTAAACTATGGAATGATGCTTAATAATTTTTAGGAGGGTGCCAAACGAGTGTTTTAAAATCTTTAATTACAAAACAATCTTTTGCTACAAATAAATCTGCCTTATTAACGGTAACAGATCGAAAAGTTAAGGCTGATTGGATAAACTGCAAGGGTGTATATAAATAAGAGCCCGTTGAAAAAAAAGTTTCAGGTGATTTAAAGGGCAATTGCTTATCGCGGTCGTTGTCGTTGTCGTTTAAATCATCTGTAACATAGTGCATTACCAAAAAATGAAAAAAATCAACAGGATTACCTGTATTGTTCGTTTCATAAAAATGTTGTACCAGTGTATTGATCTTAAATAATTCACCAAATCCTGTTGCAGAAAACAGGTAGACAGAAAGAAATAGTATGGCAATCCTTTTTTTCACAGTACTAACATATGGCTTTATAATGGCCAATTAAAGCATTTTCTGCTGAGAGGGTAATAATGGTTGCTGAGCCTGTAAAATTCCTATTTATTCAATAATCAAACCAAAACTAAATCTATTAAATATGCGAAAAAATGATTTAGGTCAGTTAGTCCGATAACTAAATTCAGAAAACACAATGAACAGCTTAAGAAGAAAGCTGTTCTTCCTGATCTTTAATGCAGAATAGACTGCCTTTAAACCCCGCTGAAAAGGTAATTTCTCAACTGTGATTCCTGAACAATACTCCGGGAGTGCTGTTACGAAGCAAAGATCAAATAGGAATATATGACAAATATTTTGTTTTTTTGTTGATGGATATTTTACAATGTATCAATTTCACTTCTCCCATAAATTCAGTGAAGCCTTTAGAAGGTTATGGCAGCACCAATTATAAAGTTTCTCTGGCCAATGGTGAAGATTATTTGGTTAAAATTTATAAGGCTGAAGAAATAAAACTTATCAAAGAGGAAGAACGGATCATTTCTTTACTGAAAAAAAAAGTAAATATCAACCTGCCAGTTACTATACCTTTCCCCATCGCTTCAGGAGTGCCCTCATCTGTTTACATCAGGGTATCAAAATTTATTGAAGGCACTGCTCTAACCAAAGAGCTGGCTACAGACCATCTGCTTGCTGACCTGGCGCATGCAGTAGCAGAACTGCTTACACAGTTACAGCTTATTGACAGTGATATCATAAAAGCGCATGAGCATGACTGGAATTTAAGAGATGCGCTCCTCAATAAATCCAAAGCTGAGCTTATAACCAACCCCGCTGAAAAGAAAATAGTACAGCACTATTTTTCTATTTTTGAAAATGATGTTTTACCTGGGTTCGGGAAACTGCGAAAAAGCGTATTACATGGCGATCTGAACGAAGCCAATATTATTGTTAACAACAATACCGTAAACGGGTTTATTGATTTTGGTGATATTTCCTATGCACCGGCAGTATGTGAACTTGCCGTATTACTTACTTACATCATGATGATGTTTCCCGAAGACTGTTTTGATAAAGCAAAGATTATTATTGAAAATTTTCAGCAAAAATTTCCGCTTACCGGGGACGAACTGGAATTTTTACCCTTACTGATTGCCACCAGGCTATCTGTATCGGTTTGCAAAAGTGCCGAAGCAAAAGCAAAAAATGCCGATACGGATTATATTTTAATAAGCGAAAAGCCTGCCTGGTATTTATTACAAAAATGGATTTCAATTAATCCAATTTTAATTACAAACCGGTTTAAGCAATATGCCGGCTTACCTGTAGACATTGCAGATGATGAAAAGATTCTGGCAAGAAGAAAGAAAACCGCAGCACCCGGTTTAAGCCTGAGTTACCCCAAACCAATTCACATGTCTGCTGCCCTGTTTCAGTATATGTATGATGCACAGGGCGGTACTTATTTAGATGCTTATAATAATATTCCGCATGTTGGGCATTCGCACCCTGCCATTGTTGAAGCTGCAGTAAAACAAATGCGGCTGTTAAAAACCAATACAAGGTACCTCTATGATATATATGTTGATTACACCGAAAACCTCTTATCACTTTTTCCGGATAGCCTGGATAAGGCCATGTTGGTGAACAGTGGGAGTGAGGCCAGTGACCTTGCCTGCAGAATAGCAAGAACTGTTACCGGCAAACAGGGGATGGCGGTATTAGCGTGGAGTTATCATGGCAATACACAAAACGGCATCAACATCAGTTCTTATAAATTTGATAGAAAAGGGGGTAAAGGTGCAGAAGAATTTATATTGCGGTTACCATTACCCAAAGCATATAAAGGGCAGCATGCAACTGCCAAAGATTATTTTTTAAACGCAAAAAAATGTATTGAAGATTATGAAGAAAAGGGCAATCAGCTGGCCGGGTTTATTGCTGAACCCATTTCGGGTTGTGGTGGACAGGTTCCAGTAATGGACGGATATTTAGCGCTGCTTGTTCCGTATTTAAAACAAAAAGGAATTTTAGTAATTCTAGATGAAGTGCAAACCGGTTTTGGCCGATTGGGTAAATGGTATTGGGGTTTTGAAATGCATAATATTATTCCTGATATGGTGGTACTGGGCAAACCTATTGCCAACGGCCATCCCATGGGAGCTGTGGTTACATCAACAGCAATTACAACAGCATTTAATAACGGTATGGAGTTTTTCAGTTCTTTTGGTGGTAACCCGGTATCCTGCCAGATTGGTAATGCGGTAATAAAAACCATAAAGCAGGAAGGCTTACAACAAAATGCTTTTGAAACCGGTACTTACTGGATGCAGCAATTAAATGATCTTAAAAATCAGTTTCCTTTATTGGGCGATGTACGTGGAGAAGGTTTATTTATTGGTGTAGAATGTATAGATGAGCAGGGTAAAGAAAATACGCTATTGGCCCAGCACATAAAAAATAAATTGAAGAATGACTATATACTGGCAAGTACCGAAGGCCCCCTGGATAATACCCTGAAAATGAAACCACCATTATGCTTTACCAAACAAAATGTGGACCAGTTTATTAGCAGTATGCACAGGATCTTAAAAAATAAATAACCGGTAAAGGGGTTGAATTAATATTACTTATGTTAGAACCTGTAAGGTTTGCCAGGCAGCATAGCAGCACTGCAGATTATAATGTATAGCGTCCTGGTAAAATGGCCGTATGCCTGTTCTCAAGAGATACCTGTCTGCAATTCAATTCGATCTTTCTGAAAATTAGTACCTGTAAACAGGAGTTGTTAAAAATATGCTTTGAATTAACTGTTTTTATTTGCCCGGGCAACCCATTGTTTGTAAACTGCATTTACATTATTATACAAATCAACCGGGATTATTTTTTCATGGATATAGCCAATCTGATTAAAGAAGCGAAGCAGGGAAGCACAATTGCGCAAAAATGCCTGTTTGACCATTTGGCAGATAAAATGCTCCTGCTTTGCCGCAGGTATGTAAAGAACAGGGAAGATGCCGAAGAAGTATTGCTTGATGGTTTTTATAAGTTCTTTAAAAATCTACCTTCATTTTCATACCAGGGAGAACCTGCGCTGTATGCCTGGCTGAAAAGAATTATGATCAATGAATGCCTGATGTTACTGCGCAAAAAAAATGTATTTACTATAGTTACAGATTCAACAGCAGCAGAAATTTATTTGGAAGAAGAAGCACTTAATAATTTATCGGCAGACGAAATTTTTAACCTGATAATTACATTACCGGTTGGCTACCGCACAGTTTTTAACTTATATGTAATTGAAGGGATGGAGCATAAAGAAATTGCAGCATTGACGGGTATTTCGGAAGGAACTTCAAAGTCACAGCTAAGTAAGGCAAAGGCATTATTACAAAAAATGTTATCACAAAAAGGAATTGAATATGTTAAACGAAAAATACGATAAACCATTTCAGTGGAAAAATAACCTGGAAGGATTAGACAGTTTGACCGGGGAAGCTTTGCCTGACAAAAAAATTATGTGGGAAAAACTGCATACCCGTTTGCAGCAAAAGCCCCGTATAAATAAAGCTATTTGGTATTGGGCTGCTGCAGGCATGTTACCCTTATTCCTTATTCCATTATTGATTACATACAGAACAACAGATGTATTGGTAAAGCATTTGCCAAACCCAAAACAACAAATAAACAATCCGGCTCCGGCATTACTGCTTTTACCCAATGAACCTGTTGCTGTTTTAAAAGCAAGACATATTGAAAAGACAAAGCTGGTAACCGGTATTCAAAAAAACAAAAAATGGATTAAACTAAATGATACCCTTACAAAAACAGATGCAGTTGTAACAGTTGTTATCCTTGATGAAACAAAACCTGCTTTAGGAGCTAACAGTATTTTACTTAGTGATTCAGCTTTTTCCACTGCAGCAACTATTCCAGTTAAGAAAAAATTACAGGTTGTGCATATCAATGAACTGGAAACTTTTCCGGTACAGTTTACAGAGCCGGTAAATTATGCGCAAAATATATCAGGCATTAGACACAAAAAACATAAAACCAACAATCAAAGTATAGCTACTCAGCAAAATACATTTGGCTTTAAAATAAAACTTTCTTCTAAAAATTAAACAAAAATGAAAAAGATCATCAGTTTACTGATGCTGTTAACAGGCATCACCGGATCAGCTATTGCCCAGGAAGAAACAACTGTAACAAATGCAGACAGGATTTTTAATTTTCCGTCAGACTATTTGAAAAGAAGTTTTACCGTTGACCTTGGTAAAGGAAATAAAATGCAGGTTTCGTTAAGTGATATAGAAGACCTTGACCGTTTTACCAATATTGATTCTTTACTGCGTATTTTTTTAAAAGATATTACAGCTTTAAAAGACTCCCTGTCTGATGAATTATCATCCAAGCGTATAGACTACCTGACTGATGAATTGGGAAGAAAAAAAATCCGGGTACAGATCTTTAAGCCGGTGGGGTCAAATTTTTTACTTCAGCAGGGGGATCTGGTAGCTTTAAAGGTAGCACAGGATACCGTTAATTTTATTGGCTCTTATTCGGGTATGGTACGTTCAACATTATTAAAACCATATTCCGAAATGCATTATTATCAGCTTAGTTTTTTTGTAAATAAACTGGACGACTTAAATAATTATACCGATACAGGCCTAAATGAAAAAATAAGCACAATTCATAAAAATGAAAAGGGAAGGTGGATACATGATGGAAACGGGCACTGGTATATAAAGAACGGGGATAAAAGTATTTATTCAAATCATCAACCTGCAGGATATGTTTCCGGAACGGGAGATTATCTTACATCAAGGGTTTCAGTTAATTTACAAAACTATAAGAATTACTTTGTACCCTCATTCAGTGCAGGTGCCGCATTGATCTTTAACAATGGAAGAATTAAACGGGATTTTGGCCTTCTCTGGGAGCCCCATTTTTTCTTTGCCAAAAATGCACAAGGTAACCTGCAGACATATCGCAACGATTTTCTCACATTTACTTTTGGGCAGTCGACTGTACGAAAAAACAATCCTGTTAAAGCTTTTTCTTTTTTAAACGAGTTCTCATTTGGATATCTTATAAGAAGAAGCGGTAATTATTTTGAAAAAAATACCATGCGGATCGGAATAGGACAGGTATCATTATTTAATGAAAAGATAAAGATCGAACCGGTTCTTTATTTTAATAATTTCTTTAAAGGCGTAACGCCGGGGTTAAAATTAATGGTTAATTTTTAAAGAAGCTGAACAGCCTGTTTAACCAAATGGTTCGCTGATGGATTTACTGGTGGGTGAAAACCATTTGGGTCCATCAGGAGTCATGTAAACACAATCTTCCAGGCGCACACCAAATTCACCCGGTATAGATATCGTGGGCTCTATGCTGTAACACATACCCGGCTCCAGTAAAAGTTTATTGCCCTTTACCATATTGCCCCATTCATGCCCATCCATACCAATACCGTGTCCGGTGCGGTGTGGCAGTCCCGGTAATTTATAGGCGGGGCCAAATCCTGCATCCGTTAAAACCTTACGGGCAGCTGCATCCACTGCTTCACAGGCTACTCCGTTTTTGGCGGCTTCAAAACCTGCGGCCTGCGATCGTTGTTCAAGGTTCCATATTTCAATTTGCCGTTTGGTAGGTTCTGCACCAAATACAACGGTTCGCGTGATATCAGAATTATAGCCTTCTACCTGGCAACCGCAATCCATCAATACAATATCTCCTTTCTTTAATTTTTGGGGTTTGGTGGTACCATGCGGATAAGCAGCTGCTTCGCCAAAAAGTACCAGTGCAAAACCTGAATCATTAGCCATTTGTTGTTGGGCCCCGGTTATGATCGCAGCCACGTCACGTGGTGACATGCCTTCCTTCATACCTGCAATACCAAGTTTTATAGCGGCAACTGTGATATCACTGGCCTTTTGCATCAATGCAATTTCAGCAGCTGATTTTATTATGCGGCAGGGGATGGTGATGGGGTCGCCACTTACAAAATTTAAATGAGCCGCTTCTTTTCTCAGTCCTTCAAAAATAAAAAACCGGAGCCTTTCTTCCATGCCAATGTTTCCGGATTGAATGCCGGCATCTTTAATTGCATTCGCCATTAGCTTATATGGGCTTTCATCTTCGTTCCATGCATAAACATCTTTACCAATTTTTATCAGTTCCCGAAAACGGGCTTCTTCAAATGCCGGGCAAATATATTTTACTTCGCCTTTTGCAGGAATAACAGCCACCATGGTTCGTTCACTGGCCCACCAGCTGATGCCGGTAAAATATTCCAGGGACGTACCTGAATCCAGGATCAAAGCTTCGATTTTTTGTTCGGTGAGCAGGCGTTGTGCTTTTGCTATCCGGGCCTCTCTTTCTTTTACTGTTACTGGCTCTACACCTGCCAACATCGATTGCAGGTTCTCAGGCGAAACTATTTTTTCTTCCTGTTTATTGCCGGTATTGCAGGAACTGATCCCTGATATGATACCCGTGGCTGCTGCCATAGCAGAAATGTTGATAAAATCTCTTCTTTTTAAAGTCATATTAAATGGATTGACGAAATACTGAATTAAGAATAGTGAAAGTTAGGATTTTTATTTTCTAAAGCCTGGATTCTATTTTAATTTTTCCAGCAGGATGCAGAGACATGGGTAAGAAATAATTGTTATCAAATTGTTATAGATATTTTCAGGTTGAACCTTTTTCTACATTAAATGTTAGATAATCAAAATAAAAACTAAAAAAATAAAAAATCAAAATTATGAAATCAATTAAAAGAATTGCCCTGGTAGTTGCAGCCGGTATTTTTACTATGAATGCATTTGCACAAACAACAGACATCGTTGACGTAGCCGCTGGTTCAAAAGATCACACTACTTTAGTTGCTGCAGTTAAAGCGGCAGATCTGGTGAGTACTTTAAAAAGCACAGGTCCCTTCACCGTATTTGCCCCAACTAATGCTGCCTTTGGAAAACTTCCAGCAGGTACAGTTGAAACCTTGTTAAAAGCAGAAAATAAAACCCAGTTAACAGGAGTGCTTACTTATCATGTAGTGTCTGGTACTATTAATGCAAATGCAGTAATGGCCGCGATTAAAAAAGGAAAAGGTAAAGCAGTACTTACAACTGTAGCCGGTGGTAAATTAACTGCTGCTGTAGAAGATGGTAAAGTTGTTTTAACCGACGAAAATGGTGGTAAATCAACAGTTATTGCCACTGATTTAGCAGCCAGTAACGGTGTTATACACGTTATTGACAGTGTTTTATTACCCAAGTAAATAAAAACGTTGCCGAATTTTATAACAGCTGATCCTTTAATTAAAGGGTCAGCTGTTATATTTTTTAAAACAAAGTTCACGGATGCTGTTAATAAGATACTGAATGATTCTTTTACCCCGCTCTCCTGAAACTATCCGCCTATCTGGTACCGTAAATAATATATTCATATTTTAATCTCTTCAAGGGTAAATTGATTCAGTAAACGTATCTATTTTATTTAGGACAAGCGGCAAATAAAATTGTTTTATAATAATGAGATATTTGAATAAAATAAATAAACAAATACTTATTTGATCATTTGAAATGAACACTTTTTCAACATTACATTTAAAACCAAACAAAAGTTCCTGTTATATGTTTATATAGTAAAATTAAAAACAAAAAAAATGAAATATTCCATTTTACTTATGCTGAAAGCTACCCCAAAATGGTGGGTAATGAATAAAGATTACCGGTTTAATACGTTCCGGCAATTTTTATTTCCATTGTTGGTTTCTTATTCCGATCATGTTCAGTTCAAAGTGTTTAATGCAGAGGCCTTTCATGCGCAGGTGTCTGATTTTTTTGTTGTAGAGACTACCGATCTGGAACAATACCACCATTTTTTAAAAGAATTAAAGGCCACCAAATTATTTACCAATGAATATTTTGAGTTGAATGATATTGTTATGGGTGCAGAAAATGGTTTTAGGGAATTCAATCAGCAATTAATGCAGAAAAAGAATTTAATTATGAATTAAGTTTCATCCGTTAAATACACTTCCGGTGAAATGCATCACAGCACATTGCCAGCATTTATTGTTGTAGCACATAACAGCTAAACTATTTATTGCTTCATCCAGGTTTCAACAATATATTTCCCGATATCCTTACCCATCTGCAGTCCTGTTTCATTATCTGTTTTAAAATGAATACCTGCATAGAACCTTGAATCGGCACAATCCTGCGCCAGTTGTTGAAAATATTTTGCATCTGCAGGAAAATAATATGCCATTACCGTACTGGTAGTACCGGCCCCAAGGGCATGCCCTGATGGATAACCGGGGAAAGGAGGTGTTGCTATCAGCGGTTTATAGGTACTGTCGTATTGTGATGGCCTGATGCCCCAATAGCTGTATTTGGCATCAAAGATGGCAATGGCAGCATCATGATAGGCAATATGCAATACGGTATATATACGGGCCACAGCCGGCGCATCATCCATCATACGGTATTCAAAAAGTTTTTGAGCAGCCTCATTCGACCAGAAATCAAATCCTCCATGGTTTGCCCAGTAAAAAGCCAGGGAACGTGATTTGAATGTTTGTTTAAATGATATTAAATCTTTCATCTCCTTTTCAAAATCGGGTGGGGCTGCTGGCCTGAACTGGCCTGCTGAACGCAATACAATAGGCGTATATGTTGCAAGTGTTATTCCCATCGGGTAAGCACCGGTCCATTTTTTTGGATCTTTATTCATGTTGCCATCCCAAACTTTTGCCGAACCATCCAGCTTTGCTTTTTCTATAATTTGTTTGGCAACCTGTTCACCCAGTTTCCAACCAGCATCTGCATCACTCGGAAATTGTACCCCTGCATCAATACGCGATTGTGAAGCGGCATGGGCCAGTTGTAAAATGGAATCAGCTTTTTCCGGAAAAAAATAGGCAAGCATGGTTGCAGCCGCTGCTGCCGTTACAGTATGCTCACAGGGATAGGAATAAGTAATTGGGGCATTGATGAGTGGTTTTATTGAAGGATCTATAACGCCGGGACGGCTTCTTTTATATTTTACTTTTTCTTTCCAGGTTAATATGGTGGCATCATAAATAGCCAGGTTTATCCATGCTGTTGGCATACGTAGCATTACTTCGGGTTTCTGGTCGATAAGCTTTGGCGTGATCTGGTTCCAGCGGTAGGCGGGGGCACCGGCATCCCAATATTTTATGGCTTCCATTTTTTTTGCCCGTCCGACCGGGTCATTTGGGCCGGCATCAAAATATTTTATTTGCTGTTTGATCAATTGCAGTTCGGCTTTTGTTTGATCAACATTGGGTGGGGCAACTATAGTTAGAAGTTGTGGATTATCCAGCAACCAGGGTTTCCAGTTGGCTGCTTCATAATTTTGTGCCATAGCAATTATTACAGTAAACGTAATCACCATAGAAAGAAAAATCTTTTTCATAAATGAGTTTTTGATTTAGTATGTATATTTTAAAACTGAACTTGCCGCTAAGCTGATGCAAGAATATTTAATTAATGTTATAAGGGAAAGCCCGGGTCTACAAACAGCGGCTCATGGTAAACGGATAACACATCCATATCAATCTCAGTAATAACAAGGATAATTAAGGAGTAGTTACATATAGCTATTGCATCATTCTGATTTTTAATTGACTGTTTTAAGTTATTGGTATACTGCAAAGTCAATTCTATTGACTATAAGTTGTAAGTGGAAAGTTTTGCCGAATTTTAAGCTATAAATACCAGGGATGAAGCTATTAATTGACAAAGGGAAGGTTAAGTTTTATGTAAAGCTTACGGTTGCTTTTTTTATATTGAGCATCATTGGCAGTTTAATAAGCGATCCGGCAACATTTCCAAAAAGAGTGGTGAATCATTTTTGGCTGATTATTTTTCTCCTGCCTCTTAATTTTATTCTTTTTGAATATACCATCCCTTTCATCAAATTAAACTGGAAAAGAATTCTCGCAGGTTTGCTGTTTATCTGGATTCATTTAATGCTATATTCTTTTGGCTTATATGGCTGGAGGAATTTAGGTATTCAGTTACATGTTTATTTTGACTTAAATCCTTTCAAAACCGATTATAGCGGAGAAAGTTACTTCATGGGATATAGTGTAGCAACCATATTATTTTTTGGCATGGTAAGGCATGGTTACAATTATATAACTTTAAAAAATGCTGCAAAGCAATTGCGTATTGAAAAGCAGGAAGCCGAATTGAACTATCTCAAGTCGCAAACCAATCCGCATTTTTTATTCAATACCTTAAATAATATCTATTCACTGGCTAGGGATAAAAGCGACCTGGCGCCGGAATCTATTTTACGCCTGTCGAAAATATTGCGTTTTATGTTGTATGAAACGAATGTTGCTTATATTGCTATAGAACAGGAACTTAAAATAATAGATGATTATATTGCCCTGGAAACATTGCGTTACGATCATTCTTTGCGGGTTAATTTTAATCATGACATTGAAGATATGAAGCAGGCTTTGCCGCCACTGTTGCTGATACCCCTGGTGGAGAACGCTTTCAAACATGGTGTATCTGAAACCCGGGATCAACCCTTTGTAGATATTCATCTTTCGGTTAATAACCGGCAACTGGCGTTTGTTATAAAAAATTCCAGTGATCGAATTTCCGGCGGGGCAGGGGTAAAAGAAAATATCGGACTTTCAAACCTGCGGCGTCAACTGGAATTGCTTTATAAAGATTTTAATCTTATTGTTCAACAGGGTGAATCGGTGTTTACCACCACTTTAAAAATTAACCTGGCAAGCCATGTCTAAAATAAAATGCATTATAGTAGAGGACGAACCTTTAGCAGCCAAAGTGTTGGTTGATTATATTTTGCAGGTGCCTTTCCTCCAATTGCAGGGAACATTTAAAGATGCCATACTGGCAACAGAATACCTTCGGGATCAATCAACCGATCTTATTTTTTTAGATATCCACCTGCCCAAATTAAAAGGTATGGCATTTTTAAAAACGCTTTCCCATCCGCCTGCAGTGATCATTACTACTGCCTATCATCAATATGCAGTAGAAGGGTTTAATTTAAATGTAACCGATTACCTGTTAAAGCCTTTTGAATTTGAACGTTTTTTAATTGCTGTTAACAAGGTAAGAATTGCAAGGCCGGCCAATGCTGAAACTATGGCTGGTACAACAAGGTATCAACAACCGAAAAATGCCGGGGGGGTCAAAGATTTTATATTTCTGAATGCGGAAAGAAAGAAAGTAAAGATCCTGTTCTCAGAAATTGTGTATATCGAAAGCCAGCGGGAGTATATCAGGATCGTGACAACAAAAAAAGAATACATTTCAAAAATGAGTACACATGAAATGGAAGAACTTTTACCTGCCAATCTTTTCAAACGTATCCACCGGTCATTTATCATTTCAGTAAACAAAATAGAATCGTACACAGCAGAAATGGTAGAGGTTAATGGAGTATCTGTTCCCATTGGCCGGGGTTACCGGGAAGTTATTGAAAACCTGTAGCTTTTAACATCAACACGAAACTGTAAACCGGACAGGCTGGTATTAAAAAAACGAAAAGTGCTGTATCTGCACCGTCTATCATAATTTTATAAGTGACAATAATAAATTTCTAACTGATAATTTTTTTAACATGGCAATATTAAAAACACAAAAAACCGAGCTCCCGGTAGATGCTTTTTTAAAAAAAATTCCTGAGGCACAAAAGCGAAAAGACGCTTTTACAATTCTTGAACTGATGGAAAAAGCCACAAAAGCCAAAGCTAAAATGTGGGGCCCGGTCATTATTGGTTTTGGTGACCGCCATTTGAAATACGAAAGCGGCAGGGAACTGGATTGGTTTGTGATGGGATTTTCTCCCCGCAAACAAAACCTGACCCTGTATATTCCCGGAACGGTGGAGAAGCATCAGGCACTGTTGAAAAAACTGGGTAAACATAAAACAGGAAAAGGTTGTTTGTATATTAATAAGCTGGAAGAAGTAGATATGGATGTTTTAAAAGAAATAATCAATAAAGGAGTTGTAAAATAATAAAATAGCAATGAACAAAGCGTGTTCACTGCCACACGTATTGCTTTACCTCGCCGTTTTCTTAACAGGTCGTTATGTAAGCGGTTTAAATGCCGGTGAACTCACCCAACATATAAACCCAGGCAGAGATGATGGTTACATGATAACCATTTATGGAACGTTCTTTACCTGCAGCGGAACAGAAAAGCACATTACGGTGGCAGCTGCTTTTACTCAGGCTTAATTTTAATCCTTCATGATATACTCAAATCTTTTTGTGTTATTGTTATATTCAAATTTATGAATATCCCAACCACGGCCTGGCGCTGCTCTTTCCAGTTTTTGAGCTATGATCATTTTTTCGCCGTCGCTCCGCAGATTGATCATTCCATAAACTGTTACCACCCTGATTTTCTTTTTATCTCCCCTGAGTTTGGTTACATCAATAAACTCTTTTCCTGACCGGGCCAGTTCGGTACTAAAAATAAGCGATCTCTCTCCCCGGCTGAATTTTCCAATTGTTCCTAATGTATCAGGCCGCGGGTGACAATGCGGTTCATCGTCTCCACTGCTGATGACAGTTGCCATAGGATTCAGGCTTTTTAAAAATTCACTGGTAAAATCAGCGCTGCCATGGTGGCAGCTTTTAGCTACATCAACTTCAAAATATTTTCTTGATTTTAGTACAGCATCATCCAGCTCTTTAACTAACTGTGCCCTTTTTGCAGCAGAAAGGCTTTTCTTTTTCAATTCTTTTTTTATTCCGGAAATATCTGACCCGGAATATTTACTTAATAAATAATCTTCTGAGTTTGTATTCAGATCGCCACCTAACAGCATCGTAAGTTTGCCATACAGTAATTTTAAAATTACCGAATGCCCGTTTTTTGTTTTGCCCTTATTGGCCTCAAAGACCGGTAATGCATCTTTATTATTTATTTTTTCAACAAACGGGCCCAGTACTTCCAATTTAATATCATCGGTGTTTGGAACAAACACGGCCGTTCCGGTTTTAGACCTTTTTAAAGATTCTATTTTCGCAGTTGTCTTATTCAGGGTCTTAATATACGTTCCGGGGCTGGCTGCATTTTGAGCCCTTTTCCGGTAAGCCAGATCTGTGCTGCATAAATCGGTAATATAATTTTCTCCGCCACTGTTAACCTTGGTGCCCAGCGAATCGGGTTTACTACCTGTTTCCTCGATCATGCCATTATGATAAATTTTATCAAAACTGAGTTGTTGCTTCTGGTCGGCAGCAGGTGTAAATAATTTATTAAAACCACTATAATGATCTGCATCACTGTGAGAAATAATACCCGTAAAAACCGGAGGAGCAGTTTTGGCTGTTTTTAAATTAAACCGCCAGCGCATAAAGCGGAACATATTATCGCCGGCACCGGCATCTATTACAAAATGTTTGTCTTTTGGGGTAACCATATGACAGCCATCTCCCTGGCCAATATCAATAAAATTTACTTCCAAAATCCGATTGGCCTGGATTTGTTCAGGCAATATATACCCATCTGCATTACGTGCCCTGACTTTGATCCTTGTGATTCCTTTTGTATCGGTAAAAGTTTCGTACTTATTGTTTTTGATAACGGGCTTAATGTAATCTCCAAAAAGTAATTCTTTAATAAACCCCCATTTTTTAGTTTTTTTAACGGTACCGTATAATTTTACAGATGGATAAACCGCAAAACCCTGCTTTATGATTTTAGTAGTAGCCATAAAAATTATTTTTAGATTTTAAAAGAATAAGTTGATCGATTATAAGGGCAGATGCAATACCCTAAGTTATAATTAATATTTAATTAATACGTTTTTCCCGGCAACTTTTTTCAGTTAACTGGAGCGTTGGATAGGGATATTGTGTAGTAATAAAATCATTTGCTTAAAAATAAAAGCCCCGGTAAATTTATCAGATAAATTGTTTTCAATAGCCAGCCTGCCCGGCTTTGGCTGCTGATAAGCAGGTACAGGAACCTGAGCTGCATTTCTTCGCTCCAAACCTGATATTGTCTTCTTAATTATTTTCACTAATTTTTAAAATAACCTTCTGGTAGTTGTTTATGTTTCTCTGTAATTGGCAGTGTATAAAAATTACCGAATATTTGAAACAGCATGTTATGGAGAAATATTAGGATCTGTTTAAAGGCAAAGGTATAAGTACAGGCAAAGACCGTATTCGTTTTTCAAAACCAGATAGGATAAATTTTGAAGTAGTGAAAAAACGGTCAGGGCAACGTATATTTCAACTAATACCATGTAAGGTTAAAAGGCTGCAAGTGAGTACCTGAGCTTCTTAAGCAGACTTGCCAGGTTAATTCAAAACCAATTGTCTTTTTATTTATTGCTTTCTCTTAAACATTAACACCTGCCGTTTGTTATATTAAAACAAACAACTTTACATACTATTCATGGCAAACTATCTTATTATCGGCGGCTCTTCGGGTATAGGTTTAAGCCTGGCCATAAATCTGGCCGGTGCCGGGCATCGGGTTTATGCAACTTACAATACAAATCTGATTCAACCCATAAACAGCCTGGTTGAATATCACCGGGTAAATGTATTGGATGAAATCAGTTCATTTGATTTTTTACCCGAAATATTGAATGGCATTATCTATTGCCCCGGCAGTATCAGCCTGCGTCCTTTTGAAAGAATTAAACCCGCTGATTTTATCAATGATTTTAATTTACAGGTTGTTGGTGCTGTAAAAATGATTCAGGCTGTGTTGCCTAAATTAAAAAAGTCAGAAAATGCAACCATTACTTTATTTTCAACTGTAGCCGTACAAAACGGATTGCCCTTTCACAGCCAGGTTGCTGCTTCTAAAGGTGCCATTGAGGGATTAACAAAATCTTTGGCTGCCGAATATGCTCCTGCCATCAGGGTAAATTGTATTGCACCCTCACTAACCGATACAGCACTGGCTGCAGGCTTATTAAACACAGATCAGAAAAGAGAAGCCAATGCACAAAGACATCCTTTAAAAAAAATAGGCACCCCTGAAGACATTGCAAATATGGCTGCTTTCTTAATTTCGGATAAAGCCGGCTGGATCACCGGGCAGGTAGTTCATGTTGATGGCGGCATGAGTACAATAAAATAAAAAATTACCAACAGGAGATTCTTTATTTTTAATTGTTGGCTGTAATTATCTGAAATTATGAAGAGAAAATATAAAATCGTATTAATAATACTGGGGCTTTCAGGTTAAACTTTTCTTTTTGTTTGTACTTCATTCCCTTTTTTCCCTGACAAAAAAAAATGTATGGCAGACAGTGACTGTTTAATAAAAACAAATTGGCAACAAATGGGTGGCTTTGAAAAATACACACCGGATTCTTTAAGATTAGGTTGCTGGAGTACGGCTTTGGCACAGGTTGTTAATTACCATAAATTGAAACCTTTTGGACATGTTGAATACACTTCCAGGCAAGGGTATAAAATAAGCGAAACCATGGATAGTGCTCAATTTAATATGAATTTGTTTACACCAACCATTGACACAACAACTGCAGCAGAAACAGTTAATCAAATAGCAAAATATAATTACTATGCAGCTTTAGCTGTTCAAAAAGACTTTGGTACCGACAGGTATATGAATAAACTGGCGTCTGCAGATTTACTGGAAACGCATTACAGGGTAAAAGTAAAACGTTATATTGCCTGGCATAAACTGGTACCCAATACACTTGGGAAACTTGAAAAAATTATTTACACCGAAATAAATAACAAGCGTCCCGTTTTCCTGCACTTTGCCAATTTAAAAGATTTTGGACATTCTATAGTAGTTGATGGTTATTGCTATAAAGACGGAGCGTTTATGATACACACAAACCAGGGTCAGGGCGGACCTGATGACGGATGGTATGATTTTAAGAAAGGAATTTTGCGTAAAGATGATAATGCTTTACGGGTAGTGTATACATTTACACCCAGATAACAACACATGCTTTTCCTGCTTTTCGGTCTTGTTTAAATGCATAATCATAAACCGGGATATCACTAATAATAAACCCGGTAAAGCACAATAATTTAATGTGTTACCACAATCAACGTTAAGCCTGAACATTTCAATATTTATTTTTAGTAAGATGATTAATTTCATTGCTGCAGTTGATTTAGATCATCTGTACAAATTTTTCCTATGCTTAGTTTTATGGGTAGGTTTTGGAACCCGGGTATTTTAGAAATATTTATACTGACCGGGTTAAGTTGTACTGAGTTTGCCAGGTTCAAAAACTGTAATACATGAAAATAAGCCTAATAACCATCAAAATTATTCATACCATCATCTGGTTATTTTTTAATGTAGTATTGTTCTATATGGCTTACGCGGTAATTGTAAATGAGATCGACAAATTTGTCTGGATAGGGATTGCCCTGATCTTATTGGAAGGGATAGTGTTGCTTATTTTCAAAAAAATGTGTCCGCTTACAATAATTGCCAGGAAATATTCAGATTCAACAAAAGATAACTTTGATATTTATCTACCTGTTTGGTTAGCAAAATACAATAAGCTGATATATACCACTTTTTTTATTCTCATTCTTTGTGGCCTATTTTACAGGATTTTAAACCGGTAAGTTAAAATAAAAAGCAGCAGGAAAGATCCATCTGTTTTAAAAGGTAGCAGCAGGTATTTGCAGTACCATCTTACATAAGTGAGGGTTTTTTATTTCATTCTGATTAAATAGATACTCTTTCCCGAAATGCTGTTGTTTCATTAAATAATTACCCGGCCTTTATATATGACCAGCCCGCTTCCTGTTTCTTTACAATTTCTAAAATGGCTATGGGAACTATGATGGCCTCCGGCATCACCCGACTGGTTTCAATTTTCCTGTTTTTTAGCGAATTATTACAAACTCCAAATACAACTCCTTTTTTATGCAGGTCTATTATGTATACTTTATAATAACCGGTATCTTTCAAAAGGGTATAAACAGCATTACCATGAAATACCACTTCAATTTTTGTGTTGGGTGCTGCAGCCAGTACATTGTTTATTTGCCTGTATAAGATCCGTTGCTCAGCTGTATCACTGACTGTAATTTCCCAGATAATTTTATGTTGCGCATGGGCGGTAATGCAAAAAACCAGGGACAAGAGAGTAGTAGATAATTGCCGGTGATATTTCATAATGATGTTTTAACCAAAGTTATGTAAACCTTTGGTTATAGGTGCTTACTGGCTAAATATGCAGTAATGGAAATACAGCACACAGTATTCTCATTAAAATAAATGCACAATCTTTATTTTTAGCAGAGATTTTTTTAAAATGTGATACCTGTTCGGATTTGTATGGAGTTACTATTTCTTGTTTAACCTTTGTATTATTTTGCCGGCTGATCAGATGCGGGCCCAATATAGTTGAATTTAAAATTGAACTGTTTATTATTTCAGGATAAAATTGCGCAGGCCTGCTTCATTCTGTTTCAATAGACCTGAGTCAATACCCGGTATGTTTATTTACGAAAACCTCCCATTCAAAAGATCAGTTAACCACTTTTATATATCCAAACCCCTGGGCCTGTTTAATAACCAGTTCATATAATGCATCAGGAACCGTTGATACGCCGCTGAGCAATTGATTTTTTTCAATATGATGAATTTTCATGGCCTGTTCGCAAACTGCAAAAGTTACCTGTTTGCCTGTTGCAAGTTTTATTACATCAGCAGTTACTGTCGATTTGTTTTGGACTACCATATCCAATGCCTTGCCGTAAAAGACAATTTCAATTTTAGCATCCGGGTGTGCTTCAATAATACCTTTCGACCACCGGATTACCCGTTGGTGGGTAGCAGTATCACCAGTAGTAATATCAAAGACAATATGATAAGGGTTTGTCTGTGAAAATAGCACACTTGCAGGAGCCATTAACAATATTGCAAAAAGGGTTATCTGTCTCATATCTTATTATTTATATAAAAATTACGAAATCTATTCCTAATGAAAAAAATTTTGTATAGCTACTTCTTTTTCATAACTTATCATGTTTTTTTAACAAAATTATTTCATTAAATTTTTTTTTATGAAATCCTGCGATCTAAACGAATCTACTAACCGCCGGGGGTTTTTAGGTTCTCTGGCAACCGGTGCAGCAGCAGTTGGTATAACTGCAATAGCACCAACATTGAATGCTTTTGGTAATGAACAAACATCGCCATTTAAAGCTTCAGAAGACCCGGAAGAAATGTTTAAAAAAATTAATGGTAAACACAGGATCGTGTTTGACTCCCCACATCCCCACGAAATTTTTCCTTTTGCATGGCCACGGGTTTTTTTGTTGACCAATGAAGCTACCGGCACAAAAGAAAAAGATTGCAGTGTGGTAGTGGTATTGCGTCATGCTTCCATTGGGTATGCTATGGAAGACAGGCTTTGGGCAAAATATAAATTAGGGGAATTGTTTGAAGCCAATGACCCGGATACAAAACAGCGTGCCACACGCAATCCTTTCTGGAAGCCACGGGCAGGAGCTTTTAAACTGCCGGGTGTTGGCGAGATATTGATCGGCATAAATGAACTTCAGTCAAATGGCGTAATGTTTTGCGTATGTGAAGCAGCCATCGGAGTTTACAGTGCCGTAACTGCTCAAATGATGAAATTGGATGCTGCTGAAGTAAAAAAAGATTTTGCCAGTGGGTTGCTTCCGGGTATTCAGCTGGTGCCATCAGGTGTATGGGCTTTGGGCCGTGCCCAGGCAAAAGGTTGTGGATATATTTTTGCAGGTTAAACAATGAAATCAGCAAATAAAACCAGGGAAGTTATAAATCCCTGCTTTTAAATCACAGCCTATACTTCAATTATTTGGCAGAAGCTATAAGATCTGCCACCATACCTGTTAAGTAGTTTAACAGGTACAGCCAGATTATAATCTCTACATTTTGTTGTAAACTGTATTTTCCGAATAGCAGTAACCTATGGCATATGGCAGAGCATTCATTAATAACTTATACATTTGAGTACTTTTAGCCATTTAATAATTAAATTGCTGTAAACTAAAAGCATGTCAAATAATCTGAGCGAATTATCAGGCAGAAAAGGATTGAGGGCCAATCTTTTTGAAGCATTGGGTATTGCTGCAGAAGAAACAGGCACTCCATCAAAAGACAAAATGGAAAAACTGGCTGCTGAATTTTTGATGGGCACAGCCAATGTTTTTGGTGCCGCCAGTTTTTACGATTTTTTAAAAGAAGAAAATAAAGGCAAAAAAGTTTTTATCTGCAATGGCAGCTCCTGTATGACAGCCGGAACACAGGATGATCTAAAGGAAAAACTCATTCATCATTTTAAGGAGGATGAAATTGGCGAAATGTGTTGCCTGGGCAGGTGCCATGAGAACAGTGCCTTTAACTTTAATGGAAAAAACTATTCGGGAACTGCTGTAACAGATCTTGAAAAAATAAAAAATAAAAATTCAACACCTGTTGACAAATACAATGTAAGTTCATACGGTACCCCTTTACTCACCATTACATTCAACGGCATATCCGAATATTACAAAACACTTGCATTGGCACTATCAAGATCGCCAGAAGCATTATTGGCCGAACTGAAAGACTCCGGCTTGAGAGGCAGGGGTGGAGCAGGTTTCCCTATCGCATTCAAACTGGAATCCTGCAAAAACACTTCAGGTAAACAAAAATTTATTGTATGCAATGCTGATGAGGGCGACCCGGGCGCTTACAGCGACCGTTACCTGATGGAGCTGCAGCCGCATTCCGTTTTATTGGGAATGTTGATCGCCGGTTATATCGCAGGTGCAGATACAGGCGTGTTGTACATCCGTGCAGAATACCCCGGATCGCAGGAAATTATTCAACAGGCCATCAATGACCTGTTTGCTGCAAATTTATTGGGCGAAAATATTTTGGGATCAGGCTTCAAATTTAATTTCAAACTCATCAAGGCAATGGGGGCCTATATCTGCGGAGAAGAAACGGCATTGCTCTCTTCCATTGAAGGGCAGCGGCCCGAAGTGCGGGTGAGGCCACCATATCCAACACAACAAGGCCTTTTCAATAAGCCAACCGTTGTAAACAATGTGGAGACATTGGCCTGTATTCCTTACATTATTAAAAACGGAGGAAAACAATTTGCATCCATCGGAACAGGAAGATCTACCGGTACTAAATTAGTTTCTCTGGATGGGTTTTTTAATAAGCCCGGTATTTATGAAGTAGATATGGGTACGCCGCTTTCAATTGTTGTAAATGATCTTGGTGGCGGCTTAAAAGAAAAAATAAAAGCCATGCATATTGGTGGCCCTCTTGGCGGATTGGTACCGGTTGAAAAGATAAAAGACCTTACCGTTGATTTTGAATCCTTTGATGAAAACGGATTTTTACTGGGACATGCTTCAGTTGTTTGTCTGCCGGAAAAATTTCCTGTCATAAAATACCTCGAACATTTATTTGAATTCACCGCACATGAAAGCTGCGGAAAATGTTTCCCCTGCCGTATCGGCTCCACCAGAGGATATGAAATGCTGAAGAAAGCACAGGAAACTGATTATAAAATTGACAGGAATTTATTAGACGACCTGGTTGAAACATTAGAGATTGGTTCGCTTTGTGCATTGGGTGGCGGCTTGCCCTTACCCATTAAAAATGCATTACAGTATTTTGAAGAGGAGTTAAAACCATATTTTAAACATACATAATGTCAGGCTGAGCATGGCGAAGCCGGGTTTGTACTTACAATCATATCGCTTTCGACAAGCTCAGGCTGACAGCTCAATTGGAATGAAGCAGCATTCATTCTGATAAAAAAATACATATGGGCATCATTTACAGAAGAGAAGATAAACAGGAGCAGGCGGCGAAAGGCGTTACGGTTACCTATAGTTCAACAAACGGTAAACCCAAAGCAGGTATTGCCTACATTGATAACAAACCTTACGACATAAATGAAGGGGAAACTATTCTATCTTTCATCAGAAGAAATTTTGGACAGGACCATGTACCTACTTTATGCGATGCGCCAAACCTCGAACCCTTTGGCTCCTGCAGGGTTTGCAGCGTAGATGTGGCGCTAATCGAAAATGGAAAAGCAAAGGCACAGGCATCCTGTCATACTCCGGTAATGGCTAATTCATACATCTATCCAAATTCGCAACGCATAGAGAAACTCCGGAAAAATATTATAGAACTGGTACTCACCGATCACCCGCTGGATTGCCTTACCTGCGAAGTGAACAATAACTGCGAACTGCAAACAGTTGCAGCCCGTATTGGTATACGTGATGTTCGTTATCCGGCAGGAAAAAATCACCTGGATAAACCAAAAGACCTGAGCCATCCTTATATGACCTCCGATTTTTCGAAGTGCATTAATTGTTACCGTTGTGTACGTGCCTGTGATGAAGTGCAGGGAGAATTTGTTTTGAGCATGGCCGGAAGAGGCTTCGACAGCCATATCATCAAAAGCATGGAAGTTAATTTTGAAAATTCAGATTGTGTAAGCTGCGGTGCCTGTGCACAGGCTTGTCCCACTTCTGCCATTTCAGATGTGTTTGAATCAAAATCTGTTGCGGTTGATAAAAAAGTAAGAACGGTGTGTACCTATTGCGGCGTAGGTTGTAACCTGGATGTGGCGGTAAAAGGAAATAAAGTACATTCTATACAGGCACCTTATAATTCAGAATCTAACCAGGGGCATACCTGCCTGAAGGGCCGTTTTGCTTTTTCATTTTATAATCATGCGGACCGGATAAAAACACCATTGATAAAAAAGAACGGGGAATTTGTTGCTGCCACCTGGGATGAAGCCTATGATTTTATCGCCAACAAATTAACCGGTATAAAAAATAATTTCGGGCCCGATTATATTGCAGGTATTTCCAGTGCCCGCTGCACCAATGAAGAAAATTACCTGATGCAGAAATTCATCCGTGCAGTGATCGGTACCAATAATATTGACAGTTGTGCACGTGTTTGTCACTCACCAACTGCATTAGGCATGCAACATACTTTTGGAACCGGCGCTGCTACTAACTCCATCAAAGACCTTCAATTCACCGATTGTATGATGGTGATCGGTGCTAACCCAACAGACGCACACCCGGTAACCGGTGCCAAAATGAAACAACTGGCCATAAAAGGCAAAACATTGATCGTGATCGATCCCCGTAAAATTGAATTAACCAGGTATGCCAATTATCATTTGCAGTTAAGGCCCGGTACAAATGTAGCCTTGCTGAATATGATGTTGTACTACATCATCAAAGAAAAACTGGAAGACAGGGATTTTATCAGCAAACGTACCGAAGGTTATGAAGACTTCAAACAAAATATCCTGAACCTGGATATTGATGAACTTGAAAAAATTACGGGTGTTGATAAAGGCCTTGTAAAACAGGCTGCCATTGCTTATGCTACAGCGGGCAATGCCATGTCGTTTCATGGATTGGGCGTAACGGAACATACGCAAGGCACATTTACAGTAATGCTCATTGCCGACCTGGCTATGATAACAGGGAACATTGGCCGCAGGGGTGTTGGTGTAAATCCGCTGCGTGGACAAAACAATGTTCAGGGTGCAGCAGATATGGGATGCCAGCCACACCAGGGTGCAGGATACCTGGATATTACCAATCCCGAATACCATAAATTGTATGAAGCATTTTATGGAGCAAAGCTACCGATACATGTTGGTTACAAAATTCCGCAGATGTATGAGGCATCCCTCAATAACAAATTAAAAGCTGTATGGGTAGTTGGTGAAGACATGGCACAAACAGATCCAAACACACATAAGGTTGTTGCAGCATTAAAAAACCTGGAACTGTTTGTAGTACAGGAACTCTTTATGACAGAAACCGCAAAGCTGGCAACGGTTATTCTGCCGGGTGCTTCGTTTCTTGAAAAGAGCGGAACATTTACCAATGGTGAAAGAAGGATTCAGCGGGTGAATAAAGTAGTAGAACCGATCGAAGGCACCAGGGCCGACGGACAGATCATTGTGGATATGATGAATAAAATGGGATACGCACAGGCCGATTATGACCCCGAAACGTTGCTGGAAGAAATTGCACAGATCGTTCCGTTCTTTGCAGGGGTAAAATGGAATGAGTTAGGAGATAACGGTAAGCAATGGCCTGTGGCTAAAGACGGCACCGGTTCAGACATGCTGCACATTGACAGTTTCAAGCGCGGGCTTGGAAAATTTGTACACAACAACTTTAAAGAATCAGCAGAGATAACGCAGTACGGGAAAGAATATCCTTATATCATCACCACCAACCGCGAACTGGAACATTATAATTGTGGTACCATGACCCGCAGGACAGGGAATAATAAAATTCTTACCGAAGATTATTTATTGATCAATCCGGCAGATGCTGCCAGGCACCTGATCAATAATGGTGATATGGTGTGTGTTGAATCACCCAGGGGAAAGGTAGATGTGAAAGCAAAAATATCTGATGAAGTAAAACCAGGTATACTAAGTTCCACTTTTCACTTTCCGGAGAACATGATGAACAACATTACTTCCGACATATCTGATACCGAAGCCATGTGCCCGGAATATAAAGTAGTTGCGGTAAACATCAGAAAAAGTAAAGGGAAATTTAAAAATACGCTGGTTTGATCAGCGGATAACTAAAACAGTTCCTTTCAAAAGTATTGCTGCGTTTAGACCTTTTCCTTTGATTAAATAAGTATAGGCACCGGCCTGTACTCTTTTTCCTTTATAATTCCCATCCCATCCTTTACTTATATCTGCAGAATTAAAAATTTCTTTTCCGTATCTGTCATAAACTAAAAATGCACTTAAAGTAAATGTTGTACCCGGCGGGATCCGGAATATATCATTTATCCCATCCCCGTTTGGTGTAAAACTGTTTGGAATATAAATATCTTTAAATACTGTAACCGTTAATTCTTTATTGGCAACACAATTACCGGCTGAAACTACCCTTAAATTATAAGTTGTAGTTATTGCCGGAGCAGCTACAGGATCTAAAAGTAACGGATCATTCAGTCCGGTAGGGGGTGTCCACAATTGACTGACAATGGGTTCGGAAACAGTGGCATTCAATTGAACAGAAGCACCTGCCGGTATTGTTGGATTTGCCGGGTTACATGTAATTACAGGAAATGGATTAACGATCATTGTAATGGTATTGGATATTGCCGGGGAATTTGAAACACAGGTTAAACCTGATGTCATGGTAACGTTCACCCTATCACCGTTTGCTAATGTATTTGTTGCATAAGTTGATGCATTTGTTCCCACAGGTAAACCATTAACCTGCCATTGGTAAGCAGGTACAGTGCCTCCATTAACAGGTGTTCCTGTAAAAATTACGTTTTCGCCCGGGCAAATGATACCTGCCGTTGAACTTATAACAACTGAAGCCGGTATTTGTACCGGGTTAAAAATAAAACCTGGAACTGATGCTGTGCCACCGGGACTTATTACCTGGATATTTCCTGTTGCCCCTGTACCAACAACTGCCGTAATAATATTTGAGGTCAGGATCGTAAATGAAGCAGCTGCAATGCCGCCAAAATTTACTGCTGTTGTTACATTCAGGTTTGAACCTGTGATCGTGACCACCTGGCCGGTGCAGCCGGAAGCGGGTGTAAAAGAAGTAATTGAGGGAATACAGAAATCATTATACCGGGCTGTGGCATCTTTATACCAATCAATATATCCTGATGCCAAAACAGCATCATCTACCTGTATGCAGGAAAGGTTAAAGTTATTATCTGCCCGCATGAATATAAGTGTAGGGTTAAAACCGTTTTTAATATTCAATGAGGTAAGTTGATTGTTAAAACACAATAAGTATTTTAATACCATATTTTTTGTCACATCAAGACTTGTCAGTTGATTAAATTCACACCCTAAATTTATTAATGCTGTATTTTTTGATACATCCAAAGTTGTAATCCGGTTATTTAAACAATCTAAAAGCAACAAAGCCGTATTCTTCGACACATCCAGATCAGATAGCCTGTTATTTGCACATACAAAATTTTCAAGTAAAGTGTTTTTTGAAATATCAAGTCTTGTTATCATGTTGTTACTGCAGCCAAAATTTAATAACGCTGTATTTTGAGATGTGTTTATACCTGTTAATTGATTGTTGGAAACGATAAGCGTAATTAATGCTGTGTTTTGCCTGACATCTAAAGTAGTGATTTGGTTACGGTCACATTCTAATATACGTAAGGCTGTATTATTCGTAACACTAAGGATTGAAATATTATTATTATTACAAAACAGATCTGTCAGTGAAATAAAATCCTGTATCCCTGTAAGACTGTTAATATCGTTTCCATTTACATTTAATGACCTTATACTGCTGATATTTATGGTAGGTACCGAGCCATTAACGGGGGCAATATCCAGGTTCAGATTTATCAGTGCCTGTTCAAACCTGGGATCAGGTATTAAGGTAGTTTGAGCCTTCACGTCAGTCTCCAGGCAGGTTAACCATAAAGTAAAAAACAAAACCAGCGAAACTGAAGGTTTCATAAAGAAAATAATTGTAAAATATCTCAATAAATCAATTCCTGTTTAAAGGTTAAAATTACTTACTTTTTTTTCTTTTATTATGCTATTACTATACTTTAAAAAACTGTTCAATGATTAATTGATAAAGTTTTCAATACTTAAACAGAAGCGGCACAGATAGTATTCAATACTATATAGTTACGTTGTTTAGCAGTAGAGCGTTCAGCTTATCTGCAATATTTTTTCCGGGTGACTGTAGTACCAGGTTTTAATGATCTAACATGCCTTAGCCTGCCTGTTTAAAAGGTTTTATCCGGTTTATCCATTCATTACGTGTTTTTTATTAAATTCATACAAAATTGTGTCCATGTATACCCATAAAATAACTGTAATACTGTCAGCCATGTTATTTGTATTTAACAGCAGCCCGGCACAAAATAATACCAATATTGATGTAATGCATTACCGCTTCGAGCTTACTATATCTGATCATTCGGATACTATTTTCGGAACTGCTTCCATTACATTTACGATCATTAAAGATGCTGCTTCCTTTAGTTTTGATCTGGGTACTGTTGACAGTTCCGGAAAAGGAATGCAGGTTATTGCTTTGCTGAATAAGAATAATGACCTTCCCTTTCATCACCACAATAACAGGTTACTGGTTCGATTGCCCACTGGGGTAAAAAAGGGAGATAGCATGCTGCTGGTCATAAAATACAAGGGTATCCCGGCTGATGGATTGATAATTGGTCAAAACATTTTTAATAAGCGTACTTTCTTTGCTGATAACTGGCCCAACAGGGCACGTTACTGGATTCCCTGTAACGACATTCCTGCTGATAAGGCAGGTATAGAATTTTTGATTACTGCCCCGCAACATTATGGTATTGTAAGTAATGGTATAAAAACGGATGAACGTTTAATATCGGACAGCACAAAACGAACACATTGGAAAGAAGATGTTCCGCTGCCCACAAAAGTAATGGTATTTGGTGCAGCCGATTTTAGGGTGAGTGATGCTGCCTTTGCCGGCGATATACCCGTAACAAGTTGGGTATTTGCAGATCAAAAGGGTTTTCATGATCATGAATTAGCCAGAGATATTTTACAGTTTTATATTAATTATATTGGGCCATACGGGTATAAAAAACTGGCGAATGTTCAATCCAAAACCAGGTTTGGAGGCATGGAAAATGCAGGCGCTATTTTTTATTTTGAAAGATCTGTACAGGGTAAAGGCAGCCTTGAAAATTTGCTGGCACATGAAATTGCACACCAGTGGTTTGGCGATATGGTTACTGAATCAGACTTTAAGCACTTATGGCTCAGTGAAGGGTTTGCCACTTATATGACGGATCTGTATATCGAATCAAAATATGGAATTGACAGCCTGCATAGCAATTTAAATGATCATCGCAAAGCTGTTATTGATTTTGCAACCAATTCCGGATCGCCTGTCATTGATACTTCATCCAACCTTATGCAATTACTTAATGCAAACGCATACCAAAAAGGAGGCTGGGTCCTGCATATGCTGCGTATTAAGACAGGCGATGCATTGTTTCAGAAAATCATTAGGGCGTATTATAAAAAATTTGCCGGAATAAATGCCTCCACTGAAGATTTTATTGCTACTGCATCCATGATTTCAGGCAAAGATTTGGGATCATTTTTTAGGCAATGGCTCTACAAACCGGGCCTGCCCGTTTTGGCAACAACGTGGAAAGCTACTGCTTCAGGAAAAAAAATTGTTGTTACCGTTGAGCAAAAACAGGATGGATTGTTTTCTTTTCCTGTTGAGTTGCTTATAAAAACGGAAGGAGGGGAGCAGGTGAAAACAGTTTCAATAAAAGAGAGAAGAACCATAATAAATCTGGCGGTAAGATCCCGGGTTACAGAAATACAAACAGACCCCAATTTCAAACTATTGTATCAGGTTTATGAGATTAAAAAAGAATAATTATTCTTTTACTTTTATCCTGATCACTTCTTCTAAAAAACGGCTGGTTTCTCTTTCAACACCGGCCAGGTCTTTTGATTTTAAATGAGAGCCCATAACATGGTTTCCGGTATTGGGTAATGCTATGGCCCTTCTTTGTGTGGTGTCGGTACTTAACTGAGAAAACATTTTCTGCAGCGCACTCACTTTTACAACATCATCCTGGTGCTGTTCATCTTTATAATAATACAGGAGCAATACCGGTTGTTTCACTTTGCTGAATGTTTCTTTATGCATGGTTGTTTCTAAAATTTGTTCCAGTGCTGCAACTGCTTCCAGGCGGTAATCCTTATTCCAGTATTGTTTGTAAATGGGGCGTTCATCATCAGCGACATTGTATTTACTCCCTTTTATCAATCGGGCAATCTGTACGCCCCAGTGATCATTCATAATCCAGGCATTGGCATCATTGATAGCAATGTTGGGCGAGTATAAAACAAGTGCTGCAACATCATCCGGATAAGTTGCAGCTAATTGTAAAGCCAGTGTTCCACCGGTACTGGTTCCCATTAATATCACTTTATTGCCTAACTGTTTCCCAATTGCCAATGCCTGTTTTGCTGTTTCCCAGTAATTATCGGCAGTCAGGTTTATCAATTCTTCGGTAGTATCAATACCATGCTCAGCCAATCTTGACAGATATAAATTGCAGCCAAATTTTTTGGCAATATTCCGGTGTGTTGGATTACCTTCTTCCTGCGAAGCAGAAAAACCGTGCAGGTAAATAACAGCATATTCCGTTTTTTGTTTTATGCTGTCGTTGGCCCAAACAATCCTTGCTTCGTTATCCGGTCTGAGTTTATGCAAAGCTTCGCCGGCAGCAATAAACTGTTCAAGTTCGCCCGTAGCGGGCACGGCTGGCATAGCCCTTAAATATTTGGGCGTATCCGGACGTGGCCCAAATAAATAAACAATAATTAAAATGCCCAATACATATAGTAATATTTTTAACCAGCGCATAAATAATTTTTTATGAAGTTAATTTTTTTATTTGTTTCCCCGAAAGATATAAAATAGTGATAAGTCAGGTCAGCTTAGTAACAGTCATCATCAGGGATTTTAAAATAACAGATATGAATGCACCTGTTCCTTCGCAAAAAAACTTACTGCCCTGATTGATGAATTATTTCGGTAACATAAAAAAACCCGGAAATACCGGGTAAACACATAATGTAAATAAAGGATGATTAAAAGTTCCTATAATTCATGCCTTTCTTCTTTTACCCTGTGGATATAATCTTCATGCTCTTTTAAATGTTCTTCTTCCGGCATTTTTACAGATAGCGGTCCGTTTCCGATTATTAAAAAGTAAATCAGCAACAGTAAAATGATGATCGAAAGAAATAACTCGGAATAAGGACTGAAAGCAGGTTGTGTGGCACTGATATTAATAAAGATAATGGCACCGAGCAAAATTGGAATTTGTATCAGGCAGGCTGCACGGGTAAACATGCCAATGGCTAAAAAAAATCCGCCTATGATATGTGCAAATGATACATAATGCCCTAATAAAATGAGTACAAACCCGCTAAAAGGCGATGTATTTTTCATCAGGCTGATCAGTTCGCTTGTGTTTCTGAGAAAATCAATTCCTTTATAACAGAGAAAGATTCCCAGCGCTATACGAATAATATCCAGCCATTTTGGGTGATGCCTGTCACCCCAAAATTCAAATTTTTCGAGGAGGTTCATAACGGTTGTTTTAAATCGTGAAGAAAAGAGCCATATAAATTTAAAACATTAAAGCCAGAGATGCAAGTGTTGTTTTCATAAACCAGGAACAGGGTATTTTATGTTTTAAAACATAAAACATACATCTTAGCTTAAAGTAAGCCTTTACTGGAGTTAATTATTTTTTATAACATGCGGCCCCAATATGTTACAATTCTTTGCGCTTTCTTTGCGAAAACTTTGCATTCTTTGCGGTAAAAATTAACCGCAAAGGGAAAACAAAAGAAAAACGCTAAGGATCGCAAAGGAAAAAAGGAACAGGTTTTTTAGGTCATAGAAAACGTTGCCGGGAAATAGGAGGGTTATTTTTTAACTTACACAACGTCTCCGGCTTTTGCACATTGCCCAGTGCGAGACATTGCTGGGAAATAATACAATTCTTTGCGCTCCTTTGCAAAACCTTTGCATTCTTTGCGGTAAAAATTAACCGCAAAGGGAAAACAAAAAGAAAAACATCATTAATCGAATGATTCCCTGCTTTGGTACATTGCTTAGTGAGTGACGATACTGGGAAATAGAATAATATAGTACGTATAACTCAGTAATTTTAAGAAATAATCTGAACTTCCTTGCCATCTAATATCTCCGGTAGCAATACCATCTTTGCTTTATATCCTTTCGCAATTCTTCCCAGTTCATGATCTATGTTCATTACTTTGGCAGGGTAGAGGCTACACATCCTCAGGGCTTCAGCTAATTCTATTCTGGCATGGTTTACCAGGTTTTGCAATGCCTTATACATGGTTAGTGCTGAGCCGCTCAGAATGCCGTCTGCAGTATACTTATTTTCTTCAGGCTGGTGTTGGTAATAGCCTTCATTTGTCGTTGTAACTGCATCGGTAATGGCAAACAGTCTTTCCTTCAAGATCTTTTTTGCAATACGAACCGCAGCATAATCAACATGTTGACCATCGGGAATAATACTGGCCATTATATTGGTATGATCAAGTGCTGCGCCAACCAATCCCGGGTTGCGGTGTTTCAAGGGACTCATGGCATTATACAAATGAGTGACTGCAGTAATGCCGTTATCAAAACTTTGCATGGCTTCTTCATACGATGCATTGCTGTGGCCTGCAAAAATTTTGATGCCGTATGAAAGGATAAGGTCAATCACTTCTTTGCTGCAGACCTCAGGTGCCAGGGTAATGATCTTTATAACATCTTTGCCATACTTCAAAAAATCTTCCACTTCTTTTAGTGAAGGGCCATGTATCAACGATTCTACATGGGCACCTCTTTTCAATTTGTTTATCCAGGGGCCTTCAGCATGTAAACCCAGTATTCCTTCGCCGCCCTGATGCCAGTAAAGCTTTATAGCATCAATGCATTGTAGCAAAACTTCAGGCTGGTTGGTGGCAACGGTCGGCATGCAAAAAACTGCACCGCCTTTCATGCTGTAAGTATGTAACAATGCTAAAGATGCTGCATTGGGATAAACTGCAAATAATTTTTCATAAGCACCGTATATCTGCAAATCAATAAACGCAGGAGCAAGGATACTGTTGGTAAAGAATACCTTTTCCATATCAACCGGTACTTCTTTAACCGGCAGTAACGCCATAATTATTCCTTCCTGAACAACTACTGCATGTTCAGTCACCCAGTCATCACCAGTAAATATCAGGTTGGAGATATATGCTTTTGCCGCTGCCATTCATAAATTATATGCAGCAAAAATAATGAACCTGCGTGCTTATTTTATTTTTAATATAATACCACCCTGTATTTGTGTAATATCAGATCCGGCTTCTACATTAAAACCAAATGAAGGGGTAACAAAATAAGAAGCCCCTACAAAGCCCCCAAATACGGGAATAACTTCATTCTGCCTTACTTTGCCGTTTTTGTTGTACTCGTAACTGTGAAACCCTAAACCTGCTGACAGCCCTGCATACGTATCAAGGCCTTTTACGTTCCAGCCATGATGCCAGGCAGAACGTCCGGCGATAATAAATGTGCGTGTTTTGTATTTATCCAGATTTCCCCCATTGGAAAAAGAAGCGCCAACTTCGCCACCCAGTGTTATTACCCCAGGCCCTGCCTGCCATAAACCGGCTTCTATAACTGCTTTTGTGCCAAAGGGGGCATTATAATAATCATTTCTGTACTCAGTGCCAAGGCCAACACCGGCACTTACAGTTACACTCCCCTTAGTAACCGGAGAAATTGGACCAGTTGATTGTGCAGTTGATGCCATTGTTAAACCGGTACAAAGTCCTAATAAAATTGCTGAGATTAAGTTTTGTTTTTTCATAAACAGCCAATTAACAAATACTATACCAAGAGGATTTATTTTTGAAAACAGGTAGTTAATTTTTTTAAAAAAAATGTAAAGCAATGGGCAACATATGGTTTATGAAATATTTTTTGATAACGGGATAAACTAAATGGATATACAGAATTTCCCTAACTTCCCGCTATGAAGCATTTTAAGTTTTATTCTAAAGAAGATATTTTATCCCTTACTAAAGTTCGGCGTTTTGAAACCAGGATAGGGGAACGGGTACAATTTTTAAAACCGGAAATTGACCCGATAGCTATCGGGTGGCCCGAAGGTTTACAGGAATCAAATGCTGCATATGTATTATTGGGTATTCCGGAAGATTTTGGCGTAAAAGCCAATTATGGCATTGGCGGAGCTGAAACGGCCTGGCAGTCCTTTGTATCTTCTTTTTTAAACTTACAAAGCAATGACTATTTATCCGGCGAAAACATATTGTTATTAGGACATTTTGATTTTGGCGATATAAAATTTTTAATTGAAAATAATGCCTATAACCCGGAGGAAAAAATCAGTGCTTACCGCCATGCTTTAAATATAGTTGATGAAGAAGTGGAAAACCTGTTAAAAGTAATTGCATCTGCAAAAAAGATACCCATCATTATCGGTGGCGGACATAATAATGCCTATCCCATAATAAAAGGCGTTGCCAAAGGTTTGCACAAAGCCGAAATTATTCCTCTTTCACAGATCAATTGTATAAACTTAGATGCTCATGCCGATTACAATGTTGCTGAAGGAAGACATAGTGGTAACGGATTCAGGTATGCAGAGGAAGATGGCTTTTTGGGGAAATATTGCATGATCGGCTTACATGAAAATTATATCACACAAAATGTATTGATGGATATTCACAATAACCCGTTTTTGGATTATATCAGTTATGAAGAAATATTTATTCATGAAAGAAAGAATTTTATACAGGCGGTGGCACACGCAACAGGATTTACGGAAGACTGTTATACAGGAATAGAAATTGACCTCGATTGTATTGAGAATACTTTAAGCAGTGCCATTACCCCTTGCGGAATTACTCCTTTACTGGCACGAAAATACATAACCTTTACGGCACAGGATTCAAAAGTGGCTTACCTCCATATTTGTGAGGGTGCTACCCAATTAGCCGATGGCCGTAAAAATGAAACTACCGGCAAACTGATCAGTTACTTAGTGAGTGATTTTATAAAAGAGTTAACGCAGGATTAAATTAATGAAGCTGACCGGCCAGTTCTTTCTCTGAAGCAATACCATCTTTACGCCAAACGGGTTTGCCATCTTTAAATACAATAAACACAGGCAGTGCAGTAACTTTATAGGCTTTTAAAATATCCTGATCCCTGCCCCCATCTACTTTTAATAAAGTAAATTTTCCTTTGTTATTTTCAATTAAACTTTTTAAAACTGGCTCCATCTGTATGCACGGCGGGCACCAGGTTGCACCAAAATCAACCAATACAGTTTTTGAACCGGTGATGGTTGCATTAAATTCATCCAGGCTCATTTGCTTTTCATTGCTGTTTCCTTCCAGGGGTTTGTTGGACGCCCGCCAGGCATTAGTACCGCCTGATAATTCGTACACCTGGGTATAGCCCGCTTTACGCATCTGTTTAGCTGCTGCTGCACTACGGCCACCGGCAAGGCAATACACATAAACCGGTTTGTTCTTATCCACAAATCCAAGCCGGCGTTCAAATTCTCTTTTATCATTCCAGTCGGCCTGAAGTGCATTTTTTATATGGCCTGAGAAAAATTCGGCAGATGTTCTTACATCCAGTATCTGAATATTCTCTTTGGTGGTTATTTCTTTTTCAAACTCATCTGCTGTTAATGCATATTTTGTTTATGCCTTGCAGGAAAAGATTGCGGCTGAAAATAATAGGGTGCCAATCAGGGTACTTAAAAATCTCATTGTACAATTTTTTACAAATTTACTTCAATAAAATTTGTAAATCGGCTGCTGAAACATTTAATAAATTCACTTTTGGTAAACGTTTTGTTAACTCACGCCAATTGGCATCCTGTACATAAATTTTTTGTAGCAGAACCGATGCTTCCTGAACTTTTTTATTATTCGCCAAGGTAATGGCTGTCCAATATTGCATTTCTAAATTTTCCGGAAACATTTTCATGGCAGTACCATATTCTTCCATGGCTAGTTTCATATCATTTTTTTCTGTAGCCAGATCGCCCTTATCCATATGCTCATAAGCCCTGTATAATTTCAATAACCTGTCAAGTTCATCCAGGGGTGCCTGGTTATCATCTACCCGTAAATCAATCAGGCGTTCGTTCCAGGGTTGTCCGGTGCTTTTACCTGCAACTACCAGAATTGCGGCTGATTGTTTGCCACGTATATCTCCACCCACAGCCTCTGCAGCTTTTAAAGCAATTAAAACCCTTTCTGCCAATGGTTTTCCTTCACTGCCTTCATATGCTTTCGACATGGCAGCATTTACTTTATCGGTAAGCATCATATTGCTTTGTACCGAGTAGTTTTTGCCAACAATATTGCCGGCATGATCAATACAGTTTTTACCAGTCCAGGCATTTACATTGCCATTGACATCAATCATGGCCACTTGCCTTACTTCCCGGCCATCATCTGCAGCCAATAATTCTTTTAAAGCTTCCGGTGCTGATTTTCCTTTTTTCATCAGATCCAATCCTTTAATACCATAACTTTTATTTACAAAACTTTGGGTAGCTATCACACCAACACCTGCTTCGCCCCAACTTACCAAAGTACCAACACTAAACCAATGGGTTTGCACACCCACGGCCATCTCACCGGTTACGGGGTCACGGGCAACAATAGAAAAAGTATGTGCTAGGCCGGCATCTTTTTTAAAAAACTGTGCATTGGTTTTTGTAATAAAAAACAGGCTGATAAAAATCAAAGATTTTTTCATATAAAATAATTTGTACTAAAACTACAAATAAAAAAGCCACCCCGATAATTAGTCGGGATGGCTTTTAAAATTTTAAATGTTTATTTTTAAAGCGGAGACAGGTATTGTGCAAAAGCATAACCTTCTTCACCATCGGCAGTTTTAATCTTCCACCAGCTGTCATCGGTTTTTTCAACCAGGGTAACCACTTCATCATGTGCAGCTTTACCTACAATTGCACCTTCTGTGCTTGGGGTACTTCTGATGTTCAGGTTGCTTGAATCGGTAGTAACTTTTAACCGGGCGCCTGCTTCGGCTTTAATATCAATATTCATCATCAGGTCGCCACTTGCCATATTCGGATCGATCTTATCGTACAACGACCAAAGTGTATCATAATCTGCCGTACTTTTTGCTGTACCGCTTACATGTAGTGTGCCGTCTTTTTCTGCTACTGCCAGGTCAGCTACACCAATGGTGTTTGCAATTTGTAACAACTCAGCATATTTATCTTGTAATACCATTTTATTTGTTTTTGATTGTGATTTAAATTATTTTTTATCCATTAACTTAGTTACATCTGATTTTACTTTTGCAGAGGCTAACATTTGCATGATCTTCATCCGGTTGGCTTTAGTTACTTCGCCTGATAAAACGGCGATATCTCCTGCAAATTCAACAGCAACGCCTTTAATATCTTTCAAACCATCTTTTACTATTTGTTGGGTAGCAGCATCTAACATAGTTGTTATTGAAGCTGGAGGTGGAGGAGGTGGAGGTGCAACTGTACAATTGTTCACAGCAGATTTTACTCCTTTAACAGCGAGAACTGTTTTTTCGCACATGGCTTTGCAGGCATCGTCTTTGCAAATGCCGCCGATAGTAACAACGCCATCTTTTACATCTACGGTTGTTCCCGACATCATTGGGTCGGCCTTTAATGCAGTTTCAACAGCCGCTTTAATATCAGCATCTTTTGGTTTACAGCTTACAAAAAGCATGGTGGCTGAAACCATAACAGCCATTAATAATTTTGTCAATTTCATTTTTTACATTTTTTTGTTTAAAATTAAGAACCAATATTAGATAATTTTTGATGAATTGAAAATTAATTTTCATCAGATCAAACCCTGTGTATCAGTAAAAGCGGTTGGAAAGCATTAAAAATCAAAGGCACCCTAACCTGCCACCATCTACGGGTAAATTAATACCATTTATATAGGCAGCTGCCGGTGAGCAAAGAAACGCTACGGCTGCACCAAATTCTTCCGGCTGCCCGATTCTGCCTGCCGGAATTTCAGCAATCAATTGATTCATAACCTCAGCTTCGGTAACATTGCCGGCTTTTGCTTTAGCCGAAATAACATAATCGGCCCTTACTGTTTTTGTAAAGCCCGGTAATACATTATTAACCGTAATTCCAAAAGGGCCAAGTTCAGTTGCAAGGGTTTTTGCCCAGTTGGCAACAGCGGCCCTGATGGTATTGCTAACACCCAAACCGGCAATGGGATTTTTTACAGAGGTTGAAATGATATTAATTATCCGTCCAAAACCAGCTTCCTTCATGCCTGGAACAACAGCGCGGGTAAGGTTATGGTTGTTTATAAGGTGATTATTAAAGGCTGTTAAAAAATCTTCTGCCTTGGCTGTTAATGCAGCACCACCCGGAGGGCCGCCGGTATTATTTACTAAAATATGTATGGGATTATTTTTTACAAAGCCTGTAATGGCAGCTGTAACTGCACCTGTATCTGAAAAATCTGCAACCAGGTATTGATGTTGCTGCCCTTTGGAATTGTCTAATGTTTTAACAGCTTCCTTTAATTTTTCTTCGTTGCGGGCCATTAAAACAACAGTACAACCCAATAAAGCAAGTTCAACAGCACTGGCATATCCCAGCCCCTGTGTGCTGCCACAAACAAGTGCTGTTTTATTTGTAAGATCAAGATTCATGTAAATGATTTTTATAAAGCTACTATAAATATTATTTCCTGTATCCTGATTTCATTTTTAAATACGAATCGGGGGGAATATCTCCATAAAAGATTTTTAGAAGTATGGCATTAATTAATCTGCCGTTGGATTTTTACTGATAATAACTTTTTTCCTGATCATATCTTTTATGATCATGGTGCCATTTTCATGTGCCAGTATTTCAGTATTGGAGGGGTCGAAAGATTTTGTTTGAACGGAATAAACCAGTTTATCTTCTTTCACTTCAAATAAGTTACTTTCCCAATAATAATTTGTTGAACTCAAATAATACCCGGGGGTATATATTTTGTCAAATACAGAACTATAATATTTATTGATATCATCAAAAGAAGCAACCGGGTTACTACTGATTGCCGGTGGAACAAATAATTCTTCTTTTTGCCTGTTCAGCAAAACCAGTGTTATAATAGCATCAACACCGGTTTCTTTAAATTCATCAACGATCTCTTTTTTAGTAAGTTTTTTATAGGCTTTTGATCTGTAAACCTCCATAGCAGAAACAGCGTGATACCCATTTTCGATCAGGTCATTAACCAGATGGGTTTCAATTTGTTTTCTTAAAGTGCTGTCCTTTTCAGTTAAGATACCCCAAACCATAATATTATAGTATTGTTTTGCCGCATGATCTTCAGCTTTCCAGGAGGATGTAATTTTAGTGGTACTGCAGGAAAACAGGAGGACTGTCGTAATTATTACCGTAATAACTTTATTCATTTTCATAGTATCTATTTAGGTAAAGCTAAACCCGGTATTTTTAGCAGCTTATGATTTTAAACATTTTAAAAACTAATTTCTGTCATAATAAAAAATGAAGTTCTTAATCAGCTCTTTATTTGCGCACATTTTTTAATTAATTGTGGATAATTCTTCCCCCTCAAAAATCCGTTCATTCAGTTATATTCGCAGCACTGAAAAATAAAAATGGCAGAGAAAGACTTGTTTGATTATACCGAGGAATCCATCCGCAGCCTTGACTGGAAGGAGCATATAAGGCTCAGGCCCGGTATGTATATCGGTAAACTGGGCGATGGCAGCAGCCCGGATGACGGGATTTATGTTTTAATGAAAGAAGTAATTGACAATTGTATTGATGAACATACCATGGGTTATGGTAAACATGTGGATGTAAATATTAAGGATAAAACTATTGCGATCAGGGATTATGGCCGTGGCATCCCACTTGGAAAAGTGGTTGATGTAGTTAGTAAAATAAATACAGGAGCAAAGTACGACAGTAAAGCTTTTCAAAAAAGTGTTGGCCTAAACGGCGTTGGTTCAAAAGCGGTGAATGCGCTGAGCCTTTATTTTAAAGTTACTGCTTACCGGGAAGGAAAAGAAAAAACCGCTGAATTTGAAAGGGGCGTTTTAACAAAGGAACACAAAGAAGCCAAAACGGCTGAAGAAAATGGTACCCTGGTAACATTTGTACCTGATGAAAAGATATTTAAAAAATTTCATTTTGTACAGGAATATCTTGATAACCAGTTTTGGAATTATTGTTACCTGAACGCAGGGCTGGTGATGAACCTCAACGGTAAACGGTATGTGAGTAAAAACGGTTTACTGGATATGTTACAACGCAAAACCAATGAAGACGAGATACGTTACCCCATCATTCATTTAAAAGGAGAGGATATTGAAATTGCCTTAACGCATGAAAATGATTATGGGGAAGAATACTACAGTTTTGTAAACGGACAGTTTACCACACAGGGCGGAACACATCTTGCAGCTTTCAGGGAAGCCTATGTAAAAACAATCCGGGAGTTTTATAAAAAAGATTATGATGCTGCTGATATCAGGGGAAGTGTTTGTGCGGCTTTAAGCATACGGGTTCAGGAACCGGTTTTTGAAAGTCAGACAAAAACAAAACTGGGTTCACAAACGGTGTATGAAGGTGGCCCCTCTATGCGTAATTTTATTGGCGATTTTTTAGGAAAGGAGTTGAATAATTTTCTGCATAAGAATTCCGAAACTGCTGAAGCGCTTAAAAAACGTATTGAACAAAATGAACGTGAACGTAAAGATATTGCAGGTATTAAAAAGCTCGCCAACGAAAGAGCCAAAAAAGCAAACCTGCATAATAAAAAACTGAGAGACTGTAAATTTCATTACAACGATGAGGCATCGGGAAAAGACAAAGATAAGATTGCGGAAAAACAAAAAGAAAGCACCATTTTTATCACAGAAGGAGACAGTGCCAGCGGCAGTATTACCAAAGCCAGAAGTGTGGAAACGCAGGCTGTTTTTAGCCTGCGCGGTAAACCATTGAACTGTTATGGTCTTACCAAAAAAGTGGTTTATGAGAATGAAGAGTTCAACCTGTTGCAGCATGCATTGAATATTGAAGAAGGTTATGAAGGCTTGCGTTACAACAATATTGTATTTGCAACAGATGCCGATGTGGATGGCATGCACATTCGGTTATTGCTGATGACTTTCTTTTTGCAATTCTTCCCCGACCTGGTAAAGAACGGCCATGTCTATATTCTGGAAACCCCTTTGTTCCGCGTAAGAAATAAACAGGAAACCATTTACTGTTATAATGAAACTGAAAAACAGGAAGCCACTAAAAAACTGGGTAACAAACCCGAAACAACCCGTTTTAAAGGTTTGGGCGAGATAAGCCCGGATGAGTTTGCACGGTTCATTGGAGAAGATATGAAGTTGCAGCCGGTGATGCTTTTACCCGAAACACATATTCAGCAATTACTTGAATATTATATGGGAAAGAATACGCCAGGCCGCCAGGATTTTATTATTGAAAACCTGAAATTTGAGATGGACCTGGCCGATGACACAGTTGAGAATTAAAAATAAAAAATTACAAATGATACACATCGTATTTCAGGAAGCAGATATTGTTGCTTTGGAAAAGAGTTTTGAACTGGACGAAACATTAAGGGCTGATATTATTCAGATAAAAGATGATTATGCGGTTGGCCCTATAACTGATCTACATACCGAAGAAGGTATTGAAGCCCGTAAACAATGGTGGCGTGATGTTTTAGCCGGTGGTGATCATGACGGTGATGTTGATTCGGGAAAAGTTGATGATCAAAAAACAGTAGAAGATTTAAAAGAAAAGCTGAACAATGATCCGGAGCAGATCATCTGGATCTGGGCTGCACAAAACAAACACGATGTTAGTGGTTATTACTGGCTGGTGAGCCGGTTAAAAGATTACCAGGGCAGGATATTTATTTTGTACCTGAACAATCTTCCTTTCTTAAATGAAAAGGGAAACCTGTTTTATCCCGAAAATTTATTTGAGATACCAGCTAAGGAATTTGTGAAAGCAAAAAAACTGGAAAGGGTAATAACACCTGGAGAATTTGAAGTTGACCCGGATGAATGGACAAAACTTTGTAATGAAAACAGAGGTATACGTTTATTGGAAGGTGGTAAGAAAGTAGTACAGGAAGATTATGATTTTTATGACGAAGAGTTAAAGAGATTAGTAACAGGTGATTGGCATAAAGCATCCAAAATTATTCATACACATCTTACCAAAGCCAAACACACAACAGGAGATATGTATTTATTATGGCGTTTAAAATTGATGATTGACATGGATATGTTTGATGTGCAGGGAACTGTAGGTAATATGAAGGAATTTGAGGTCAAACGCAAAGCCTCGTAGGGGCGATATGTCAGTAGTAGTAGATGAAAAGTAATTTGCACAAAGCCCCGTAGGGGCGATATGTTGAAATGAGATGCTGAAATATAATAGTAACATTATGCCAAATACCTATTCGCAATTATACATTCAAATTGTATTTGCCGTAAAAGGCAGGAAGGCGTTTATAAAGGAAAATTTCAGGGAAGAATTGCAAAAATATATTTCAGGAATAATTGCTGAAAAGAAGCAAAAATTATATGCCCTTTATTGTATGCCTGATCATACCCATATTTTAGTTAGCGTAAAACCTGATATTGTAATTTCAGATTTAGTAAGAGATATAAAATCCAATTCCTCATCATTTATTAAAGACAAGGAATTTGTAAAAGATTTTTCATGGCAAACAGGATTTGGTGCGTTTTCATATTCAAAATCGCAATCAAAAACTGTGGTTGATTATATTTTACATCAACCTCAACATCATAAAAAGAAAACATTTAAGGAAGAATACATAGAATTTTTAGAAAAATTTGAAATAGAATACGATAAAAAATATTTGTTTGAATTTTATGATTGATGGTTGAATTAACATATCGCTCCTATGGAGCTTTACCAAACGATTAATAAAATCATCTACTATCATATCGCCCCGCTGGGGCTGAATGAAATTGAAAATTAATTACTAAATGGCGGCAAGCAAAAAAACAAAAGAAGAATACGAACACACCGATTCCGGTATCGGTGGCCAGTATAAAACCTGGTTCCTGGATTATGCCAGTTATGTAATACTGGAAAGGGCCGTGCCTGCCATTGAAGATGGCTTAAAGCCTGTACAGCGCAGGATTCTGCATGCCATGAAGGAAATGGATGATGGCCGTTTTAATAAAGTTGCCAATATCATCGGGCAGAGTATGCAGTATCATCCGCATGGCGATGCATCTATTGGCGATGCATTGGTTAACATGGGGCAAAAAGACCTGCTGGTAGAAACCCAGGGTAACTGGGGTGATGTGCGTACAGGCGACGATGCCGCTGCTGCAAGATACATTGAAGCAAGACTGAGCAAATTTGCTTTGGAAGTTGCTTTTAATGCAAAAACTACCGAATGGGCCTTAAGTTATGATGGCCGTAAGAACGAACCGGTAACCCTGCCCATGAAATTCCCTTTACTGCTGGCACAGGGAGCCGAAGGTATCGCTGTTGGACTGGCAACTAAAATTTTACCGCATAATTTTTGTGAACTCATTGATGCTTCAATAAAATATTTACGCGGCAAAAGGTTTGAACTGTTACCGGATTTTCAAACCGGGGGTACAATGGATGCCAGTAATTACAATGATGGTGTTCGTGGCGGTAAGATCAGGGTTAGGGCCATTATTGAAGAGCAGGATAAAAAGACACTGGTCATAAAAAGTGTTCCGTATGGCGTTACCACAACCCAGTTGATGGAGAGTATTGTAAAAGCCAATGACCAGGGAAAAATAAAAGTAAAAAAAGTAACTGATCATACCGCTGCTGATGTGGAAGTGATTATTGAACTGGCCCAGGGTATTTCTCCCGATATCACCATCGATGCATTGTATGCATTTACCGATTGCGAAGTGAGTATTTCGCCTAATGCCTGTGTCATCGTAAAAAACAAACCACAGTTTTTAAAAGTAAGTGAGCTGTTGAAAACAGCAACAGATAATACAAGGGACCTATTAAAAAAAGAACTCGAAATAAAACTGGCCGAGTTATATGAAAAATGGCACTATACTTCTTTAGAGAAAATTTTCTTTGAAGAAAAGATCTACAAGGAGCTGGAAAAGAAGCATGAAACCTGGGATAAAGTACTGCAGGCGATAGACAAAGCATTTACAGCATTTAAGAAGCTGCTTAAAAGAGAAATTACCCGTGAGGACATAATCAAGCTGACAGAAAAACCGGTGCGCCGCATTTATAAACTGGATATTGATGAACTGAACGACCAGATAAAGGGATTGGAAGCAGATATTAAACAGGTTAAACATGACCTGGCGAACCTTACAGATTATGCAGTTGCCTATTACGAAAACCTGTTAAAGAAATTCGGTAAGGGCAGGGAGCGTAAAACAGATATCAGGCAATTTGATATCATTCAGGCTAAAACAGTAGCCATAGCCAATATTAAACTTTATGCAAACTTTGCTGATGGATTTATCGGAACCGGGTTGAAGAAGGATGATCTGGTTGTAGAAGTTTCTGACCTGGATGATATTATCGCTTTTACCAAGGGCGGTATTATGAAAGTGGTAAAGGTTTCTGATAAAGTATTTATCGGTAAAGATATTTTGCACTTGGCTGTTTTTATGAAGACGGATGAACGGACAACATATAATATGATCTATGTTGACGGGAAAACGGGTGTGAGTTATGCAAAACGTTTTAATGTAACCGGGGTAACCAGGGATAAAGAATATGATCTTACAAAGGGCACTGAAAAAAGCCGGGTACATTATTTTACAGCCAATGCCAATGGCGAAGCAGAAGTCGTTAAAATAATCTTAAGTCCTAATTGCAGTGCCCGTAATAAAGAGATTGATTTTTATTTTGAAGAACAGGAAATTAAAAGCAGGGGAAGCATAGGTAACCAGGTAACCAAATATCCTATAAAATCGGTTAAATTTAAAGAGGCCGGTAACTCAACACTGGATGCTAAAAAGCTCTGGTTTGACAATAAATTCGGAAGAATAAATACCGAAGAAAAGGGGGAATACCTGGGTAAGTTTGAGGCAGAAGACAGGCTGCTGGTTATTTATAATGATGGCAACTACGAAATAACCGACCAGGAATTAACGCAGCGTTTTGAGACTGAAAAAGTTTTGTTGATTGAAAAATTTAATGCAGATAAAATTATAACTGCGGTTTATTTTGATAAAGAAAAAATCCAATACAGTGTTAAGCGTTTTAAAATAGAAACATCAACGTTGCACAATAAATTTTTCTTTATTAAAGAAGGAGATGGCAATTACCTGGAAGCAGTTACCACTGATGAGGAACCAATACTTGCCATGCAAAGCGGCAGGGGGGCACAGGTACGCAGGGCAAAAATTAAAATAATCAAAGTGGTGGAAGTAATGGGCTGGAAAGCATTGGGTAATAAGCTTGCAGACTATAACAAATCCATTGAAATGCAATGGGAACCTAAGGTATCGAACAATCTACAGACTGAGTTGTTTGAATAATAAGCAAAACAAAAAAGTATAATATGCGGTACTGGTTTATTTTAATTTTTATCATTGGGTCTTTCAGTGTTGTGGCATCTGACAGCTTAAGTTTCAGTAAAACTGAAATTATATATGGCCGTAAAGATGGGATGGCGCTGACCATGATGATGTTAAAGCCATCTCAAAAGGTAAATGGCAAAGCGATCATCAGTGTACTTAACGGCAACTGGATCTCATCTCAGCGAATGATGGATGCTTTTTTGGTCAGGTCGAACCTTTACCTGGAAAGCGGTTATACACTATTCGGGGTAATGGTTAGCTCGCAGCCACAATTCACGATCCCCGATCAGATCATTGATTTAAAAAGAGCCGTACGTTTTATACGGTATAATGCCCGGACGTATGGTATTGATGCAAATAAGATCGGTATCACCGGTTCTTCATCGGGTGGTCATTTATCTTTAATGATTGCAACGGCAGATGATATTACTGATCCTAAATCCAATGACCCGGTTGATAAAGTATCCAGCAGGGTACAGGCTGCCGCTGTGTTTTATCCGCCTACTGATTTTATAAATTTTGGCGGGGAAAATTCATCAGGCACTATTAACCAGGCCGGGTTGGTATTTACAGGTGTTGCCGCAGCATTTGATTTTAAATTTTGGAATGATACTACCAGAACTTTTGTTACTATCACGGATACCAAAAAAAGACTGGCAATTGCAAAAGATATCTCTCCAATAAATGCTGTAACTGCAGATGATCCGCCGGTCATCATTATTCATGGCGATAAAGATGTGTTGGTTCCCAAACAACAGGCAGAATCTATAATCGCCCGGCTTAAAGAATCAAAAGTAACCTGCGAACTGATCATTAAAGCAGGGGGTGGTCATGGATGGCGTAACCGGGACGAAGAAGAAAAAAACTTTGTAGACTGGTTTAATAAATATTTAAAATAGTACACTGCTTCATTTAACCTTACTTTCGCTTTGCAAAAAAAGTAAGCAAAGCTGCTGATGATAATACTTGAACTTTTTGGCCGAAATGATTTTCAGCAATTAATTAACTGGATAGATACAGAAGAGCTTTTGACAAATTGGGCCGGCTCTTTATTTGCTTTTCCTTTAACCCCTGAAAGCCTCGAATGGTATATTGAGGATACAAACGTGCTGAATAGTTCAGATGCTTTTGTTTATAAGGCAATTGAAACAGATACCGGAAATGTTGTGGGTCATATATCATTAGGTGGGTTAAGCTGGAAAAACAGGTCAGCACGAATTACCAGGGTACTGGTTGGCAATACAGCGGATCATCGAAAAGGAATTTGCCAGCAAATGACAAGGGCCGCATTAAAAATCGGATTTGAAGAACTGGGCCTGCACCGCATCAGCCTGGGTGTTTACGAAAATAATAAAGCAGCATTGAATTGTTATCTTAAATCCGGCTTTAGTATAGAAGGAGTTTCCCGGGATATCTTCTGGTATAGGGAAGCTTTTTTAAGCATGATTGAAATGGGGGTTTTGGAAACGGAGTGGAAGACCTTGAATCCTTAAAACACATAAGGAAGTATTGCTTTTCTTTCTGACGGGTAATTTTCAAATTTATTTTTGTACCACCGGTGATGCGCCATGGCCCTGGGTATGAGGTTTGCGGCAGACCATATAAAAAAAGCCACTGCCGGCATGTTCCAGCAAAGGATGGCAAATCCTGCCCATTCAATTAATTCTCCCAGCATATTAGGGCAGCTGATAAAAGTAAATAGCCAGCCCCTTGGTATTTTATAATCTGTTTCATCTGGTTTACGTAAATGAATTAAAATATTATCCGACCTCCAGTTTATCCATAGCCCCAAAAAAAATAAAAGTACACCTGTTATGAACCTGATATCAGTAAGCCAACTCAAGGTATAACCGGCAAAATGGGTAAAATAATAGCCCAGCAAAAAGGTATTGGCCAGGTTAAAGAATATTCCGGAAACCAGGATCAGCAAAGGCATTTTTTTTCCACGTGTATGTAATCTGAAAGGGAAAATAAATGTCCGGTTAAAATAATGAAGGCAGAATAAACCGATCATCAGTTCAGCCGCTACATTTTCCCTGGATAAATTTTGTATAAAAAAAACGATCATTGTTGCCAGTGCCGGTAATTCCATCAGCAGCCAGCCATAATGATTATCAACCTGCGGGCCCCATTTGGCAGAAGCATGCCGGCCATAAGGGGCAGCAATTTTAAGTAATAAAAAAAATATTAATACAGCAATGCTTATCCATATATAAAATATTAGTTGGTAAGTAGAAAATGAAATAAGCATATCAGAAAAACAGAATAGTTTGGTTTTGCAGCTTTAATCCCGATCAAGATAACCTTTATTTGTAAACCAGGTAAAAGTATCAAATATCGTTTCCTCAAACGGACGGTTCCTGTAATTTAATTCTAACCTTGCTTTTTCGCTGCTGATAAAACGGTTGCCGGTAAATAAAGCATCCAATGCTTCAACTGTATACAGCGGTTCTTTGCTTTTAATGGCACCGATCAGTTTTACAACCGGTAATCCAAGCCTGGCAGTAAACAGCGATAACGCAACCGGGTTTATTTTTTTTGAAGATACCTTTGAAAGAAATTGAGCCAGTTGTTTCAGGCTATACCATTTACCACCTAAAAGATACG
>JANOFR010000102.1:0-19217 GCA_031413755.1 Chitinophagaceae bacterium
TTTCATACTATGTTGTTAAAATGTAGCCGTGAAGACGGGAAGGCGTTTTCTTTTCGCCTTCCCGCCTTCCCGGCAAAAAAAAATAAAACGCTTATATGTTTATCCTTTGTTTACCCGAATATATATTAAACCTGTCCTCCCTTAAAAATCCAATTAAAGTTACGGCTGTTTCATTTGCCATTTCAACCGCCAGGCTTGAGGGTGCACCAACAGCCGCAATAATTTTTATGCCTGCCATCATTGCTTTTTGTACCAGTTCAAAACTGGCACGGCCGCTTAATAATAAAATGCAGTTGTTTAAAGGGAGTTGGTTATTCAATAAGGCTGCGCCGATGATCTTGTCCAGTGCATTATGTCTGCCCACATCTTCCCGCAGCATCATAAATGTACCGTCAACAGTAAATAATGCACTGGCATGAATACCGCCTGTTTCTTCAAATAGCTGTTGTTGTTTATTCAGATCATCCTGCAAATGAAACAGCACCGTTTGATTTATAATGATACTGTCTTTTTCACCGGTAAATTGAGAAACGGTGCTGATGGCTTCAATACTGGCCTTACCGCAAACACCGCAACTCGATGTAGTATAAAAATTCCGGGCAGCATTACCCAGTACCGGAATGATATTCTCTTTCAAAATAACCTGTACAATGTTTTCGTCGGCATGAGATCTTTTTATTTCCCTGATGTCTTCCACGTTTTTAATAATGCCTTCCGTAAATAAAAACCCGGCGGCCAGTTCTTCATCATTACCCGGGGTACGCATCGTTACAGCAATATTTTTCAGCATCTGTCCGGTAGCTGTACTGTATTCCAGTTGAATCTCCAGTGGTTCTTCCACGGCAACTTTATCTGCTGTTTCTTTTATATCGCCGGCGCTGATCTTTAATATTTTGATATGTTCAACCCGGTTATCTTTCATTGTTTAAAATTACTAAAAGAAATCATGATACAGGATAGCAGATGCAGGATGCAGGATACAGGATACAGGATAGAGGATGCAGGATACAGGATACAGGATACAGGATACAGGATAGAGGATGCAGGATACAGGATGCAGGATACAGGATACAGGATAGAACTCAATTATTAAATGAGTTTTAAAATCAACAGAGTGCATCCTCTATCCTGCATCTGGTATCTCGTATCCTGCATCTGGTATCTGGTATCCTGCATCTGGTATCTGGTATCCTGAATCTGGTATCTCGTATCCTGCATCTGGTATCTCGTATCCTGTATCTGGTATCTCGTATCCTGCATCTGGTATCTGGTATGCTGAATCTGGTATCTCGTATCTTGCATCTGGTATCTCGTATCCTGAATCTGGTATCTCGTATCTTGCATCTGGTATCTCGTATCCTGAATCCTGTATCCTGTATCCTGCATCCCGTATCATCTTTTTATCAGCATGCTTGCCTTAAAATAATCCTCCGCTGTATCAATACTCTTAATGCAGTTTATATCTGTTGGTAAATATTTTGTTGCATCGGTTTTTCTGAGTAATTGCTGCAACGAAAATTGTTTTGCTTCATACATCTGCTTCAACTCATCAAAGCAGGTTAATGGATACCATGCCAGCATGGATTCATAAATAACTGCTTCTTTGTTATAAAATGAAACAGGAATATCTTTACACAGCTTTGAAAATATTTCCAATTCACCAGCCTTTAAAAAAGGATAATCACAACCCGTCAGCAACATATGTTTACCGGGATATTTTGCAAATGCGGTTAGCAAAGCACCCATCGGGCCAATATTACTGAATGCTTCATCATCTTGTATAAAATCATAACCGGCTTCAATGCTGTTTGCCTGATCCTGATTGCAGGAAATAAAAACCTTTTCACAAAAGGGGAGCAGCATATCATACACATGATACCGTTGCGGCTTTTCGTAATACTGCAACATGCTTTTATCAGTGCCCATACGGCTGCTGCTACCCCCGCATAATACCAGCCCGTATGTGTTGGTAAGGATATTATTTTTTCCAGTCACCGTTGTATTCATTTTCAAATGTAATTTTTCTTTCTTTACTTTTTTGTCTTGATACAAAAAAGTAACAAAAAAGATCAACCCCGATGGCAATCGGGACGAATGGATATGCCTCCCGCCTTAGGCGGGATCCGGCCAGCGCCACTGGACCAGTATGCTTTTTCATTAATCAGCAAGTAACTCATCCCGTTTTTCAGGAGATCTTATTCTTTTTTACAGTTTGTATTTAAAGTGTGGCAGTTAAATTAATGGAAACATTAAAATGGAGAATAACCATGGTAGCAATTTTCATTATTAATATTCGGGGTGGGTATGCATCAAATTAAAAGAAGATTTTATAAATACTGGTCGATTGCACCTAAGAGTTGAGTTACAAAGGCCGAAGCTACAGTAGTACTTATGATGAACATAGCTGCATCCGACAAACGGGCTGTAATCGTTTGTTGGGCTCTTTTTTTGTTTCTTTTTTGGAGAAGCAAAAAAGAAAAATAAAAAAGCAATGCTGCTCTTTTTCGGGCAAGCAATAAAGTGACAACAAAACAATTGAAAATTTGCCACTCAAAATTTAACCAACCCCAAATCCCCAACTTTTCCTAAATTTAGATCATTGACCCCCGGTCATAAAATTTAACATTTGAACAAAAGCTTTATTATGAATAAGAATCTTTTCCTCCCTGCACTCTTCGCCGTGGTAAGTTTTAGCGCAACGGCACAATCAGATAAAAAAGTTTTAACCGCCACCGACTATGAGGCAGCAACCAAATCTTTAGGCTTCAATACAAGTAAACTGGTTTACCGGTATAATGTAAATCCAAACTGGCTGCCCGATGGTAAATTCTGGTATTCAGTTTCCGTGCCTGGCGGAGTAGAATTTGTTTTAATAGATCCAAAAGATGGCAGCCGCAAAACCGGTCCTGATAAAAAATCAATTTTACCAGATGCTGCAAATGCAACTGCAACAACAGGCGGCCGCAGAAGGGGTGGAGCCATGGAAAGCCTTTCGCCCGATGGTAAAAAAGCAGCTTTTATTAAAGACTGGAACCTGTGGGTACGTGATGTGGAAACAAAAAAAGAAACCCAGCTTACTACCGATGGTATAAAAGATTATGGTTACGCCACCGACAATGCCGGCTGGTCACATAGCGATCGCCCCATCATGCTTTGGAGCCCCGATTCAAAAAAGATAGCAACCTTTCGGCAGGATCAACGGCATGTAAGTGATATGTATCTGGTATCAACAAATGTAGGCGCACCAAAACTGGAGGCCTGGAAATATCCGCTGCCCGAAGATAAAAAAGTGATACAGATAGAGCGGGTAATTATTGAAGTAGATGTACCCAAAGTGATCCGTTTAAAAATACCTGCTGATGACCGGAGAGGAAGCCTCAGTGATGACATTTCATCCGGCGGGCCCTATGATGATAATGAGTGGAACGCCGATGCAACCAGGCTTGCTTTTGTAAGTACCAGCCGTGATCACAAAATTGAAAAAGTTCGTATTGCCAATGCCTTTACCGGCGAAGTAAAAGAAGTGTTTGAAGAAAAAGTTTCTACCCAATACGAAAGCGGACAGGGTACCATCAACAACCGTTTCCTCGATAAAACCAACGAATTCATCTGGTACAGCGAACGTGACGATTGGGGGCATTTGTATTTGTATGATGCAACAACCGGCAAGCTTAAAAATCAAATTACCAAAGGCGCATTTGTAGTAACTCAATTATTAAAAGTGGATGAAGCAAACCGGGTATTATATTTTAATGCCAATGGCCGTGAGCCTGGCCGTGATCCTTACTTCAGCCATTTTTACCGCATTAATTTTGATGGCAGCAAACTTACGTTGCTTACACCCGAAGATGGCAATCATAATGTTTCCCTATCGCCCGATGGAAAATATTTTACCGATAATTATTCAAAACCAAATGTGCCGCCGGTTTCTGTATTACGGGATATACAGGGTAAATTAATTACGGAGTTAGAGAAAACCGATATCAGCAAACTAACTGCAACCGGTTGGAAAGCACCCGAGCCCATCACCGTAAGATCAAACGATGGTAAATGGGACCTTTACGGCCTGATGTTTAAACCCAAAGACTTTGAACCATCAAAAAAATATCCCATCGTTAATTATATTTATCCCGGTCCGCAGGGTGGTGGCGTAGGCACCCGCAATTTTGGTCCTTCACGTGGCGATCACCAGGCCCTTGCCGATCTTGGTTTTATTGTTATCATCATTGATGGCAGTTGCAACCCCGACCGTTCCAAATCTTTTCACGATGCCTGTTACGGAAATATGGGTGCAAACACACTCGATGACCAGGTGGCCGGCATTAAACAACTGGCAGCCACAAGGCCGTATTTAGACCTTGACAAAGTAGGCGTATGGGGCCATTCCGGTGGCGGCTTTGCTACTGCCGATGCCATGTTTACCTTTCCCGATTTTTATAAAGTGGGTATCTCCGAATCGGGCAATCATGATAACCGCAATTACGAAGATGACTGGGGAGAAAGGTATATCGGTCTCGAGCAAAAAGATGCCGACGGCACTACCAATTACGCCAAGCAGGCCAACCAGATAAATGCCGGCAACCTTAAAGGCAAGCTCATGCTGGCCCATGGTGGTATGGACGACAATGTACCGCCCTATAATACTTACCTGGTGGTAGAGGCTTTGCAAAAAGCTAATAAAGATTTTGACCTGGTGCTGTTTCCCAATGCAAGGCATGGCTTTGGTGCCGAGAGTAATTATATGACAAGGCGCCGCTGGGATTATTTTGGCAAGAACCTGATGGGTGCCGAAGTACCCAAAGAATATAAAATAAATACTAACCCCGGTGTTGCTCCTGCACCGGCAGTAAAAAAAGATACTGTTGCAACCGCACCCGCCCGCAAGAACACGGTGTTCAGCCGCATACCGGTAACTGTAAAAAACATTACACTGGATATTTTTGACAATGGTACCATTGATGGCGACAGCATAAGTGTTTATTACAACAACAAATTACTTGTGAGTAGCAGGCGACTTTCAGAAAAAGCCATTAAAGTAAACCTGCTGCTGGATGATAAAGCCCCGCAGCACGAGATTGTACTCTTTGCACATAACCTGGGCAGCATACCACCTAACACAGCACTTATTATAGTAAATGCCGGCAACAAACGTTACGAGCTGCATAGCAGCGCCAGTTTAACGGAGAATGCGGTGCTGGTGTTGGAGTATAAGGGGAAGCAATAACCAAACGTACTGTCATACTGCCTGTCCCGATTATTTCGGGAAGCTTGTCGAAGGAGGTTTAGGACCGAAGCGATCTGCCAACTACGGAGCATATCATAATTGAAGCCGGTAATTTATGTTACCGGCTTCAGTATTTTATAGCAGCATAGTTGTGTCACTCACTTGTACGGCATACCTTTGAGGAACTCTTATTGAAGCGGATATTGTAAATAACAGAAAATAATAAAACAAGTTTAACAGATTTATCTTTTTGGAATGGCATTAGAAATAAATGAAGTTTATAATATTGATTCAAGAAATTTAGATGAAATTATTAAGGAACCTGTTGTGGATATTACCATAACCTCACCTCCTTATTTCGATCTTAAAGATTATGGCCATACGAATCAAATTGGTTTCGGTCAATCGTATGAAAACTATCTAGATGATTTGAAAACTGTTTTTTCTAAGGTTTATAATGTAACAAAAGATAATGGAACGCTATGGGTTATTATTGATACGTATAGAAAAGATGGGGAAATGTTCACTTTGCCTTTCGACTTTGCCAATAAAATAAAGGGAATTGGATGGAAATTGCAAGAAATAATTATATGGCAAAAAGATAAAACAGTCCCTTGGACTCACAAAGGTCAAATGCGAAACATATTTGAATATGTCTTATTTTTTTCAAAATCTAACGATTTTAAATTTTATGTCGATAGAATTAGACAAAATGGAACATTAAGAAAATGGTGGGTTAAATATCCTGAAAGGTATAATCCAAAAGGCAAAACACCAGATGCTATTTGGAATTTTGAAATACCAACACAAGGCTCTTGGGGCAAGGGTTATATTAGTCATTTCTGCCCCCTTCCTGATGGTTTAATAAAACAAATTTTAAAACTGGGGAGTAATAAAAAAGATGTTGTTCTCGACCCTTTTTCTGGATCTGGTGCAGTTCTTTGTTCAGCTTTTGCTTCACAACGAAACTATATAGGTTTCGAACTAAACAAAGATTACATTAAGATGTTCAATAAATATCTTAATGTTCACGGGAATAGACTTTTGCAGCAAACATTAGATAGTGAAAAGAAAAACCAAACAATAAAAGATTTTCAAGGTCTAATATTGAAACTGAGGGTATTGAAATTTGGTAGACTTTTATTAAAAAAAATTGCAAATGATACCAAGTACGATGTTAAACGAATTATTGTAATTGAATACGAAAGTATCGAACCGGATGGTGATAAAATTTTAAAAGCGAAGTATCTACTCATTGCAAACAAAAAGGTTGATGAAAAGTTTAAGACCAAAATAAGTACATTATTTGAAAAACCTCCTTTATCTAAATTTGGAATTATACCACACATACAAGTATCTACAGTAGAAGCTGTATTAAAAAATAATAATTATATCAATAATAAGTTTTATACTTACAGTATTACAAATACGCATCACTTCATTAACCATGTTACTTTTAAAAATTTCGATAGCTTCAATCCAAAAGAAGTTATATTAAGTACAATGAAAGTTGACTTAACAGAAAGTGATCATGATTAAAAAATAAATTAACATGAAATCTTATTCATCAAATGATGAGTTTAGAAAACTTTGTCAGAATTTAGGATTTAACTTCACCATCATTGATGATCCGTCTAATAAAGCTGTAAACATAAGAGATACGTCTAAAAATGGAGACATCGATGCTTTTATTTATGAACAAAATATTGTTTGCGCCATCGGAATAAATAGAGGGGCAGGAAGTCATGTAGAAAAGGAAATTGATAATTATTTTCAAAAACTTGATCGTAAAGATTCATACAGTAAATTGGCGTTAGAAGTATACGGATCACAAAAGGATAATTCAGTTTTAAAAAAAGTCCAGGCAGAATTAAAAAGACTAAATGCCCATTTTAAAAAATTTGCTGCGCCAACCTATAAAGAAATATTTATCAAGATATTTTTTTGTCCTAATAGAGTGATTCAAGAAGCAATTTTAGAAAAAAGACATAAGGATGGAGAAATAATAATTGATAAAGATATTTATGAGTATTTTATGGCAGTTAGTAGTAGACTTCCAAAGAACTGCTTAGTTAATGATTTTTATTATCTTTTAGGTGTAAAAAAAACTGATTTACAAAAAATCGTTTCAAGCAGATCAAAAAAGCCAAATAAAATACTCCCAACTTTTGCTGAGCGACTAGAAATAGATAAGAATTTGATAATTTATACTTTATGCCCGTCAATTGAAGATATTAATAACCTTGTTACTGTAAGGAGAATTTCAAATAAGTATGATAAAAATGGTTTTCAAAGAATGATAAAACCTAGTCGATTGCAAAAAATTAAAACTGATTATCTATCAATAAATCGGACATTCCCAAACAATATTATTGCTGCATTAAATCCTGAATTTTATAAGGATGAACACGATTTTTTTTCAAAAAAAGATAAAGAATTCTCTTTCTTTGATGAATTTAATTCTTTATTTATAATTGATGGGCAACACAGATTTTATTCTTTTTTGCATGCAAAAAAACTTGATAGACAAATTATATTGTCGCTTTTACTTTTCAAGCATAAAAAAGAAGATCAAAAATTTTTGCAGATGGATAGAATGTTCTATGATATAAATAAAAAATCTGAAAAAATTGATCCTAATCTTGCCTTTAGTTTACTTGCAAAAATAGATAATCAATCTGAGGAAAATTTTTGGTTTGATGTGTTTACGAAATTATTGATTCGTAGTAGCTTATTTAAAAATCGATTTACATTCAAAGAAAGTACTATTAAGGAAAAAGAGAAAAAAAGCATTATTAGTGTTATCCAATATGGGGGGGTATTGAAATTAAATAAAGCTGTCAAAAAAGCAGGGGTAAATATACCAGGTTTAGAAAGCTATTACACCACAAAATCTAGAAATCAAAAAATAGAATTTGCCACAAATTTACTTCAAAATTATTTTGAAGTGATTGAAAAAATTATGTACGAACAAAGTTTTAAAAAAGATGATCTTAGTCCACGTGATATTGGCGCTTTTTTGCGACTTTTATCTCATTTCAATTTAAGTGAATCTTTATCAGTAAAGAAGATGGGAGAAACAAAACAAATTTTAAAATCTACAGATAAATCGACAGTTAATATATTTCATAATATTTTAAAGAACATTGATTTTAATGAGTTATATCAGCTAGATTTATCTCCTAGTAATTGGGCAGCAGTCGAAGGCTATCTGCTAAAGAAAATAAATACTTCGATCGCAAATTTTGGAAATAAATTTATTTTATCAAAAAAGGGGCTAGAAATTTATGAAAGTAAATAGTTCATTTTCATTTCTATTTAATTTATCTCCTCCTAACTGGCGCAAGTGTTCCCCCCAAATGGAGCAAGTGTTTGGCGCAAGTGTTTTCTTCACAGCAACGTCTCCGGCACGTGACGTTGCGTCAACGAATTCATATAAATTACGCAACGTCCTCACACAACACACAAACCATAGGAGAGACGTTGGTGAGAATAGAAAAAACGAAATGATGATGGGATCACTTGATGCCGTTTTAAACCTGCCTGCCCGCAGGACTGCCCCGATTGTATCCAGGTTTTAAAAAACGAAATGTTCTAAATTTATACAAACAATTGGAATTATGAACCAATTTGGTTTGGGAGCCCTGGCATTATAAATACAGCATATATTTATAATGGTAAATTATAGATATTTTCGATTAAAACATGTTACGCCGTGAGAAGGTGAAAGTTGCATAACATGTTGTTGATGATTGCCTTGTCAGTGCTTTCTGAAAGGAATTATCTGTCGGCAATAACGCAATAAAAACGGGTGAAAATCAATCTTATTATTGAAATCTAAAACTGTTTACATGCGATACGACGGCTTTATCTCTTATTCACATTTTATGGATATTGATTTTGCTCCTGCGTTTCAGTCAGGTTTGCATAGGCTCGGAAAGCCCTGGTACAGGCTCAGACAGCTTAATATTTTCCGTGATGAAACTGATCTTTCTGCAACGCCCAAACTCTGGGGAAAAATAGAGGAAGCACTGAAATCGTCTGAATACCTGATATTGCTGGCATCACCGAAAGCAGCGGCATCTGAATGGGTAAAAAAAGAAGTACGATTTTGGATAGATAATAAAGAAACGAATAAAATAATAATCATTCTAACATCAGGAAAGATTGCCTGGAACACATTGTCAACGGATTTTGACTGGAAGCAAACCAGTTCACTACCGACAGAACTTGAAGGTAAGTTTGAGATGGAACCGCTTTACATTGATTGCACTAAAGTTCGTAAAAGCATAGATTTGTCGCTTAATAATCCTCAGTTCAAATCGAATGTTGCCAAGGTATCTGCCCCTATACAGGGAATAACGGTTAAGGAACTGATTGATCGTGATGTACTTGAACACAGGAAAACTATCCTGATAAGAAACATTGTCATTAGTGTAATATTGACTTTTATTGCCGGTCTTATTATTACCTCTATAGTTATCTTGAAACAAAGAAACGAAGCAAGAAGAATCGCCAAATCTTCTGAGTATGTGGTAAGGGCTCTTAATAAAGTTTCTGTGACCCAAAGCCTTTCCAGTATATATCAGGCATACCAGTTAAATCCCAATCCTTATATTGCCAACCTGCTTACCAATTTTGGAGAGAATCCCGTTACTTTTTATAAATGGATCGATACAGGAGACAGCAATGCAATATGGAGTATGGCTAAAGAAGGCAATATTTTATATACCGGCTGCAGTAAGGGTTTTATCAGGGCATGGGACCAGCAGGGAAAATTACTGGCTGTAAATGAACTTCCCGTGCAGTCAATTGACAACATCATTACAATAAAAAAAGAAAACCTGCTGGTGGTTTATGGCTACTCACCTCAAAACAGCAAAGTATTTGTAGCCGTGCTTGACAATAAAACACTGAAGGTAAAAGCATCTTTTTATGACCCGGACCTTACCGCATTATATGTAACAAAGGATAAAAAGATACTTACTGGCAAGACTGGCGGGAAAATCAGGATATTAAATTTATCGTGTGAGGTTACCGATAGTGTTATTTTAAATAAAGCCACTAAAACCATCAATAGTCTTTTCCAGGATAGCTCCGGAAATTTTATTGTGTTAATGGAAGAGTATGGAACAAATGAAGCTGTGATAAGAAAATTTACCAGGAAAGGCATTGCTTGCGGTACGTATACTACAAAAGAAAACTATGAACTGAAAAAAGCTGATTTCCATTACGAAAACAATTCATTACTTGCCGTAGATCATAAAGGAACAAGTTATTTATGGTACGAAGCCGGCTTAGCCCTTACAAATTTCAGTCTCGCCGACGAAGGCATACTAAATTTGAAAAACGACCAGCGCTTTGGGCCTCTGAGATTTTCACCATCCGGCAATCAATTTATAGTTACCATTAATGATAATTGTATCATCCGGCAATTGAATGGATATGTGAACGGAAAGATAAAAGGAATTATTTCATTGCTAACCGAACGTATCGACCAGGTTGAATTTGCTGATGCGGAAGGCAAATTGCTCACTGGAGGATCATCAAGTGGTTATATTTTCTTCTGGAATTATGATGGATACCTCATAGAAACAAAAACAAATCCTGCCCGGGACCAGGTGTATTTATGCAAAAATATGCCTACTTATTGTATCCAAAAAAATGAAAGTTTTAAAATCTATAATTTAAAAGATAATGCATTATATGCCGAAATTAAGTCATCTTTAAAAAACTGCAATTATTTTGAAATGATATCAGATGTAACTTTTCTGATTGCTAATGATTCCTGCTTCCAAGTGCTTTTTAAAACCACTGCAAATCAAGATACCCGCACTGGCATTACCTGTAATATAAAAGGAAAGATACTTTTTTGTGATTATAAGAATAACAGGCTATTCAGTAATAATGGAAATGGCTTCCTGGGAATATATAATTTAAAAACAAAAAAAGATACTGCTGTTAAAGTGACAAAAGACGGAGACATCCTTTTTGTAAGGGTTGCTCCTGATGGTAATGTTCTAACCGGGGGAGGCGAAATAAGTGTTTCAGGCTTTATTAAAATTTATTCTGAAAATTTAGTATTGCTTAGAAATTTTACCGGGATTAATTCTACAGTTAATGATGCTGTATTTTCGGCAGACGGAAAATCATTCAGTTCCGTTGATGATGCAGGCAGATTTATAAAATGGAATATTGGTACGGGGAAGCAATTATTGAACACCCAGATAGCTATGGGTATTGCAACAAGAATAAGCAGCATAAAAGACGGAAATTTATTTGTAATTAACGGAATGATTGCAAACGAAGCCGCGGTTATTGATAAGTGGGGTAATAAAATTCAAACATTTCAATTTGATAAGGAAGTAAATGATTTAGTTTTTATTGATAAATTTCGTATTGCTTTAATTTCGGGTAACAGCCTTTATAAAGTGTATACGATAGACGGTTTTCTTCATTCGGAGCGTATTGCTTCACGAGAGAAGCTTGAAGCTTTAGAAAAAAATATGGATATCTTTTCAATTAATTCAGGTATACGAAGACAACTAATAATGCAAAAAAGTTTGAAATAATAAAAGTAAAAGCTGCCCCTAATTGACCCAACTGGCGCAAGTGTTCCCGGCTCTAATTTCTCCGCCGATGTTGGTGTTACGTAAGACATTCGCAAGCCCAACTGGCGCACCCGTGAGTGCCCCAACTGGCGCAAGTGTTCCCCCAACTGGCCCCAACTGGCGCAAGTGTTCCGTGTTTGGCGCAAGTGTTCCCGACTCTAATCCCTAAATTTCCCCAACTGGCGCAAGTGTTCCGTGTTTGGCCCCAACTGGCGCAAGTGTTCCCAGTGTTTGGCGCAAGTGTTCCCAACTCCAATTCCAAATTTTTACAACGTAAAGTTTATGGGATCACTTGATGCCGTTTTAAATCTACCGGTTTGTAACCGGGGTTAATGAACGAAATTTACAAATTGAGCAGTTGTGATGTTAATGCCCGGATACAATCCGGGCGGATTTGAAAGTCACAAGTGATCCCATGGTCATTTCGATTAACAATAGGCATAATCTACGGGAACACTTGCGCCAGTGAGGTATTTTATATATCTTTCATGAACCTAAACCCAACCAATATGATACTGCGTACACTTTCATTTTATTTTCTGTCAATTTTATTAATATTAAGCTACTCATGTTCATCTGGGAAAAAAGTGTCTAAAAAAACTGTATCTCAAAGTTATAGTAATTTGGTATTTAGTCCAGATGTTATAACAAAACAAAGTTTAAATAAAATAGAGATTACTATTACTCCAATTGATGCCAAAAGACTAAATGGCGAAACTTATGCAGCTGCGAAACGTGATGGGAATTATGAACGTGAATTTGCATCAATAAAAGAACAAATTGAAGTTAAAATAAAAACGGCTTCTAAAAAAGATAAGATATGGCTTGAAGGACAAGTTAATGCTATTGATTATTTAACTAAACTAGCAAAAGAAGATAAAATGCCAATTATTCTTGTACGTCTTTTGATTAACAAGATAGTATATGGAGAAAAAGGAAGAGATGGCACAGAAATTCAAAGTTTAGCTGATGTAGATGACTATCCAGAATTATATAATCCGTATAAAATAAATGAAAATTATTTCAGTGTCTTTAAAATTTCTTTTGAAAATACTGGAAGTGAAGTTGAAAATGTAAAACTTAAGGAATTCCAATTTATAAGTGGCGAAGAACAATTATATCCACTTGCGGCTAATTACTTTGAAAATATTATTGAACCAAACAGTGAAAAAATAAAAAATGTATATCGTATGAATATGCCTGATGAACTTATAGTTACACTTGGACAAAAAATTTCAAAATATTTAGCCATTCCTGCAATAAATGATAATTACAATAAATTGCAGGTTCAATTTATTCGTGAGAAAAAAGTAGTCAATTTTGATTTTAACGTAAACAAAACTAGGACTGAAAAAGTTTATAATCTTGAAAGTTTTGATTTTATTTATGGGAAAAATGGTGACCCAGGGTTAAGAAATTACTTTGTAATCAGTTATAAAAATAATGTCGCTTATAGTTTAAAGGATACCAGAGTATTTGTTAGTGATGAGAAAAGAATGATACCAGCATCTATTTATGCAATTTCCATAAATCCAAGTAATTCAGAAATCTCATTTGGATCAAATATTGATTTTATCTTTAATAGTGCTAGTAAAAATAAAATAAAGATTGATTTTGTAAAAATCAAAAAGGGAAAAAGGAAAAAATAAGTACCCTTCGCCTCAGTTCGTGACACACGAACCGAAATTGCAGAAATAAAAAATACTTAGTGAACCACAAACCATAGTGTTGTAAAAGAACATTAGTTTGGATTTCTTTCATACTTTTAATAATCATGAAATTTTACTTAGGAGTAACAGATAATAATTGGTATAATTTTTTAGCCCAGCAAAGCAGGGAGGATATTAACTTTTGGCAACCGGGTGGTAATACTTCATTCAAAGTGTTAACAGCAGGCGAACCATTTCTCTTCAAATTAAGAAGTCCTGTAAATGCAATAGGAGGTATCGGTTTCTTTTCAAGTCATACTTTTTTACCAATTTCAATTGCATGGGATGCATTTGAAAAAGGAAATGGCTGTAATACAATACAGGAGTTACAGAAAATGATCTTGCCACTCAGAAGAGACCGGTCAGATATAAACCCAACAATAGGCTGCATTGTTTTAACTAATCCAATATTCTTCAAAAAGGAAGACTGGATTGCCACTCCTGAAAATTGGAGTAATGCTATTGTTCAGGGGAAATCGTATTCAACCGACAGTGATATAGGAAAAGAACTCTGGAGAAAGGTTGATAATTTGCTGCAGAAGTATTTGTATAATGTGATTGCTGAAGAAAAAAGTCAATTAATTTTAGAAGACCCTGAAGCATTATATGGCCAATCAATATTAACAAAAGTAAGACTGGGGCAGGGAGCTTTTAGAATTTTAGTGACTGATGCATACAATAGAAAATGTGCTATTTCAGGCGAAAAGACTTTACCTGTATTAGAAGCGGCACACATAAAACCTTATGCAGAGTCAGGGCCTCATTTTATTTCAAATGCTTTATTGCTTCGTTCAGATTTACATAAACTGTTTGATACAGGATATTTAACCATAACTTCTGATTTAAAAGTAGAAGTAAGCAAAAGAATTAAAGAAGAGTATCAAAATGGTAAGGAGTACTATAAGTTTCATGGTAATCAACTTTTCAATTTGCCAAATAGAATAAAAGATAATCCTGAAAACAGATTTGTAGAATGGCACAATGAGAATATTTATAAGGGGTAAAACACACCACTTTCAAACTTCAGTCGTCGGTGATAACCTGCCTTTGCCGGCAGGCACCGGAGATGGCATCAACAGATTTGAGAGTGAGGCTTATAAAATGTAAAAGACCAACAGCGGCAAAGGGCTATTGCATTATTTGTACTTTTTTTATTCATTTACATTGTGAAATTGAACAAGCGTTAAACAAATACAAATATTAGCCGGCATGATATTGAATCTTCCCAAAACAAACGGGTATGAAAAAAGCAACTTTGATATTTCTTTTATTATTGCCAATTTTACTTATGGCCCAACCAGGTAAGCATATGGAAGTTACAGAAAATTTACTCCAATCTTTTGCTGATGCATTTAATGCACATGATGTTAAGGCTATTATGTCTTTTATGACTGATGACTGTGTATTTGAAGCTTCGGCGGGGCAGTATATAGACGGAGAAAAATTTACAGGGCAGGAACAGGTGAAGAATGCATTTGAGAATGTATTTGCAACTTTTGCTGATGCCCGTTGGAGTAATGCCAGGCACTTCATTTCAGGTAACAGGGGTTTCTCTGAGTGGGTCTTTACAGGAACTAAACCAGATGGCAGTAAGGTTGAGGTTACAGGATGCGACCTGTTTACATTTAAAGATGGTAAAATAGCAGTTAAGAATTCTTATAGAAAAAATCGCCTGCCATCTAAATAAGAAGCAAATCATCCCCAACAGGCGCAACTGCACATCAGTGTTTGGCAAGTGTTCCCTCCGCCAATGTTGGTGTAACGTAACAAACGTAAGCCAACTGGCGCACCCGTGAGTGCCGCCGGCTGTTGCCTGCCTGCCGGTAGACAGGTTATCAGCACCGGCGCAGCGCCGGAAAAGAGTTGGCAAATAACCCAATAAAAAATAGATTTGTAACAGCTCAAAATTTGCCGTTGGTGATACTTCGACTCCGCTCAGTACACCAGACGACGGCGTATGCTGCTGTAGGAGTGGGTTTCTAAATGAATTGTATAAAACCCACAGAGGCAAAAAAACATAGGACTATGTATAAACCTATGTTTCTATCATCCTATGTGGTTCAAATTTTAGACAACGTCAAACTGATACAGTGCCGGCCGTGTTTGGGTTTAGCTGTTATCTAAAAGCAGTATTGCATAGCCGCTGAAGAAAATATATCTTTAGAACCGGGATTAATAAACACAAATAACGAACAAGGAACAAGGAACAAGGAATACTGAATGATGACCGGGTGTACAGACTTCGAAACCTGACTACCGGCAGGCAGGTTCTACATTCCTTGTTCAATATTCCTTCCCTGGCTACGAAAAATAATTCAAGCCATGGATCACCAATAAACCAAACTAAATGCAACAGGCTTCACTTGCAGCGCCTACCGCACAAAGCGAACGCATCACCATCCTCGACAGTTTACGTGGCTTTGCCATACTCGGTATATTGCTTATGAACATCGGTTCCTTTGGCCTTAGCGGCGATACCTTTGCCTTGCAGGAGACCGGCATTAACCACCGCACCTGGTATATTATAAACTGGATACCCGATGGTACACAACGGGCTTTATTCTCCATGCTTTTTGGCGCAGGCATCATACTCTTCATGCGGAACATCGAAAGAAAAGTGGAAGGTATACGCCAGGCCGATTATTTTTTCCGCCGCCAGATCTGGTTATTGGTATTTTCTTTGATTGATGTTTTTCTGCTGCTATGGAACGGCGATATCTTACTGGACTATGCCCTTTATGGTATGTTGCTGTTTACCTTCCGCAACCTGCCAGCAAAAAAATTACTCATTGCTGCAGGTGTTTGTTTGTTGCTGATGCTGGCAAGGGAGAACAGGGATCTGTATAATGATAAAAAAGTTATAACAAGGGGAGAAGCAGTTGCTTCATTGGATACAACAACCGTAAAACTCACTCCAAAACAAAAAGAGCAACTGACTGAAATGCAGGAATATAAAGAAAGCAGCAGCCCCGAAAAAAGAGCAAAAAAAATTAAAAAGAACATACGCATACTAACCACCGGCACTTATGAAGAGGTATATGATTTCCGTACCGACCGGTATCTGGGCCACGTGATCCAATACACTTTTTTCGAGATTTGGGATGTGCTGCTCTTCATGTTCCTGGGCATGGCATTTTTTAAGATGGGCATATTAACAGGGGAGGCGCCCACAAAAGTTTACTGGTGGATACTTATTGTTGGTCTGGGCCTTGGCCTCTTTCTTTCCTGGCTGCAGATGCTTGAGACAGTTAAATACCAATTCAACGCTTTTGAATTCAACAAACATGTATCATTCAGCTATTACCAGTTGCATCGCATGCTGCGCTCTTTGGGGCTATTTGCAATAATCATGTTATTGTATAAGTCAGGAGTATTCAAATGGCTTTTTGAAATTATGCGGCCCGTTGGGCAAATGGCTTTTAGTAATTACCTGGCGCAATCCATTATTTGCGGACTTATCTTTAATAGCTATGGCCTGGGCATGTATGGCAAGTTACAGCGCTTTGAAATTTATTATGTAGTAGCTGCAGTATGGCTGTTCCAGATCATCTTCTGCAATATATGGCTACGGTATTACCGTTTTGGGCCTTTTGAATGGGCATGGCGGAGTTTGACGTATTGGAAGAGGATGCCGTTCAGGAAGTAACGTCATTGCGATGAGCCTCTTCCACCCCGGTTCGTGAGCCACAAACCGGGGCATAGAAGGTTTAAAAACCGAAATATTTCTATATTTACGTAAACACAATCAGAACAAAAATGTCATCAACACACAAAATTGATGAAGATGCAATTGCGCTTTATGTAATTGGTCTTTCTTAATTTTGAAATGGCCAATTTTAAACTTTATATTTAGCTACAAAACAAACTATTTGTGCAATTTGAAAATATCTTAGTTCTATTAATATTAGCCTGTTTGGTTTTAATGGTTATCGGTTTCATATCACCAAAAACAAGTTTATTTTGGTACAAACATGAACGAACCAGGAAGAAGTCTGCACAGATCTATGGTCTCTTTCTAATAACTTTCGTTATAATATTTGGACTCTGGCTCACTGCTTAGATTGCAAAGTTCACTTTCCCCAACTGGCTCATGTAAATTTGGCTTCCTCTTTCAGCCTATGTTGGTGTAACGTAAACCATACGCAAGCCAACTGGTGCACCTGAACGTTCCGCCGACCCCCCCCCCAGGCACAGATATGCTGTAAAGGAAATGCGCAGTGGCGTATCTCCGCCACTGCGGGACAAGTTGTGCCAAATGAAACGCTTAAAAATAAAGGCTCTAACTACATTTTCTCAAAAAGCTGTTTTCAATGGCATAACTTGTCCCGCTCTTTGGCGGGAGATACGCAGACACACAAAACCCAAGCTGCATATCTGCCAGTTAAAAATTTTAAAATAATGTACGTTTCAAAAATCCCGCTGAGACAAAAAAAATGGAAGTAACAGGTTTATTTTGTCTTGGTTGTGAAATAATCCCATGCAGCTTTTGCAATGTCAGCAATTATTTTTTCAGTCGTTTTTACATCTTCTTTTGAATTTGTCACAAACACACTTATGAAAAAATGTTGTCCCTGTGGTAAGAAAACAAGCCCAATATCGTTAACGGCAGCAGTTATGCCTTCCTTATTAGTGCCCGACCAACCTGTTTTATGGGCAACAACAGTTTTCCCGGGTAACTGTCCTTTTAATCTGTCTTTACCTGTCACCGTTTGTTTCATCAGTTTCCAGATAAAGTCATGATTTTTTGATGACAGCAGCTTTTTGCTGTTGTAATAAAAAGATGCCAGTACTTTATTTGCTGCCTTTGGTGTCGTCCAGTTTTTGAATTGCAGATCCCAATTATTCTGCATCAATTCTTCATTTATCTTTATTGAGATGTCCTTGAAGTTGTTCTTTACAAAATAGTCTTCAACTGCCTGTGGCCCGCCAATAAGCCTTAACAAAACATCGCATCCAACATTATCGCTTTCAGAGACCGTGTATGCTAAGATCTCTGAAATGGCCAGGGCCGCCCCTTTTGGATATTTTTCCCTGATCGGGCTATACAGGTTGGGCAAAAGGTCTTTCTGTTCAATTTTTATTTTTTGGTCTAAGGAAAACTTCCCTTTATCAATTTCAGATAACATGGCTAAGGCAATATGAAACTTAAATACACTTTGCATCGGGAAATGCCTGTCACCATGTATAGATAAACTGTCTTTGCCATTATTCCCAATAATGGCAACGCCAACAACAGCGTTCTTTGTAGAAACGGCCTGTTGTATTTGTTGCCGTAATGATTCCGTCGTTTGAGCAGATGCCTGGTAAGTAATAAATAAAAACAGTACCGTTGTTAAGTGAAATAGTTTGGTCATATTTTTTGTCTGTATGTGAAAATTGCAGGGTGCCGGAAAAAAAATCATTTCATATTCAGACCCTTAGCGAGCCACGGAATGCCCTGCCGGCATAATAAGATTCTGCACCGTTATGATAGACAAAAATATGATCGTAGCGGCGATCACAAAAGAGTGCACCGCCGGGTTTCCTGATACCAGCAGGTGTTTTCACCCAACTCGATGTTTTTGTATCAAAATTTCCAAGTTGCTGCAATTCCCGGTATTGTTCTTCAGTTAAAAGTTCAATGCCCATAGTAACAGCCATATCCATAGCACTCTTTTTCGGTTTATGTTCTTT
>JANOFR010000103.1:0-29434 GCA_031413755.1 Chitinophagaceae bacterium
TGCTTCTGCCTGGTTTGAAAAAATGAGGGTAACCTCATCAGCACCCATTACCATAAACAATGCATAGGTTCCGGCTTTTATGTCTTTGCCTTCTACTTTTACATCATGTTCAAATGTAATGGCAGTGGCCTCATTGGCACCGGCACGCCAGGGTGCATCATTTTTTCCGGTAACTAAATTTTGCTCTTTAAATCCATAAGGCACTCTGTTACCCTCGCCATATATTTTTCCTTCCCGCTTATTTACATCGGGCCTGCTGTATTTAATGGTTATGGATGTTATCCCAACTTCTTCTGAGATGGTAGCCCGTGGGTTGCCGCCACTTGCAGGTACATCCATTTGTGCAAAGGAAGTACCTGCAATGGTTATTGCAATAAAAAGCAGTTTACATTTTTTCATGTTATGGGTTTAGTTGTTAATTTTTATAAGATAGTTATAAACAGGTGCAGTTTCTGTTCCGGTATTTTTAGAAATAATAAACCCTTCCTGCAGGGCACGTTGTTTTCTTTCGGCTGTTAACCTGATATCATCTTCAAAAAGCAGTTCACCCGGAACCCCCTGAACAAAGTTGCTATTTTTCCACATACTAATATGAATATGTGCCGGAAGGTTACTGTTGGGGTAACCGGAGGGCAGAATGGTTTCTATTTCAACATTTCCATAGCTGTCTGTTATTGTATAGCCAAATAAACGGGCATGCAGCATATCTCCCTCGTTTACCAATATGTGAGCAGCAGTATCTGAATACCAGCCTTTGGCAGAAGTTTGATAAAAATATACCAGGGCTCCGGCAAAAGGTATCCCTTCTTTACCGGTAACAGTACAAATTACTTTTATTCTTTTTCCGGGTTCGTTATCGGTTACAATTTTTATATTGCCGGTACCGGCATATTTTTTTATCAATTCCCTGAAGTAATTTTGAGCGTGCAGTTTCATGTACTTTTCATCTGATAAAATATTACTGATGGAAACCTGCTTTCCCGCTAAACCGTTTTCCAGTTTTTTTAATACTTCATTTGTATCCTGGGCATATAAAATGCAGGATTGAAAAATCAATAAAGCCAATATCGTTCTTGTAAGGAAGTTCATTTCAAATTATTTTTTTGGCGCTATATCAGTATTCCACATTTAATAATTACTTTATTTACAATGGTTAATAAAAATGGTGTCAGTAATTTCAAATGCTTTGTATTGGTTGTCTTTTTTACTTAGATCAACTGCCAGGCCTTTCATTGAAAAATATTTAAACCGGTGTTCCAGTTTAAGAATTAATCCGCCATCAGCATTTTTCCCATATATATCCATATTATACGCTCTGTGTTTGTTATATGTTGCCGGTGCAATTTTTGCTTCTTCGCTTATATAATATTTAACCCATGAACTTCTTTTCTGCATCTCAAATATTTTACAGGAATGCCCCATTATAATTTCACTGGTGGGATATAATTTCCAGTTTAATACAGAATCGGTTGCAATACTATAATCTTCGCATTCGTAATCAGTGATACTGCCTGTTTGCGATAAACACTTATTGAACAGACCCGAATATGAATACGTAATGGTATCCTTTCCCCAAAAACTACTTTGATAGCTGCCAAGATCATATTTAAAAACTCCTTTTGCCGGTCTTACATTGGTTAAAGAATCTGAATCCAATACATTGCTTTCATAGGTATACACATACTCAATCATCCCTGAAAAATATTTTTCTTTTTCATTATAATCGCAGCCCGTAACAATTAATAAAAGAAATACTACGCCGTTTCTTAATGGACTATTCATTTTGGCTTAATTCTTTTTTCTTCTATATTCCAGGTCATACTCGGTACTCCATTTTACGCCATTGTCCTTACTGATCTCTCCATGCTGCCTGAGCTTATCAGCATTTACGTTGGTAAAGGTCATTTTACGAATAGCCATGCTGTCTTTTGAAATTTTAAAAGGAGTGCTGATATAAATGATGCGGTTGTTCTCAAATTTCCCCAGCATATATTCATTGGTTCCACCCACATTATCAACCCAGGTTTGCTGCCATTGTTTAGTGGAGGCATTGTAGGTATTAAAACTTTTACCTGCATAACGTAATCCCTGTTGCAGTGAAGCGCTTGTCCATTCTTCAAAAATGATACAGCTGTCCAATATTAAACTGATCTTGCTGTCTCCTGCTTTTTTACCATCAAGCCCAAAGGCTTCCCATTCGCCGATCCAAAAATCAAATTGCCGGTAAACGGGATTACTGCAGGGGAGCTTTTGTGCCTGCGTTGCAGTAATAAAAAAAGTGATGATAATAAAAAAATGAAATTTTCTCATAATAGCTTTTTTAAATGACAATATATAAGCACCAAACGCTTCTTTACTTATCCGTTAATAATCCCGTTTGTCATTTTGTTATTGCACGCAGCATTTTTTCATACGCTTAATTATTGGCTTCCCACAGTTTCACCCGGTTGCCTTTGGATTCCAAAATATGAACAAATTTCTCATATTCATAATTTTCAATGGCATCAGCAATATTAACAGTTTCATTTATTAATGCTTCAACCAGGACTTAAAGGTTTTTAAACCGGTAATTCATCATATATTGCTGCGCTGTATCGCCAAAATAATCTGTAATGCTATTGATAGGGCTACATGCAATAAACTCCTTTTTTGCAGGTTCATTTGCCTGCCGCCATTTAAAACCGGTTCCATATTTATCGTTTACCAAACCCAAATGTTTGCATACCAACTTTTTTGTGCAAAAGGATTGTTACACTTTAAAAAATATGCCTCCGATAGCCGATACTCTTTTCATTTAATTCAAAATAAGAAATTTAAAGTAATAATATAAAGATTATTGATAAACGGCGATGCTGGAGTACCCAATTTTCCATAAATATTTATTTACCGGCTATTGACCATTTTTTAACAATTGAATTGTGTAATCCAGTTAACTGTTTCATCTTATTCAAAAATTCAACTGTTATGTTTTTACTAAAACTATTTAAAGATGCCCGCTATTTTCAAATTGTTTTTCAATGCATTTTTTTAGGGTATGGAATTTATTTTTTGCACTGGCATAATGAAAACTGGTTGTATACCACTTACTTTATCATATGCCTTGTAACACAGGGCATAGCCGAATGGTTTTTTGGTAAAAAAGATATTCCTTTTCTAAAAAGATTTAAAAGCGGGATCCCATCTGTTCTCATCTCAGCTTTTGGATTAAGCTTATTACTGAAAACAAATGAAGTTGGCGTGGCGATCTTTGCTGCTGCTGTTACCATTGCTTCAAAATATATTTTACGTATAAATGGAAAACATGTTTTTAATCCATCCGCTTTGGGAATTGTTGTTGCCCTGTTGTTAACCGGCAAAGCCTGGATAAGTCCCGGCCAGTGGGGCAGCGGGGCTGTGATTCTTTTTGGGGTTATGAGCCTGGGATTTATTGTTACTACCAGGGTGCAAAAACTGGATGTAAGCCTTGCATTTCTTGGCACATTTACAGTATTAATTTTTATCAGACAAATAATTTACCTGGGCTGGCCCATGGATCATTTTATTCAATCAATCAGTACCGGCAGCCTTTTGATCTTTTCTTTCTTTATGATAACCGACCCTAAAACCATTCCCAATCATACCGTGGTAAGAATTATCTGGAGTGCTGCCATTGCCGCGGCCGCATTTTATTTAACTGCTTTTAAATTCATGAACGGGGCGCCTATTTTTGTTTTGGTTCTTGCACAACCACTTGTTCCCATATTGGATAAGTTCTTTAAAGCGAAAAATTTTGAATGGGGTTCTTCAAAAACTTATACACCGGAAGAAAAAAATTTCCTGCAAATTATTTATTCAAGATCAATCATGTAATTCTTCAACTCTAAAAAAATAAATTATGAAAAAGAAACTTTTATTTATCGGGGGACTGATCGTTATATCCCCTCTGTTGTTTTCTTTCTGTGGCTTTTATGTAAGCAAGGCAGATGGAACATTAAAAAATAAAACAAGCCAGGTAATATTGGTAAGGGATGGCAACAAATCTGTAATTACCATGTACAACGATTTTAAAGGTGATACCAAAGACTTTGCCATGGTGGTACCGGTACCGGTTGTGCTGCGTAAAGATGATATTAAAGTAGTTGATCAGTCTATTTTTCAAAAATTGAATGATTACAGTTCCCCAAGGCTGGTGGAGTATTGGGATCAAAATCCTTGTTATGATAATGAAACAATGATGGATAAATCGGTATCTCCACAAGCAAGTTTAAATGAAATTGTGGTTAGAGGATATGGAAATGTTAAGAAAAAAGAATCTGTAAAAATTGAAGCACAATACATTGTTGGCGAATACGATATTTTAATTTTAAGCGCTAAAGAAAGCAGCGGACTAAAAAACTGGTTAAATGAAAACGGCTATAAAATACCGGCAAATGCTGAGGAAGTACTTGATCCGTACATAAAAAGCAACCTTAAATTTTTTGTGGTAAAAGTGAATGAAAAAGAAAAGCAAAAACTGAATAATAATTTTCTTCGTCCTATACAGATCAGCTTTAACTCGCCAAAATTTATGCTTCCCATACGTTTGGGAATGGCCAATGCAGATGGAGACCAGGATCTGATCGTTTATGCTTTTACCCGTAAGGGCAGAATTGAAAGTACCAATTACCGTAATGTGGATATCGTAAGCAATAAAAATATTCCGCTGTTTGTACAAAAAAACTTTGGTGCTTTTTACGGCAATTTGTTTACCAATCAATGGGATAAAGAAAATAAGAGTGTTGCTTTTCTGGAATACGCCTGGAATGTAACACCCATTAATCAAATGAAATGCGATCCCTGTGTTGGTAATCCGCCTACTGAGCAGGATCTGGTACAGAGCGGTGTTTGGTGGTTAGGCAATAAAGACTGGAATGATTACAGTGATGTGGACAATGAAGAAATGGACAATGGAAGTAAGAATGTACATTTTACGAGGTTACATTTCCGCTACAACAGAAAATCTTTTGCACAGGACCTAATGTTCCAGGTAACGCCCAACAAACAAAACTACCAGGCCAGGTATATTATTACACACCCTGCTACCGGTGATCTTAACTGTGCATCCGGTAAAAAATATTTACAGGATCTGAAACAAAGGAGAAAAAAGGAACTGATGGAACTTGCTTCATTAACCGGAACCAATATCAATAACTGGCAAGATGAAGCTACCGCAAAAAATGAGGAAGTAACCAATGTAACAGTACAGTATGCAACATTATTACCGGATGTTAAAAAGGAAACAGAGAATAAAGAAACCATGCCGGCAGGTATTGTTTTATTTGGTGTTGCTATGCTGGGGGCTGCCGGGTTAATGAGATGGAAAGGAATAATTTAATTACTGCAACACTCATGTAATCTGGATCTATTAAAATCAAAGTTGCATAAATGAGCCATGCAATACAAGTAAGTTGGCTATACAGGTTTGTTTAAGGTTTATGCTCCGCTAACTAAGCGGAGCATTTTATTTACAACACTTTGCTTAATTAAAATAAAAAGTGCAAAAATGTTTTAAAAGCTATGCTGTATAAATAAAAAGCCCGCACAGGTATAAACTGTGCAGGACCTTTTTGTTCGCATTCACCTTTAATGAAAGCTATTTTCCACCTCCACCACCCGGAGGCCTTTGTGGTCTCATTGATGGCTCAATCTCATCTTTCCATTGTTTCATTTGTGCTTCTGTAAAAATTAATTTCAATTTGGCATCTCTGGAATCAGCCAGCTCTTTACGTTTTGCTGACATCGCTTCACGGTCAAAACTTCCGCCGGCACGCATTTCATCCATAGCCTTTTGCTGGGCATTGAAAAAATCAGTTATAATAACTTCTGTTTTTACTTTTGTTTCGGCATCTAAATTAAGAGGTGCCATTTTTTCCATCGTTGCTTTTATTCTTTCTTCAGGTGTTTGCCGCTGGCCACCACCACCTTGTGCATTTACTGTGGTAAAGCCGAATATAGCAGCAATTACCATTAATACCCATTGTTTTTTCATTTCATTATTTTTTTAAAGGTTTGTGACTTATATATTTAGACGATCTTAATTTAAAAAACCATTGCTATTTCTTATCAGAATCTTTTTTTCTTCCTTCACTGCCCCTCCTGTTTAAAATTTTTACAAAAAGAGAATCAAACTTCGGCAGTTGCGCAGGCGTACAAATTGATCGTACATTCTTTAAATGATTAAACATCTGCAGTTCCATAATTTTTTGTGAAACGGCCGACTGGCCAGCTACATGGTTGATTACTGAATCACTGAAATTACCCGAGGTTAACTCTTTAAACTGTTTGTCTTTTGAGCTCCTTAAACTGTCAAACATTTTTTTCATAATTTCCCAGTGCCCGGTACTCAAAGTATCATATTGCTGCAGCTGTTCAGTGCTGAATCCAATTTCATTTTTTAAAAAACCGGCAATCATGGTTTTTCTGTCAGGGCGTTGCTTACCATGTTTGTCTGTATCTTTTTTCAACAGGAAAAGTAAAACCATGGCAATATTGGCTATTAATAAAATACCGATGATGGTAAGTAAAACCTTGCTTTTATTTTGATTGTTTGTCATTAGGGTTGGGAATTTTCAAAATCATAAATAGTGGCTACTGTATATGAAAACTCATCAGCCGCCGTTTGAACAACTTGCTCATTTGCAGAAGCCGGAGTCGAAGAATCATTATACATAAATACAATTGCGTTAATTAATAAGATCATGCATAAGCCCGTAAATGCCACTGCCGGCCTGCCAATAAACCTGCCGGCTTTTTCCCATGCGGTTTCGGTTTCCCTGTTCATCCGGGCATTAATACGGGTAAGCAGGTAAGGTTTAACCTCTGCCTGTTTTATAAGATCCACACTGTTCAGTGCTTCTTCAATCAGTTTATTTATTTGTTCTTTATTATTCATAACGGATATTTTATTGTTCCGGAATATTATTATAATACTTACTTAATTCTTTTCTCAAATTTGTTTTTGCCCTTCCCATCAACGATTCTACTGCATATAAAGTAGTGTTCATTATTTCTGCAATTTCCAGGTAACTCTGCCCTTCCAGTTTATGCAGCGTAAAAGCTATCCGTTGATTATCCGGTATCTGCTTCAGCGCGTGAAATAACTCATTTGCCCTTTCTTTTTTTTCCAGCTGAACGCCCGGGTGGTTAAACTCCGGGGGGTGCAGCTGCTCTTCATTCCTTTCACCAAAAAAATGCTGCACAAACCCAAAACGTTTTTTTCGTTTCCGTTTCTTTTCATGGTCCAGGGCTTTGCTTAGTGTAATACGATAAAGCCAGGTAGAAAATTTTGAATCACCTTTAAAAGAACTTACCGACTGGAACACCTGTATAAAAACCTCCTGTGTAATATCATCTGCGTCGTCTGCATTTTGAACGATTCCCAATGCCGTATTATAAACCATATCCTGGTACTCATCAACCAGCTTTTTAAAAGCCGACTCATCTCCCTGCTGCAGTTGTTCAATTAATTCGGGTTGGTTCAAAACGCTTCATTTTTAATCTGCCTAAATATAACTAAAACGGCCGATTCCCACCCGGTCCCATCATTCTGTCCCTGTCAAAACCTGAATTAGTATTGGTTGTTTTTGCGGTACCAAAATTCTTAAGACTGTAGGTAAAGGTTAGCATAAAATACTGCTGCAATACCTGGCTTTGAGCATCTTCAATAGAATAACCGGTAATGGTTCTTACAAGGCTTTGATTTTGTTTTAATAAATCAAAAACAGATAATTTTATTTCACCTTCTTTCTTTTTGAATATTTTTTTCCCTATTGCTGCATTCCACAACCAAAAACTTTGATTAAATCCTTCAGATAAACCACTATAAGTATTTCCTGAAACATCATTTTGTATAAACCAGCCCTTTTTACTTAACAGGTTAACCTGAGCCCCTAAACTTTGATTAATGTATTTGGTAATAGTGCTCTTTGCAGTATTTGTTTTAGAGGTATTAAAATTGGCAGTGTAGGATAAGTTAAAATCTATATACTCACTTATATTGCTTGCAAGTACAACACCTCCATTATAGGCATAACTGTTTGTAAAGGCCTTTTGATAATTTACCAATCCCGGCAATTTAGAATAACTAAATCCTGCATTTAAATTTAAGGTTGTTTTAATGAATTTTATGGGCATACTATATGTAAAAAATGTACGCAGGCTTTTATAGCCATCCAGGTTTACCGGTTTGGTTAACTGGGATCCTTTTTTTAATACTATATTTTGCTGTATTACAGAATCTGAACCGGCAACATAAGTTGCGTTTGAAATATAATCGCCGGCTGTTTGTAAAAATAAATTTGCAAAAAAGCTTTTACTTGTTTTTGTATTGGTGTAAGAATAACGGCCTGATAAAAAATGAGTATATGATTGTTTTAAATCAGGATTGCCGCTGCTTACCCTTAAAGGGCTGCTAAGGTTTACCACATCCTGTAATTGATTTACTGATGGAAAATTAGTTGAAGCCCTGTAAAACACGCGGACGTTAACATTTGCAGAAATCTTTTTCCGCCACATTGCGTTTGGTAATATGTTAGCGAATGATTGATTAACAGACGTTGCCGTTGGAAAAACACGCTGGCTTTGTAATTTTGAATGCTGAAAGTTTATGCCAAATGAAAGTTGTTCATCCCTGCTTTGCCCTAAACGGTAATTAATTCCTGCATTGTTGGTGGTAATTGTATTATCAAAACGGTTTGAAAGAATAGTATCAAACATTGTATATTTTTGCCCATCGTAAGAAAAAGTTTGCTGATCGGCTTTATTTTTTTGTACCGATGCCGTGTAATCCATTTGCAATTGTCCTTTTTTCCCAATAGGTTCAGTAAAAGCAATATTTCCACCAATGGTATGCCCTTTAGTGTTGTTATCGTTCAGCCTGTTTTGCAGTGAATCAGTAACCATTCCGTTTGCATAAAATTTGTATTCAGCATCAGCAATAGTTTCTCCTTCGTTTTTACTCCAGGTTGTATTAAAACCCAGGGAAAGTGTGCGGCCCTTTTTCGGAAATGAATGGCGGAACATAATATTGTTTCTGATATTATAGCCATTTCTATCAGATGTAGTTTTATCAAGTGACGTATTAGTAGAATCATTTTCACTAAAATAACTTTGTGCAGAAGAGTTGGATGTAGATTTATTTTTCTGAAAACTGATGCTGGGGATAATAAAAATCGAATTGGCTGAATCTAATTTATACTCTAATCTCAAATTTACACGGTGATTGGTATTATCGGTAACAGAATTACTTTTTTGTATACTGAACAAATTTTTAGGGTTCAGAAATGTTTCTGTATTAACCAGGCTCTCATTATTATTAATACTGTTATTGTAAAAATAACTGCCGGATAAAGTTAATTTTTTTCCATACACATTACTAAAGTTAATGCCGGCGGCATTGGTTTTGCTAATCCCGCTTGCCTGGCCTACATTAAAATTATCAGCACCGCCGCCGCCCATGCCGCCTCGTCCGCCGCCTCGTCCACCCCCGCCACCGCTGCTGGTTACACCCAACAGGTCCTGAGATGCAAAATTTTGTTGATTGATATTATTGAAATTGCCCACTAATGAAATACGCCTGTTGTTATTAAAAAAGCTAACATTGCCGCCTGCCGCATAGTGGTTTTCTGTCCCGTATCCCGCATACATTCTTCCAAACTGCCCGTTTTTGATACTCGATTTTGTAACAATATTTACCGTTTTTTGTGAGTTGCCATCATCAAAGCCGGTAAGTTGAGCCTGGTCACTCAATCTATCAAAAACCTGAATTTTATCGATAACTGATGCAGGTAAATTTTTAAGTGCAGCTGTGGCATCGTCACCAAAAAAATCTTTACCGTCAACCGTTACTTTTCTTACCTGTTCACCCATTGCAGTAACCGTACCATCCCTGGCGACAGTAATACCCGGTAATTTTTTTATCATATCCTCAGCTGTCGCATCTGGGTTTACTTTAAACTGGCTGGCACTAAATTCGGTGGTATCGCCTTTTTGCCTTGTCGGTGCTGCCTTAGCTATAACTGTTACATCGGCAAGGACTGTAGCTACCTTTCCTATAGAAAAAACAATGGGTTCTTTATTGCTTGCCTGTAAATTAATCCGCTGTTCAATTTTTTCGTAACCACTATAACTGATATAAAGTTTATACCCGCTCGCATTAAGGTTATTGAAACTAAAATTTCCGGTTTTATCTGTGATTACCTGTTTTATTTGTGTAGAATCTCTTTGAGAAACCAACTTTATCGATGCACCGATAATTGGCGAATTATCGCCCTTGTCGGCTAATTTACCTTTAAGTGAAATATTCTGGCTTTTGGCAATTACTGCCCCAAGGCTAAAAACAAATAATAATAAAACCGATTTTAAACTCATAATTTTTCTTTTGTATGCCATATTAGACGATTGCCCGGGAAAAAACAGGCGTTTAAACCAGCATATTTATACTAAACCAGTCATTTCAGGTAAGTGTGGTATATATATGGTATGAATGGTAACTACACAAGGGAACTGTAAATCTCTGTTCAACAAATAGATAAATTGCCTTTTTAGAATTAACTTGCATCACTAAAAATAAAGGTCGAATATGGAATATAATAAATTGGTATCAGTAACAGGCTTACCCGGATTGTTTGAATTACTATCTTCAAAAGCAGATGGCGGCGTGGTAAAATCACTGGAGGACAAAAGCACAAAATTTGTAAGTACAAGGGTTCATAATTTTTCTCATTTGGAGAGTATTGAAGTTTTTACTACCAAAGAAAATGTGAATTTGGTGGATGTTTTTACTGCCATGGCAGCCAGTAAAGAAAAAATGCCGGTTGATACTGATACTGTGGCAGTAAAAAAATATTTTGAAAAAGTTTATCCTGAAATGGATTTCAGCAGGGTATATGCCAGCGATATGAAAAAGATGGTAAAGTGGTTTGGTATCTTATCTGTTAATAATGTAGAAATAAAGCTATCTGAATTGCCGGACGGAGAAACTGCTGCTACACAAGAAACAGTAAAGGCAAAACCATCTGCCATAAAAACAAGTGCTGTTAATAATGCTCCGGCCCGTAAAATAAATACGCCGAGGAAGATGGCATAAGGATGCACCTAAACCCTGAAGGGGAATAAAGCAAGAGTTTAATTACACTCAATCTTTCTTTATTAAGAAGTCTTCTAAATATTTTTTAATCTTTAAAAATCCTTTTAGGGATTTAGGGCATGAACTACTCCGCAGATATAAAAAAACTACCACGCCATTTTGTACCAACTGATTTTACAGTCACCAACTGGCAAACCCTGGAACCGTATTTTAAAGATCTGCTGGATAGAAATATTGATACTAAAGAAAATTTAGAACAATGGCTGAAGGACCAGAGTGAATTGGAAGCCTTAGTTAATGAAGATGCCTGCTGGCGCCAGATTAAAATGACCTGCGATACCGAAAATAAAACACTGGAAGAAGCTTTTACTTTTTTCTGCATGGAGATTCAGCCAAAGATCCAACCTTACTCCGATGCGTTGAATAAGAAGCTGGTAAATCATCCGCTGGCAAAGGAACTGGATGTTGAAAAATATTTTACTTATCTCCGAAGCATACGAAAAAGCATTGAACTTTTTCGGGAAGAAAATATCCCCATCCAGGCTGATCTATCAGTAATGCAGCAACAGTATGGCGTTATCTCCGGTAAAATGACAGTATCCGTTAATAATGAAGAATACACTTTACAACAGGCGGCTAAATTTTTAGAAAATCCCGACAGGAGATTGAGGGAAGAAGTTTATAGAAAAATAAACGAAAGAAGGTTGATTGATAAAGAGGCGATGAATACTTTATATGATGACCTTATAAAAAAAAGAAATCAGGAAGCACTCAATGCCGGATTTTCCAATTACCGTGATTATCGTTTCAAAGAACTGGGCCGTTTTGATTATACAAAAGAAGACTGTTTTAAATTTCATAATGCCGTAAAACAACATGTACTTCCGCTGGTAAATATCATCTACCAAAAGAAAAAAGAAAAACTGGGGCTGGAAACTTTGCGCCCATGGGATATTGATGCCGAGCCTGAAGGTATAAAGCCTTTGCAGCCTTTTAAAACCAGCGAAGAATTGATTGAAAGATCTATTGCCTGTTTCAGCAAGCTTCGGCCTTTCTTTGGTGAATGCCTTAAAAAAATGCAGGAACTAAAACACCTCGACCTGGAAAGCAGGAAGGGTAAGGCTCCGGGAGGATATAACTGTCCCTTGGCAGAAAGCGGTGCCCCTTTTATTTTTATGAATGCTGCAGGCCAGATGCATGATGTAACTACCATGCTGCATGAAGGCGGCCATGCTGTTCATTCTTTTTTAGCTCATCCTTTAGAACTGAATGGCTTTAAAGAATATCCCATGGAAATTGCAGAAGTTGCCAGTATGGCGATGGAGCTGATGAGTATGGATGAATGGGGAACTTTCTTTACAGATGCAGCAGATCTTAAAAGGGCAAAAGAACATCAATTGGAAAGAGTGATCACCATCTTTCCATGGATTGCCATCATAGATAAATTTCAACACTGGATTTACGAACATCCGGCCCACACCTATGGTGAACGTACTGCAACCTGGAATGAAATATTAAAAGAATTTCAGGATAATATAATTGATTACAGCGGGCTGGAAACCTATCGAAGCAACAGTTGGCAGCGCCAGTTGCATTTGTTTGAAGTGCCTTTTTATTATATTGAATATGGTATTGCACAATTAGGAGCCATTGGCATGTGGATGAAGTATAAGGACAATAAACAAATGGCAATGGACAATTATTGCAATGCGCTCAGCCTTGGGGGTACTAAAACTTTACCACAATTATTTGAAACTGCAGGGTTGAAATTTGACTTTAGCCCGGATAAGATAAAAGTGTTGATGGAGTTTGTTAAAACAGAAATGAATCGCTGATTTTAATGATTCTTTCTAAGCAGTTTCTCTTACAAAAATCTGCAAAATGAGTTCAATCACATTAACCTGCCTACCGGCAGGCAGGTCTGCGATTTTTATTTACACTCATCACAAATACCACTGATCACCACATCAATTTGTTTTTGTTTAAAGCCTTTTGGCAGTTTTACTTCGGGGATAATTACATTATCCAGGCAAATTGTTTTGTCGCAACTATCGCAAATAAAATGAACATGGTTATCGTGGTGGTGGCCTGCTTCGCAATTGTCTTTACACAAAGCATATAAAATAGAGTTATCGGTTGTGGGGATATTATGAATGATCCCTTTTTCTACAAAAGTCTGCAGGGTTCTGTAAACCGTAACCCTGTCATAAGAAGCATCGGTGTTTTTTTCAATATCGGCATGTGCCAGGGCACCCGGGCTTTTTAAAAACAGCTCCAGTATTTTCTTCCGGCCTTCTGTTATGCTGAGCTGGTTCTTTTTTAATATATCTAAAAGCTGGTCCATATTTATTAATTGGGCGTGTTACTAAAGCCATTTATAAAACGTTTAGTTGTAATTTTCTCTTTCAGTAATCCTTTAATATCTTTAAAAAGTTTCTGCATTTCCTCTTCATTCAGCCCGTCATAAATCCCTCTTACCCTTCGTTGGTTATCAACCAAAGCAAAGAACTGAGTATGAATAAACTCATCTGCCAAAGTCTGGCTTGAATCCGGTTTATTATTATCGATTAAATAACTTTGCCGGGCCATTTTATAGAGTGAAGCTTTATCTCCTGTAACAAAGTTCCAGTTTGTATTTGCAGTTTGCAGTTTGTATCCGCCCGGATGACCCGGTTGGACGGGGTTTGTAGTTGAATCATATTCAATCTTATAAGACCCATCTTCATTCTTTTTTAATTTGCCATTGATCATTTTTACTTCATAGGCCTTAAGTATAGGAACTGAATCGGTTTCGGGCATACAGGTGTGGGAAAGAATTAAAAAGTTGGGTTCATCTTTATACCTGTCAAATACCCGCCGCATATTTGCATTCATTTTCGGGCAAATACCTTTACAGGTAGTAAAAAAATATTCGGCTACATATACTTTGCCTTCAATACTGTTTTCTGTGATCAATTTTCCATCCTGGTTGGTAAATGAAAAATTTTCTACATCGGCATTAATGACCGGTAAGAGAGATTTTGTAAGATCTTCATCTTTATAAACAAAGTATAAAAAAACAACGATCAGTACCACAAAAAAACTACTGTAAAATAAAAACCGCTTCCACATATCAATTCATTTTTTTGCAAATTTACAACCCTTTCGATTAGTATACAGGTTTGTGGAACATTATTTGCAATAATGTTGCAAATAAATTAACTTTGCGCTTTATTAACTATGAATATAAAATTAAACTGGGACGCCCTTGGAATAGCAACATCTATAGCCTGTGCCATACATTGTGCTTTGTTGCCTGTCCTGATGTCAACACTTCCTGTTTTCGGCATCAATATCATTCATAACTTATTTTTTGAGTGGGGGATGATTGCCCTGGCATTTCTTGTTGGCTCTTATTCTCTGTTTCATGGATATATAAAACACCACCATTCTCTTATACCGGTATTCATTTTCAGTTTCGGGTTTATATTCCTTGTACTAAAACAGGTTATGGTTCAGTTTGAAATTTCTTTTCTGATTATTGCAGTTACCTTTATCATCAGCGCACATTTTTACAACTACCGTTTATGTCACAAGAGTAAATGTTCATCTCCACATCATAAGCATTAGTCCACAACCCCCGTCCGAACGGATTCATCAAGGCGGGCCTGAAGGGGAGTTCTGCATAAATCATTAACTTAGTTGAAAATCTTAAATAATGAAAAAGGTTATTTATTTACTCTTACTGACTTTTACTTTAGCAAATACAATATCTGCACAAAGCAAACCTGCCCGTCCGGCAGGCGGGGATGAGCAAACTATACGTTCACTTTTAGAAGAACAGCGATTGGCATGGAATACCGGAGACAAAGAACTATTTATGCGTACTTATTGGCAAAGCGATTCATTAATGTTTATCGGTAAAAGCGGTGTTACCTATGGCTGGCAAAATACTTTAGAAAATTATAAAAAAGGATATCCAGATACTGCGGCAATGGGTAAACTGAAATTTGATATACTGGAAGTAAAAAGATTATCAGTAGTGTATTTTTTTGTGGAGGGTAAATGGCACTTAACCCGGAGTATTGGTGATGTTGGCGGACATTTTACTTTGCTATTTACGAAAGTAAAAAACAAATGGGTAATAATAGCAGACCACAGCAGTTAATTACAGTTTCCATTTACGTTTCAAATGTATGATCAGAAAAACGAAGCTGATAATGAGAAATGCGTAATACAAATAATTGGTCCAGTCAGGCTTTTCCTCAAAAAATGCATAGCCTTTATAAATACCAATAAACACATTGGCCATCATCCATACTAATACAAGGGCAACTGTATTAACGATTCTTAACAGGAATTCCCTTGTTTCATCTTCCATTCCCATAATGCCCTCATCCCCTAAAGGGGGTTTGAGGTTTCATAAAATTACTGAAAATAGGCGGTGCATTTTTATTTTACAAGAAGCTTTTTAAAATCTGTGCTGTCACCATTAAAAACATTAAAATCAACAAATGCATCAATACCGTTCACATGGCCCTTTTCATTGTGTTGCCAGATGATCCAGTTTCGTTTTATTCTTGGCTTGTCTTTTACATAATAATGTGCAACCCATAACGGGTAATCATCAAACCGGCCATCCATAAAATTTTCATAAAAATCCACATTGGTATAGATGATCGGTTTTACTTTATAATACTTTTCAATCATGAGTAACCAGTCTTTGGCCCTTTGTTGTATATCGGTTGCCGATGCCCCGTTTGTTGATTCTATATCCAGCACCGGTGGCAGGTCACCTTTTGATAATTTTACTGTTTCAATAAAATTTTCGGCCTGAGCCTTGCCACTTTTACTGCTGATAAAAAAATGATAGGCGCCACGGGGTACATTTGCTTCTTTGGCATTAAACCAGTTTCGTCTAAAGCCATTATCAACCCTTCCCAAACCCTCGGTTGCTTTTATAAATGCAAAACCGATCTTAACCTCTTTATCCTGCATGCCCTTTACTGCTTTCCAGTCAATATATTGCTGGTAGCGGCTTACATCAATACCATGGATGGCAAAATTTACCGGTAGATCAATACCAAAAGCAGGATACCTTACAAACCTGGGGCGGCTTAAAAATTCACTGATATAATATAAAGCAATTGCAATTACTGCTAACAGTATTACAGGGATCAATACAGATTTTAAAATACTTTTCTTTCTTTTTGCCAAGGGTTAGGTGCTGCAAAGTTGAATTACAAATCAGTTACAAATTAACAATAAATGCAATTAAGGGGTTGATAAAGTTTTCATAAATGAATTACCTGAGCAGTTTTTTTACAAACTTAAAATCGCCGGCATTGATCTTTAAAAAGTAAACACCTTTTGAAAGGAATTGCGATGGTACTTCAAGATATTCTGATCCGTTAACCAGGTTAATATTTTTTGTATAAACCAGTTGCCCGGCAGTATTATATAAATTGATGTTTGCAGTTGATGCCAGCATTTTATGCAGATAAACAGTAAAATGGTTCTGTACAGGATTGGGAAAAACCTGTATTATATTTTGTCCTGTACTTCCATCGGGCACTTTGACCGATTTATTGTTTTTGGTTACCAGCCAATACTCCGGGTCAATCAATACGGTGTCTGCAATAAATCCAATATTTCTGAAAAAAGTTTCACCATTTGATTTATTATCTACCACAATGGTTTTTTCCTGTGTTGCATTTTTAAATTTGAGGGCAACCGGCAATTCAAAAAAATCAACAGAGGTATGCGAGGTGGTTTGCTTCATTTTAATATTTACATATTCTTTACCAATCTGTGTCCACTCTACATTATACGTTGGATAGCCCTGTCCTTTAAACCAATCTTTAAAAAATTCGGTAAGGTTTTGTCCGCTCACCTGTTCCAGGTTTCTTTTTAAATCATCTGTATTAGCAAAACCATAGGCCAATTTAGGGTCTTTTTGATATTGCTTTAATCCATTTAAGAAAACCTGTTCGCCCAGCTTCCAACGCAACATATACAACAGGTAACTGCCTTTGTTATAACTGAGCCTGCCCGAAAAAATTCTGCCCACACTCGTTGTATCATCTACCCAAACAGAACCGGTTGTGGAAGATGTAATATTATTGATCACATTTTTTCTGTTGTTGATTGTATTTGCCGGATATTTATTTTCCATATAAACTGCAGCAAGATAGGTGGCAAAACCTTCATTCAGCCAGATGTCTTCCCAACTGGCACAGGTTACCTTATCGCCAAACCATTGATGCCCCAACTCATGAGCAACCAGGCTTTCGCCAACATTAACAATAAATGTTGCTGTCTGGTGTTCCATACCACCGCCCCAGCTAAACTGTACATGGCCATATTTTTCTTTTATAAAAGGATAATCCCCAAAGTTGTTGTGAAAAAACTGCAATGCATCCAGTACATTTTGTGTTCCGTTCTGAAAAGAAACCAGGCTTTCGGGATAGCAATAGGTTTGCATGGGTAAATTAGTAGTGCCCAATAAAACACTGTTATTAAAAACAACATAATTGGTAACAGCAAAACAAACCAGGTAAGAAGCTATGGGATAGCGGTGTTTCCAATAAGTTATTTTTTTTGTGCCTCCGGCAATAAGTGTTTCGCTTTGCAATAAACCATTTGATGCCGCTTTGTATTGCGGGGGTGCTGTAATGATAATATCTATAGAATCAGCCTTATCATCCAGTCCGTTTTTGCATGGCCACCAATCCCTGCTGCCATAAGGTTCGCTAAGGCTCCACATCACCGGAGTACCCATATGCGTGGTAGTTTCAAAAGAACCAAAACCATTATTAGGCGGTACTCCGCTATAAAAAACAGTAATGGAATCCAGTACGCCTGTGTTTATAGTTGCAGGAAAATCAATAGATAGTGTGTTGCTGCTGTGTTGCTTTGTCAACAGCGTATTGCGTTGCTTAATACTGTCAACCACCAAAGGGTTCATCAGATCCATTTGAATATTATTGGTTGCAGCAGTGACGATAAAATAAACAGTAACTTTTCCGTTAATAAATCTAATTGACGGGTTTACTTCCCATTCGCACCGGTAATATTTAACATCATAATTATTACTGGCCGAAGTATTTTCTATAATATTATTATTTCCTGCAAATAATCTTTGTTGGGCCGACTGCTCCATTAAAGCAATTTCATTTACCTGTTTGCAATATTCAACAGGAATTTGTGCAGTAAGCTTTAAACTGTTAAGTATAAAAAAAATAATAAGAATACGCATGAAAATTAATTTAAATATTGTGGTAAAAATACTCATTAAAATTAACGTTCCTGAAATTTTATAAAAGGGCAATAAGGCAATCAACATTCCGTTATAGTTTTTGCCCGTATTAATTCTGTACCCTTATTGAAAATTAATTAAGCATGAGCGTAACTCATCAGCATTTACAGGTATCCAAATCAGTTTGGATACTTTTTTTTTCTATTGCAATTGGTAGTTTTACTAAGGCAAATCCCTATAGGGATACTACCAAAAAACCTCTTCTATCAGCTTTAGATAATAAAGACAGATCCATATATATTACCCGGGAAACTAATGTTGAGTTTCCTGAAGTTCTATGCGGACATGAAGAACAGGCTATGGATTATATTGAAAAATTTTCTGTAAACAGGAGGGCTTATATAATCCGCACCTATAACCGGAGTAAAAAATATTTTCCTAAAGTAAGTGTAGTATTAAAAAAATATGATTTGCCACATGAGTTAAAAATGTTGCTGGCACTTGAGAGTGCATTTAATGGTAATGCAGTTTCAAAAGCAGGGGCAGTAGGGTACTGGCAAATTATGGATGAAGTAGCCAGGGAATATGGATTGAAATATGTTCCTAAGCGAAGTGCTTCAGGAAAAAAGAGGCAATTAAAAAGATCCAAAGTAAGTGTTAAATCATCTCCTGTAAGAGATGACAGAAAAAACTTTAATAAATCAACCTATACTGCTGCCCGGTATTTAAAAGACCGTAGCCGGAATTTAAATAATGATTTACTGCTGATGGTTGCCAGTTATAATTGTGGCGTGGGTAATGTTTGGCAAGCCATGAAAAAAACAGGTAAAACCGATCCTGATTTTTGGGATGTAAAAAATTATTTACCCGCCGAAACCAGGGCTTATGTAATGAACTTTATAACGCTAAATGTTATTTTTCATAATTACGAAAAGTTTGCCAATAAAACATTGTTGTTTACACCGGTAACAGTAAAGCAGGGTAATTCAGAAGAACGTATGACCGTAGAAACGGAGCCACCAACTTCTTTTAATAACAAATAAGATCATCAAAAGTATGTTCCCTTTAACCGGTACATTTGTGCCGGGCTTTTACTTTATATTTTATCATAAAAAAATATTCATTGGATCAGGTATCATTGGGGCACTGCTTTTTATTGAATTGCCGGTTGCCTTTTTTACAGGCTTTGTTAAACAAAATGATATTAAAAGAGCAGTTCTCAACAAATAAGTACATTCGGCTTACCTTTGCGCATGCCCCGATTCAATTGGAACGATAGCAAAAATTTATTAAGCAAACTTACAGTACGGAGGTTTATAAACGGGAGTAAGGTACTCAGTAGTTTTTATATCAGCCGTTTGGTAAACAGGCCGGTACAATGGGGTTATCCTGTTTCTGTTTCTTTTGAACCTACTACCAGCTGTAACCTTCGTTGTCCTGAATGTCCAAGTGGTTTAAGACAATTTTCCCGTCCTACCGGTATGTTAGAAAATGATTTTTTTTCAAGAACCATTGATGATCTACATAAAGAATTATTGTACCTCATTTTTTATTTCCAGGGAGAACCATATCTGAATCCTGATTTTTTAAAAATGGTAAAATATGCCAGTGATAAAAATATATATACAGCTACATCTACAAATGCCCATTACTTAAATGATGAAGATGCAAAAAAAACAGTAGAGAGTGGTTTGGACCGGTTGATCATATCCATTGATGGTACCACACAGGATGTTTACCGGCAATACCGGGTGGGCGGAGATCTTGAAAAAGTTTTAGAGGGCGCAAAAAATATCATGAAATGGAAAAAAGAATTAAAAAGCAAAACACCTTTTGTTTTCTTTCAGTTTTTGGTTGTTAAACCAAATGAACACCAGATTGAGGATATTAAACGACTTGCAAAGGAAGTTGGCGTTGATGAGGTTCGGTTTAAAACAGCCCAGGTTTATGAATATAAAACGGATCCAAATAACCTGATCCCAACGATTGATAAATACAGCCGGTATAAAAAAAATGCAGATGGCTCTTATACAGCTAAAAATAAATTAGCCAACCATTGCTGGAAGCTGCAGCACGCCAATGTAATAACCTGGGATGGGTTGGTGGTGCCTTGTTGTTTTGATAAGGACGCTACTCACCAGTTAGGTAATTTAAAAAATCAGTCTTTTAAGGAAATATGGCATAACGATAATTACAAACAGTTTAGAAATGAACTTTTCAAAAGCAGGAAAAATATTGATATTTGTGCCAATTGCAGCGAAGGGGTTTCTGTCTGGAAAGACTAAGTGTTTCCAAATATTTTAATAATTTACAAGCTTATGCATCAAGCAGGTTTTAATGAACGCCTCAGGCAAATATTTATCCTGTTGCTGATCCTGACAATGGCTGTTTTATTGATAAGCCAGATTACTATCTTTATACCCGGCCTGCTGGGTGGTATCACATTATATATTTTAAGCAGAACATTATATTTTCAACTCATCTTTAAAAGAAAATGGAAAAAAGGATGGACGGCCCTTCTGTTTATTTTTTGTTACCTCATCCTGATAGCATTGCCTGTTTATTTAAGCATAAGCCTGGCCTCTCCTAAAATAAGCTCCCTTGCCGAAAATCAGGATAAAATAATAGAAAGTATTCAAACCATATCGAAAAAAGTACTTGAAAAAACAGGTATATCTCTTTTCTCAGCCGAAAGTGCTAAGACTATTGCACAAAATATTTCTGCTTTTATACCCCGTATCTTAAACAGCACAATAGTTTTGCTTACTAATCTTATCATGATGTTCTTTCTTTTTTATTATTTATTGGTAAATGGCAGAAATACAGAAAGGTATTTGAGTAAAATAATCCCTTTAAAGAATGAAAACATCAACATCCTGGCTGGCGAAACAAAAATGATGATCAGGGCCAATGCGTTGGGCATACCTATTATATGTATTGTGCAGGGCGCATTTGCAGCACTGGGTTATTGGATATTTGGCATTGAGGACTGGGCGCTTTGGGGTTTTGTGACAGGGGTATTTGCTTTTTTCCCGTTGGTAGGTACTATGATCATTTGGGTTCCGCTGGTTGGTTATTTATTTATTCATGGGAGTAACTGGCCCGCCATAGGACTCTCTATTTACAGTATTGTTGTTACCGGCAATGTTGATTACCTGGCCCGTTTAAAGCTGATGAAATATATGGGAGATGTGCATCCGCTGATCACGGTGTTGGGTGTTATTGTGGGTCTTAAATTATTTGGGTTTATGGGCCTCATTTTTGGGCCCTTACTGATCAGCTATTTCCTCATTCTGGTTAAAATTTATATCAATGAATTTGATACAGCAGCTGAAATCACAAATGAATCAGCCGAAACTTAAAAGCCCTTATATAACTTTTAAATATGAGTTTAGAAACAGACATCAGTCAGCCATCGTTCCGTAATGATTATCAAAAAGGCATCATCAATCTTATATATACCTATAACTGGATGAATGAGAAGATGAAAAAGGTTTTTGATAAAGAAAATATAACCGGCCAGCAATTTAATATACTACGTATTTTAAGGGGAGCAGTAAACCCTATTTCCACATTACAGATCCGCGAACGGATGCTGGATAAAATGAGTGATACCAGCCGCATTGTAGACCGGCTTGTTTTAAAAGGTCTTGCAAAAAAAAATGTTTGTAAAAACGATAAACGCCTTGTTGATGTAAGCATCAGCCCGGCAGGAAAAAAATTATTGGTAAAATTGGACCTGCATGAAAAAGAAATGGATGCCATTTTAGGTAATCTCACTCTGCCAGAAGCAAAAACATTAAATTTATTATTAGATAAAATCCGTCATTCAAATTAATTAAATATTATCCATGAAATTTGTCTTTACTGCCTTACTGATTATAACCTGTTCTTTTTTATCTGTTACTTTATATGCTCAAACAAAACCTGAACTTCGTGCAGTATGGGTTGCAACGGTTGATAATATTGACTGGCCATCAAAAGGAAATTATGATACTGATTCTCAAAAAACTGAATTTATCAAATTACTCGATATGCATCAGCATAATGGCATGAATGCTATGATCGTTCAGGTTCGCCCGGTTACTGATGCTTTTTATCCCTCGCCATATGAACCCTGGAGTGAGTTTCTTACCGGTATGCAGGGGAGGCCGCCCCAGCCTTATTACGACCCGCTGGCGTTTATGATTGACGAGACACATAAAAGAGGAATGGAATTTCATGCCTGGATGAATCCTTACCGTGCAGTATTCAATGTCAACAAATCTTCCATTGCCCCCAACCATATCACAAAAATTCATCCCGAATGGTTTTTAACCTACGGTGATAAAAGATATTTTGACCCCGGGAATAAAGATGCACAGCAATATTTAACCAATGTGGTGCAGGATGTGGTAAGCCGGTATGAAGTAGATGCTATTCATTTTGATGATTACTTTTATCCATATAAAATTCCCGGAAAAGAATTTCCAGATTATGCCACTTACAATAAATATGGTAATGGCATGCCTAAAGATGACTGGAGAAGAAGTAATACGGATTCAATAATAAGTATGTTGAGCGCTGTAATCAAAAAAGGAAACCCTAAATGCCAGTTTGGGATCAGCCCATTTGGTATTTGGCGTAATGAAGAAAAAGACCCCATTAACGGAAGTAAAACAAATGGAGCACAAACCAATTACGATGACCTGTATGCTGATATTTTATTATGGCTGAGAAAAGGATGGATAGATTATGTTGCTCCGCAACTCTACTGGGAGTTTGGCCATAAAATAGCACCTTACGAAATTTTGCTTGACTGGTGGAGTAAGCATACCTATGGCAGAAATTGTTATATTGGCCTGGGTATTTACCGGGCCAACAGTAATGCTGCCTGGAAAGACATTACACAATTACCACGAATGATCGAAGCTTTGCGTAACACACCCAATATACAGGGCATGGTTTTTTTCAGCAGTAAAACCTTTGATAAAAATCCGAATGGCTGGAGTGATACCTTACGCCTGAATTATTTTAAAGAACCGGCTAAAATACCTGAAATGGGTTGGCTTAAATAATTCCAGGCCCCTTGTGCCATATGAGTATGTACCGGTTTTGAGACTTTACTCACCCAATGATTTTATCTACCTTTACATTTATAAAAATAAACAATATGCCCGGTTTTGAATTTTTTGGAAAAGAAGAAATTAAAGAAGTTAATGATGTGCTGGAAACAGGTATCCTGATGCGCTATGGCTTTGATATACCACGAAAAGGAATATGGAAAGCCAAAGAACTGGAAAATGCAATTTGTGAAACCTTTGGTTGCCGGCATGCACAATTGGTTAGCAGCGGTACTGCTGCACTAACAACTGCTATGAACGCATTGGGCATTGGTTATGGCGATGAAGTAATAATACCATCTTTTACTTTTGTTGCCAGTTTTGAAGCGGTGATTAGTGTTGGTGCTATCCCGGTTTTAGTTGATGTGGATGATACGTTAACATTAGATCCGGAAGCTGTTCGCAATGCCATTACCTCAAAAACAAAATGCATCATGCCCGTACATATGTGCGGAAGCATGGCCGATATGGATGCATTGAAGGCTATTTGCATAGAACATAATCTATTTTTGCTGGAAGATGCCTGTCAGAGTATTGGAGGTACTTATAAAGGTAAAAAATTAGGTACTATCGGCGATGCCGGAACTTTTAGTTTTGATTTTGTAAAAACAATTACCTGTGCCGAAGGAGGTGTTGTAATGACCAACCGGGAAGACGTTTATACTGCAAGTGATGGATATAGCGATCATGGTCACGACCATAAAGGCGCCGACAGGGGAGCAGACCTTCATCCTTTTATCGGGTTTAATTTCAGAATAAGTGAGTTACATGCTGCAATAGGTTTGGCACAGATAAAAAAACTGGATAATTTTTTAACTATTCAGAAAAAAAATCATGCTGTATTAAAAAATGCACTTGCCAAAATACCCGAAGTTTCTTTTAGAAGAATTCCTGATGAAAGCGGGGACAGTTGTACTTTTTTAAACTGGTTTTTACCAACCGAAGAAGCTACCAGGGCTGTTGTAGCTGAATTAAAAGCTCAGCAAATTTTAGCCGGTAATTTTTATTGGTTTGATAACAACTGGCATTACATCAGTAAATGGCATCACCTGAAAAATTCCAAAACATTAAATAACCTGCACCCCGATTTAAAAGCAGCAGTTATTCATCATGCTACAAAAAATTTTGCAGCAAGCGATAGAATAATGAGCCGTTGCGTTTCTACAGCAATTAGTTTAAGTTGGACTGATGAGCAATTAATCACCAAAGCTGATCAAATAGTTAATGTGATTAAGAAGGTACTGCATGAACAGAAAGTTACAGTTTAATTATGTAGACAAAAAAATGCAGGCTTCACATTAATGGAACTGCTTATCATTTATTTTAATAAGCAGGTATAATTCCTGCCGTTTTCTTTCCTTCCATCCTGTCACAATCCTGAACACTGCCCAACCGGAATTTGAATGGCACTTTCGTTACTTTCTCAAACTGCAATTCCTTTTTACAAAAGAATCCGAAATTTTGGGTATAATAATCCGGGCCGATCACAAAAACAGGGCTACCTGTAATAACAGGTTTAAATAACGGAACAGTTTCTGCAGGGCTTTTATAATTTTTATTGTGGTAGAAATTAGTTGCGTTATAATTTTTACTGATCTGAAATGAAGGGTACGTATTATAAAAATCCTTATCCAGAACTATTTTTTTAGGCGTTTTTTGACAAAAAGCACCGCCCGCCACAAAAATCATGCTGAAAATTAATAAATTAGCTTTTTTATACACTTTTAAACGTTGTTTGTCTGTAAATTTACGATGTTATTATAAGTTTGGATTAAGATTTTTTATTTCAAAACTTATTATTACCCTTTAAAACATTATGGCCTTAAGTCAGGGATTATATCACAAACAACTTCAAAAATTATCGCCCCAGCAAATACAGCTGATGAAATTGTTGCAGGTGCCTACTGCTCAATTGGAACAACGTATAAAAGAAGAAATTGAGGAAAATCCGGCTCTGGAGGAATCTGAGGACGGGATAGAAAATGAATATGATGAATTAAATGATGAATTTAAAGATGCCGAGACAGAAGAAAAGGAAATGGATGGCAGTGCAGATGAGTATGATAATATTGACATCAGTGAATACATCAAAGAGGGAGATGATGAAGTGGGGGATTATAAACTGAAAGACAATAATTATCCGGAAATTGATGAAAACAGGGTTATACCAATTAAGGTAGAGCGGGGGTTTAATGAATTAATGCTTGAACAGCTGGGGATGCTGACATTAAGTGATCTTCAAAAAAAAATAGCTGAACAAATAATTGGCAATTTAGATGATGACGGTTATTTAAGAAGAGATATTTCTGCCATCATAGATGATCTTGCTTTTAGACAGAATATTGAAACTACTGAAGGAGAGATCAGTGAACTGATTTTGCAGATTCAACAGTTTGACCCTCCCGGAATTGCTGCCAGGAACCTGCAGGAATGCTTAATACTGCAGCTTGAAAGAAAATCAGATCAGGGTAAGCATGTAGAGCTGGCGATAAAAATTTTAGAAAAATACTTTGAGGAATTTACAAAAAAACATTACGAAAAAATACAACGGGGTTTAAATTTAACAGATGAACAGCTACGGGAAATAATTAATCAGATCATCAAATTAAACCCCAAGCCCGCCGGGGTAATTGCTGATACAAATAAGGCAGAGAGTTATGTAGTGCCGGATTTCTTCATCTACAATAACGGCGGTAAGCTGGAACTGACATTAAATAATAAAAATGCACCCGACCTCAGGATCAGCGAAGGGTATAGGGATATGCTCAAAGAATATGACCGGGGAAGTAAAAAAGATAAGCGGCAAAAAGAGGCAGTTATTTTTATTAAACAAAAGATTGATGCTGCCAAATGGTTTATTGATGCCATTAAACAACGTCATAACACCCTTCTTAATACCATGGAAGCAATCATGAATTACCAGCATGATTTTTTTATTTCGGGTGAAGAAACTGACCTGCGGCCAATGATATTAAAATATATTGCAGAAGCCATAAACCTGGATATATCTACAGTAAGCCGTGTTGCCAACAGTAAATTTGTACAAACAGAATTTGGAACTTACAGGCTTAAATTTTTCTTTAGTGAAAGTCTGCAAACCGATAGTGGTGAGGAAGTGAGTACCCGGGAAGTTAAAAAAATACTTAGTGATATCATAGAGGAAGAAAATAAGAAACATCCACATAGCGATGAAAAGCTGACTAACTTATTGCAGGAAAAAGGATATAATATTGCCAGGCGCACGGTTGCCAAATACAGGGAGCAATTGAATATTTCAGTTGCCCGTTTAAGAAAAGAATTATAGCATAACCACCCTGTCCAAAAGGGAGGAGTAAAGATCGTTTATGACCAAAATCACAGAAAATAATAGGCAACCGGGTTTGAACAGTAATACGGTATTGAATAAACAGTATTCAATTGATTACAGGTTTTCAGGAGGTACAAGACTTTTTGCTTATATCTTTTCTGTTGTTTTTCATCCTTTGTTTATTCCATTTTATGTGGTTGCTTTTTTAATATACATACATCCATTTTATTTTTCAGGATTCAGTTACTTCACCAAATTAAAACTGCTTTTATCTACTGCGCAAAACACCATTTTTTTTCCGGTCTTTTCTATATTACTGATGAAGGGACTGGGATTTATTAAATCTGTTTTTTTACATACCCAGCAGGACAGAATTGGCCCATATCTCGCCAATATGATCTTTTATTTTTGGATGGCAAGGGTATTTTTTAAGTTCCAGCCCGAACTGCCGGCAGTATTAGCTTCATTCATGACAGGGGTTTTTTTAACTACTTCAGTTGCACTCATAGCTAATATTTTTAATAAAATAAGTATGCATGCCATAGGTTGTGGCGGCTTGCTGGGCATCTTTTTAATTATTATGAATAGCAACAGCATGTTAATGACATGGCCCCTGAGCATCGCTTTACTAATAACCGGGATAGTTTGCAGCTCCCGTTTAATAATCAGCAATCATTCCAGGAAAGAAATTTATTCGGGGCTTTTGGTTGGCTTGATTTGCCAGTTTGCAGCGGCTATTGTAATCTTATAATGTGAAGAGGCCCTGCTTATAAAGCAGAGCCCTTCATCTCCTGTCGTGCCTAACAATAAAACTTTAAAACTGTAGAGGAAATATAGTTTTAATCATTAAGGATTTTTGACCTGTTACTGTATTTTTTTGATGAATGATACAAAAACATGCAGGTCCCGTCTTTTATAATATCAATAATTTTTTTGTTTAATGCCTGTGGTACAGCCGGGCATCCATGGCTTCTGCCCAGACAACCATTTTTTTGAATGAATTTTTCACATACATAATCTGCGCCGTGTAAAACGATAGCCCTTCTATATGCTTTATCATTGATCCCGCTTTCGCATCCTTTTAATTTTAATGAATACCCGTTTCCGCCATTATAGGTATTGAGCGTTATGTAAAATCCCAGACTTGTTTTATTAGAAGCTTGATTATTTGAAAACTCAGTGGCATAATTGTGTCCAGATTTGCGGCCATGTGCTACCAGGGAATTAAATAGAACAATACCCGAAACCATATCCAGTACAAACAGCCTTTTTTGAGAGGACGGCATGCTGTAGTCTATTATTGTTAATAAATTATTTTTTGGTAATAAATGTTTTGCATCAAGCCTTGTAAATCCCTGTTGCGCCATTTCAAATGCAGCCAATGATAAACCTGATGCAGCTAAATTCCAGGCATTAAATAATTCTGCAGCATTTAAAACTGATTTTTCAGTTATTACTAGGGGCAATGTTTTTTCCCGGGAAATTTCTAATAAGCTCTTTTCATAATCAGAAGAGGAGCTGTTTGCCAATAACAATAATATCGGCATCGTTGCTAACGCATAACGGATTATTTTCATTCGGGTGGTTTTTCAGATTGACTCAAAGATTAATTGAATCGTTTGTATAAATCGCTTTATTGAAGTGTTTTATTGTGCATAAAATCAAAAGAAGGTAGATATATTTTATTCAAATATTCAAAAAGTAAATCTACTTCGAATGTTTACTTTTCTAAAAAACAGGATAAGGAAGATTCGTTATTTTTAACAGGTAAAAGCACCAGCCCGGATTGCTTCAACACGTACACTCATAAATCTTTATCTTTGAAGATTAATTGATTATTTAAATGTATATAAAGATTTTTTTTAACCTGCTTTTTGTTTTAACAGCATTAACAATGCAGGGGGTTTCACAAAAAATAAATTTTGATAAATCCGCTTTTTATGCTGCAATGGCCTCCGATAACCTGCAGGAAATAAATGCACAACTCAGCATTGTAAAAGCGGCATCTTTCAATGAAAAAGATGCCTATGAAGGTGCTTTATTGATGAAAAAAGCAGGATTTAATACAAAGGCTAAAGATAAATTAAGCCTGTTTAAATCAGGTCGCCTGAAGCTGGAAGCTGCAATAAAAAAGGATACAGGAAACGCAGAGTTTAATTTCCTGAGGTTAATTATACAGGAACATGCACCCAAGGTTGTTAACTATCATAATGAGATGGAGAATGACAGTTTGCTGATTCGCACAAATTATAAAACACTTTCTCCCATAGTACAACAGGCAATAAGTGATTATAGTAAAAAATCAAAGGTTTTAAAGCCTCTGTAGACTTAACTTTGCAAAGTATGGGTAAAAAGATTCTGGTTATTTATTATTCTCAGTCCGGACAGCTGGAAGACATCCTTAACAATTTTACATTGCCACTGGTTGAAGCAGGTAATAGTGTAGAAAAAGTTCGTGTTCATGTTGCCAATGATTACCCCTTTCCATGGAATGGTAAAGCCTTTTTTGCTGTGATGCCCGATTGTGTTTTAAGCGTGCCCACACAACTGAAACCTTTTCAGCTTAAAGAAAATAAATACGACCTCGTAATACTCGGTTACCAGGCCTGGTTTCTTTCGCCAAGCATCCCGGTTAATTCTATTTTAAATGATCCGGTTGTAAAAGCTGTTTTAAAAGATACGCC